>NZ_JBICTU010000015.1:0-208093 GCF_043197795.1 Sphaerisporangium sp. NPDC049003
AAACGGGGATCCAAGCGCCGCGGTAAGGCCGTCGCCCGCGTCGCGGCGCTGCACGCCAAGGTCCGCCGTCAACGCCTCGATGGCGCGCACAAGGCGGCGCTCGCGCTGGTCGGCGACTACGACGTGATCGTGCATGAGGACCTGCGGATCGCGAACATGACCCGCTCGGCCCATGGCACGATCACGCAGCCGGGCCGGAATGTCGCACAGAAGTCCGGGTTGAACCGGAGCATCCTGGACGCGGGTTGGGGGGTGTTCCTGACGATCCTGTCACACAAGGCTGAAAGCGCCGGTCGCGAGCTGATCGCAGTGAACCCCGCCAACACCTCCCGCACCTGCTCGCGCTGCGGGCACCGCGCCGCGGACAACCGCCTCACCCAAGCCGAGTTCGCCTGTACGGCGTGCGGGCATACCGCGCACGCCGACGTGAACGCGGCTGTCAACATCCTCTGGGCAGGGCTTGCCCTTCGTCAGGCTGCGGAAGCGGCTTAGCGAGAAGCCGCTCCCCTTCAGGGAGCGGAGGAGTCACTAAGAGCTTCCGGCGAGCACCGCCATGGCCGCGTTGTGGCCGGGGATGCCGCTCACGCCGCCTCCGCGCCGGGCGCCCGCGCCGCACAGCAGGATCCGCTCGTGCTCGGTCTCGACGCCCCAGCGGCCGGTCTCGGCGGGGTCCTCGGCGAACGGCCAGGACAGGTCGCGGTGGAAGATGTGGCCGCCGGGGAGGCCGGCCTCGTTCTCCAGGTCCACAGGGGTCTTGGCCTCCAGGCAGAGGGAGCCGTCGGGGGCGCGCAGGAGGCAGTCCTCGATGGGCTCGGCCAGAACGCTGTTGATGGAGGCGAGCGTGGCCGCCAGCGCCTCACTCCTCGCCTTGTCCGGATTTTTCCGGAAAAGGCGGGCGGGCATGTGCAGGCCGAACAGCGTCATCGTCTGGACCCCGGCCTCCTGGAGCGAGGCCCCGAGGATCGAGGAGTCGGTGAGCGAGTGGCAGTACACCTCCGCCGGGGGCAGCTCGGGGATCACGCCGGCGACGGCCTGCTCGTACGCGAGCGCGAGCTGGTCGCGGCCCTCGTTGATGTGGAACGTGCCGCTGAACGCCTCGACCGGGTCCACCGCGCCGTCCTTCAGGCGGGGCAGGCGCGACAGCACCATGTTGATCTTGAGCTGGGCGCCCTCCGGCGGATCCTGCGCCCGGCCGAGCAGCCTGGCCATGACGGCGGGCGGCGTGTTGACCAGCAGGTGATCGCCGGTGACGGTGTGCTCGGCGCCCTCGGCGTCGCGGAACACCACCTCCCCGCCCGGGTCGATCGCGAGCACCTCCATGCCCGTGCGGATCTCCGCGCCGCCGCTCCTGGCCGCCTCGGCGAGCGCCCCGCTGACCGCGCCCATGCCCCCGACCGGCACGTTCCAGTCCCCCCTGCCGTCGCCGACGACGTGGTAGAGGAAGCAGCGGTTGGCGAGCAGGTCCTCGTCGGGGTCGGCGAAGGTGCCGATCAGGGCGTCCGTCAGCACCACGCCCCGCACGGTGTCGTCGCCGAACCGCTCGCGGGCCACCTCGCCGATCGGCCGCTCGAACAGGTCGCGCCAGGCCTCGTCGTCCGCCACCAGCTCGCGGGTCGCCGTACGGTCGCGCAGGGGTTCGAGCAGTGTGGGCGCCACCCGCTCGGCGACCCGCGCCGTCTGCCCGTAGAACCGGTTCCACTGGGCGTGGTCGGCGGGCCCGCCGGTCACGGCGGCGAAGGAGGCGGCCGTCCGCTCCGCGTCGCCGTTGTCCACGAGCAGCCCCGTGCCGCCCACCGGCGTGTACGACGCGTAGCGCCTGCGCCGCAGTTCCAGCTTCAGGCCGAGATCGGCGACCACCTTGCCCGGCAGCAGGCTGACCAGGTAGGAGTAGCGCGACAGCCGCGCGTCGACCCCGGGGAAGGCCCGCGCGGACACCGCGAGCCCTCCGACGTGGGAAAGCCGCTCCAGCACCAGCACGCGGCGCCCGGCACGCGCGAGATAGGCGGCGGCGACGAGGCCGTTGTGCCCGGCACCTGCGATGACGGCGTCGTAATGCGAACGGGGCATGAAAGGTCTCCCAACCCGGACAGTACGGTGAGAAGGCACATCAGGGGAACAATCCCCCTGGAGCGTATACAGGGAGAGGACCGAGAGCGAGCATGCACATGACCGGCCCCGGAGCGGCGATCATCCAGACCTCAGAGGAAGTCACGGAGGCCCTCGCCACGGGGGCGCCCGTGGTCGCGCTTGAGACCACGATCATCTCACATGGCCTGCCGCAGCCCCGCAATCTCCAGGTGGCGATCGAGCTGGAGGAGATGGTCCGGGAGGCGGGAGCCGTGCCCGCGACCATCGCCGTGCTCGACGGAGTGGCCCGCGTGGGCCTCGACAAGGGCATGCTGGAGCGCGTCGCCACCGAGCCCGACCTGCGCAAGCTGGGCTTCCGCGACCTGCCCGCCGCCGCCGCGCTGTCGGCCAGCGGCGCCACCACCGTCTCGGCCACCGCGTTCCTCGCGGCCCGCGCGGGGATCCGCGTGTTCGCGACGGGCGGCCTCGGCGGCGTGCACCGCGAGTGGACGGCCGACCAGGACGAGTCCGCCGACCTCGACATGCTTTCCAGGACGCGGATCACCGTCGTCTGCGCGGGCGTGAAGTCGATCCTGGACGTGCCCGCCACCCTCCAGCGCCTGGAGACGCGGAGCGTCAGCGTGGCCGGGTACCGCACGGACGAGTTCCCCGGCTTCTACCTCCACACCTCCGGGCTCCCGGTCGACTGGCGCCTTTCCTCCCCCGCCGAGGCCGCCGCCGTCATGCGGGCGCAGGACGGCCTGGGCGGGCCGGAGACGGCGCTGATCGTGGCCAACCCGGTGCCGGTGGCCGAGCAGCTCGACCCCGAGCTCCACGACCGCGTGCTGGCCGAGGCGCTCGCCGCCGCCGGCCGCGAGGGGATCACCGGTCAGGCGATCACCCCGTTCCTGCTCGACTTCCTGGTCAGGGGCACCGACGGCGCCTCGCTGGAGGCCAACCTGGCCGCCGTGCGCGGCAACACCCGCCTGGCCGGGCAGATCGCGGCCTCCTGGGCGGCTTCGCCCTCGTCGCCCTCGGTGGAGCGCTGAGTGGGTGGTCTGCTCGTCATCGGTGACGTCGTCACCGATGTGGTCGCACTCCACCACGCGCCGGTCGCGACCGGCACCGACACCGCCGCCGACATCGTCGTGCGCCCAGGCGGTTCGGGGGCGAACACCGCCTCCTGGGCCGCCCACCTGGGCGCGGACGCCCGGATCCTGACGCGGGTAGGGTACGACACCGGCCCCTGGCACATCGCCGAACTGCGCGGGGCGGGGGTCCGGCCGCACGTACGGGTGGACCCGGCGCACCCGACCGCGGTCGTGATCGCGATGGTCGACGTGACCGGCGAGCGGTCGATGCTGACCAACCGGGGCGCGGGCGGGCGAATCGGCCCCGGCGACTGGGACGAGGACCTGCTCGACGGCGTGAGCCACCTGCACGTCTCCGGATACACGCTGTTCGCGGCGCCGGGCCTCGACCTGGTCCGGCTCGCCGTACGGGCCGCCGTGGCCCGGGACGTACGGATCAGCGTCGATCCGGCCTCGACGGGATTTCTGCGGGATTTCGGCCCGGCGAGATTCCTCAGCGAGACGGCCGCCGCGACGATCGTCATCCCCAACCGCGACGAGGCGCTGCTCCTCACCGGCGAGACCGACGTCGGGGACGCCGCGGCGGCGCTCAGCGCCCTGTACGGCGTGGCCGCGGTGAAGCTCGGACCCGGCGGGGCGCTGCTGGCGGTGGGAGGCCGGGTCGTCCACCGGGCGCCCGCCGTGACCGCCCGGGCGGTGGACTCCACGGGCGCCGGGGACGCCTTCGCCGCGGGTTTCCTCAGCGCTCTGCTACCCGGTGACTCTCCGGAGTCAGCGCTGGAAGCGGGGTGTCTGGCGGGTGCCGATGCGGTCACCCGGCTGGGCGGAAGGCCGGGGCCTGCGAGCGGTGTCCACTCGGTTACAGGCTCCGGGATCGGCTAGCGGCTATGTTCTCCCTAGATGGCGCTAATTGATAGCCTCCGGCGTAAGCTGCACCATTAGCAACATGCGTCACACTCGGGAGGATGCGGTCAGCCGATGGACGCCGATTCAATGATCTGCTTGAGTGATCTGGTCCCGGCCCTGCGCTGGAGCCGCCCTCAGCAGGTCGCCGAAGTGCTCGCCGACCCCCGGCTTCCGGGTGGCTGGTGGGCTTCGGTCGCTCTCAGCCGTGCCCTGGGCACGACCGGTGTCGACTGGCTCTGCGACAGGCTCTCGCGGCTGGCCGTCAGCCGCTGGGACCACCTGGCGCTGATGGACGTGCTGCCCGCGCTCCAGGTCCATGTGGTGGATCCGGGGCTTCCGGGCTGGCCCGAGCCCGCGCGCTCGGCGATCAGCGGCATGGGCGGATGGCAGCGCCTGCGCAGGCTGACCGCGGCCGACCTGCGGCTGCCCGCGGGGCCCACGTCGCCCGAAGTGATCATCACCGCCGTCTTCCGGGAGATCCTCGGCCGGGTTCCCGCCATCGCGCCGCAGGTCCCCGGGCCCGTCGTCCCGCCCGTCACGCCGCCGATCACCCCGCCCGTCACGGCGCATACAGGCCCCCACCCGGCGCAAACGGGCGCCCTTCCGGTGCGGCCGGGAACCCTTCCGGTGCGGCCGGGGCCGGGGGCCCTTCCGGTGCGGCCGGGCGGCCCGCGTCTCGCTCCGCCCACCGGCCCCCATCCGGCACAGCCCACCGGCCCCCACCCGGCGCATCCGACCGGTCCCCATCCGGCGCAGGCCCCGGGCACCGGGGCTCCGGCGGTGCCCGGCGTGCCGCAGGCGCAGGGCCCGTACCGCGAGGCGCCGGCCCCCGCCGCCCCACCGCCGCCCCCGGTCTCGGACAACCCGCTCGTGAGGCTCGTGGACGCGGTGTTCCGCGAGTGGACGCCGCTGGAGCGGGCCGTCGCCACCGAGCGGCTGTTCGCCGAGGAGCCGATCAGCCTCCGCACGCTGGCCCACGAGCTGCACGTCGACCGCGACGTGCTCTCGCAGGCTCAGCGGGCCGCCGAGGAGCGCGTGTTGCAGTGGCTGCGCTCCCCCGAGTCGACCGCGGTGACCGGGCACCTGTTCCGCCTCACCGAGTGGCTCGGCGTCGCCGCCACCGAGGACCAGCTCATCGGGGCCGACCCCGCGCACCCCATCGAGGTCCCCTCGCTCGGCACGCCCCTGTGGCGCGTGCTGGTCGCGCTCATGCCCGACCGCCGCCTCCAGGACGGCTGGCTCGTCGTCGGCGACCTCGCCCGGCTGCGCGAGCGCACGGCCCAGCTACTGGGCGACAAGACCTCGGGTGAGGACGCGGCGGAGCTGCTGGCCCAGGTCGGCATCCGCGCCCACTCGGCCCAGGCCTGGATCGACGCCCTGCCCCGGGCGATGACCCGGCAGCAGGAGCCGCCGGCCACGAACGGCTTCACGCCGCTCCCCCGCCGCACGCCCGGGGCCAACGGCCACCAGATGCGCGGGGGGCTGCCGGTCCCGTCCGTGGCGGACAACCTGCCCGACGCCCAGACCGCCCTGGCCGCGCTCACCGCGCTGTCCGGGCCTCCCCGTCCTCACCTGGTGCCGGAGCCGCGCGCGGCGACGCTCGCGCCGCCGCTGCCGAGCCCGGCCTCCGACCCGCGCCGCTGGCAGCGCATCGACGTCACCAGCGAGCACCTGCGGGGCGAGCCGGTGCCCGTCCCCGAGGGGTACGCCACGCAGCTCGGCATGCGCCCCGGCACGCTGCTGTCGGTCACCGGGCCGGGGGACAACGCCGTCGTGCTGGTCTGGCGCGACCGCCAGCCGGTGTTCGACTCGCTCCAGCCGGTGCTGATGCGGCTCAACGCCCGGCCGGGCGACGCGATCTACGTCACCGTGGACGGCTACCGCCTGGACGCCCAGCTCACTGCCTGACCGCGCGACTCGAACGACGTCCGGGGAGATGGTTCAGGGGTTTGGCTCTGTCAGCGTGAAGTTGCACGATGTGCGTGTCGGTTCGGGCACCAGTTGATGATCAACCGGTTTCGAAGTGTCGATGAGTATGAGCACCATGTCTCGGGACGTGAATGCGGCGGCCGCTTCAGGGCGACTGATCAACTATCGTGACCGGCCATGAGGTTCCTCATCGTCGGTGGTAGTGGTTTTCTCGGCGGCGAACTTGCTCGGCAGTGTTTGGTGGCCAAGCATGAGGTGGCTGCGACCTACCTGACCCGATCAGGAGAGACCGCAGGTGTTGAGTGGTTGCCGCTCGATGTGCGCCGACGAGAGGACGTTGACACGCTGATCGACGCATTTCGGCCAGAGGCGGTCATTAACGCTGCGTTCCGGCAGACAGATTGGGCGAGCACGGCGATGGGAGCCGTGAACGTGGCTCTCGCTGCCTCTGCGGCGGGTGGGCGCCTGGTCCATGTGTCCAGCGACGCGGTCTTCTCGGGTGCCGCGATTCGCTATGACGAGACGTGCGCCCCTGACCCGATCACCCCGTATGGTGCGGCCAAAGCCGCTGCCGAGACAGCAGTGAACGCGATCGCGCCAACCGCGGTGATAGCCCGGACATCCCTGATCATCGGTGACGGTGATTCGCCGCACGAGGCGCTGGTGCATTCACTGGCCACCGGCAGCGCGAGAGGAATGCTGTTCACCGACGACGTGCGATGTCCCGTGCATGTCGTCGATCTCGCTGCGGCACTCCTCGAACTTGCCGCATCCGAGTATCACGGCATCCACCATGTCGCTGGAGCCGATGCGGTAAGCCGATACGAGCTGGGGCTGCTCATCGCCCGACGTGATGGACTCGACGCGGACCAATTGCCTTCAGGTCGGCGAGCAGACACCAACGTGCCCGGCCCGATAGATGTGCGCTTGGAGTGCGGCATGACTCAGGGGCGGCTTCGGACCAGGCTGCGTGGCGCGCGGCAGTTTCTGGGGTGAGGTTCACCAGGGGGTTCATAGGTCCGGCCAGGTATAGCTGGCCAGGTAGGGCGATCGTCCGCTGACGAACCAGCTCTGCAGGTCCTGAAGCCGTTGGACTGCGGCTTCGTAATATATTCGGGTGGCTCGGGGCGAGGAAAGTTGGGGTGACTGACGTGGCCTGGGACGAACTCGGTGAGATACCAGTAGCCCTCAACCAGCCAGCGGTCGAGCTGATCTCGGGGCTCTTGCTGGGCGCAGACACGACGCATCGCTTGCTCTGGGCCTCCCCCCGGGGCGTGGACACCCGGTTTCATGCAGCCAGTTTGGTCACTATACCGAGCTGATCTTCATAGACGGCTGGGGGGATGTTCCCGGTCGCCGAGCCTGGCAGAGGGACGCCTGCTCACGCGGCCGACGACGCCGAGATCGACGCGCACTTGGCCGCCATCCACGCGGGCGAACTCGACCTGACACTCGCGCCGCTGATCTCGGCCTGGGGACGCCGTCCAGCCGAGCACCCGCCGGCACTCGGTTAGGTGCGGATCCAGGCGTTGTCCGACCTGCCCACAGCGCTGTTCGTCGAGGAGATTTCCGGGCCGCACGAGTAGCCCCTTACGGGGGGGGTTGGCACGGGTGAGCCTTGTGGAGAACCCCGTCAGGGCCGGGGGTGGTCGCCGGTCTTCAGGACCTTGCGGTAGTACGTTCCAGCGGACTCGTAGTTCAGGGCCTGGTAGAACTCCGGGGCCCGCCGGGTCGCCAGGGCGATGTAGCCGGCGTCCCTGGACCGCGCCCACACCTCGAACTCCTCCAGCAGCGCCCTGCCCAGGCCTCGCCTGCGGAAGCCGTGCTGGGTCATGGCCTCCTCCACCCAGGCCACGTGGCCGTTGGCGAACAGGGTCAGGTGAACGTATCCGAGCAGGTAGCCGCGTACGTCGCCGTCCACGACCGCGACGAGGACCAGGGCGTCCGGGTTCTCCAGCAGGAGCGGAAAGGCCGCGTCGAACGCCGCCCGCTGCGGGCGGAACGACAGCGCGAACTCGCGGGCCAGCCCGAAGATCTCCTCGGTGTCGCTCTTATCGGCCCTTCGCACCAGGAGATCATCAGAAGTCATGAAAAGGACTTTAAGTAGTGGATGGCCTGTTCGTCCATTCACACCCAGAACCAAGATCGCCATAGGCGGCCCCGTTGTGCCCGTTGTTCAGCTCCATCCGGCCGCCGTCGGTGACTGCGGCGAACCACGCGAGGCTGTCGCGCCGGTCCCCCACTGGCATGATCATGGGAGTCACGGTCGAAGCCGCCTTCGTTGGCGTAGCCGAGGCCTGCACCACGGCACGTAACGATGGAGCGACATGCCTGCTACGAAGTCCAGGCCGCGATGTCCGGCACCAGGCCGGCCATCGCTCGTACGGCCTCGGGAAGCGGTCTATGCCGTCCTGCCGTATGAGACAGACCGGATCACCCGAACCCTCCACCTTTGACCCCATTGAGGAAGACGTCCCACTCAGACGGGGTGACGGCTATTACTGGCCCATTCGGCAACTTAGAGTCACGCAACAGGTAGAGCGGCGGGGCGTGCCACTCACCTTCGGGTTCGGCTTGAGCTGTATCAGTACACGTGGCTTCCACGCAGTTGGGGCCGTCGCCGCTGCGACTGCTCTTACGCCACACCATGCGGGACATGTCCACTACGGGCCTCTCCGTTTTCTCTTTGAGAACAAGAGCCCTCAAGCCCGCTCAGCCATCCGTGTTATCAACGTTCGTGACTCTTCGGGGCTGAGCGCCGCCGCTCGCAGATGATCGAACGCGAGCGTGTATCGATACATTTCAACATCGTTTTCTATATAGAGGATACTCGTCATGCTCTCGACATACGCGACATCAGGATCATGGGGTTCGCGAAACTCAAGCATGGCGAAGGTGCCGGCAGTCGCAGGGTGTGCTCCGGCCGCGGACGGCAGCACCTGGACGGTGATGTTGTCTCGATCCGCGCACTCAAGGAGCTTGGCGTACTGCCCGCGCATGATCGCCGCCGAGCCGACGCGACGCGTCAGTGCGGCTTCGTCGATCACGGTCCAGAACCGAATCGGGTCCTGCTCACGCGACAAGATGCCCTGCCGCGTCATTCGAACCTCGACACGGCGTTCGACCTCCGTGGGCGGGCACAATGCCATCAAGGCGGAGCGGATGACTTCGCGAGCATAATCCTCGGTTTGGAGCAGGCCATGCACGAGCATGCCGTCGAAGCTCCTGATGAACGCCGCCTCGGCTTCGAGTTGGATGTAGGTCGCGTAGTCGCTCGGCAGCGAGTCCGAGTAGGCGTCCCACCATCCCTTCGTACGTGCCGTCCTGGCCAGTGCATGCAATGCCGCTCGCTTGCGACCGTCGAGTGCGTACAGGTCGAGTAGACGGGTCAGGTCCGGAGACGTGATTCCCACACGAGCCGTCTCGATCCGCGAGAGCTTCGCGGTCGACCAGCCAACACGATCTGCCGCCGCCTCGATCGTCATCGCCTGAAGCTCACGCAATCTACGCAGTTCACCGGCCAGTCGACGGCGCCTCACAGAGGGACCACGCCCCGCCATCACAACCTCCTTTGAGTGGCTACGAACAGTGTGCCGTCCATCACTTACCGACACAGTGGAATCGCGGAGGTACCTGGATCGGTAACTTTGCAGAATCGGTTGCTAACTCACCGTACACAGTGGAGCATCTGCTGGTGTTGCACACAGTCACCGGATCCCGGGACCACCGGTCGCAGGAATCGACTGGACGTTCCCCCACAGAAGGGCAGGCGAGCATATGAGTGCGGGCGATCTTCCAGGCTGGAAGGTCCAACTGGTGGAGTTGGCATGGGAGTTGAACGAGCTCGGGTTCGACTCCGTGGTGAGGCTTCCGCCGGGACGGCGGCCGAGTTTGGAGGTCTTCGTACCGCCGGGTCGGCCGAGGAGCACTCGACAACGGCGGGACGCTACATCGGAGCCCACGCGGCCCCGACGGACCCGGGCCTGGGCGCGGGGGCTCTCCCGGCGTATCGCGGGGGTGGGCTGGTGAAGGCGCTCGGGCTGCTGGGGCGGGTCGATGTGCCCGCGCGGGTCACCGCCGTCCCAAGGGCCCGGCGCTGCGTGCGGGAGCTGCTAGGAGGCACCGATCACCCGCAGACCGACGACGCCTTGCTGCTGGTCACCGAACTGGTCACCAACGCGGTGCGGTACTCCGACTCGGGACGCTGCCCGGCCGGGCGGGTCACCATCGCCGTGGCCGACCACGACGGGACGCTCCACATCGACGTGACCGACGCGGGCTCGTCGGAGAACCGGCCCACGCTGTGCCTGGAGACCTGTCCCGACAGCGGCGGCGGACGCGGCCTCTGGCTGCTCCAACAGGTGGCGACCACCTGGGGCTGGTACGAGACCGCCACCGGACGCGTGGTCTGGTTCCAACTCGCCGGCAAGTGACGAAACCACCGCACTCCGGCGCCAGCGAAGGACGCGCCGCCGGCGGGACGGGGTCAGGCGGGCATGCCGAGTTGGCGGGCGATGAGCATGCGCTGGACCTCGCTGGTGCCCTCGCCGATCTCCAGGATCTTGGCGTCGCGGTAGAAGCGGCCGACCGGGTACTCGTTCATGAAGCCGTAGCCGCCGAAGATCTGTGTGGCGTCGCGGGCGTTGTCCATGGCCGCGTTGGAGCTCACCAGCTTGGCGATGGCCGCCTCCTTCTTGAACGGCTCGCCGGCGAGCATCTTCTCGGCCGCGTGGTAGTAGGCCAGGCGCGCAGTGTGGGCCCGGACCTCCATGTCGGCGACCTTGAACTGGATGGCCTGGTAGCGCCCGATCGGCGTCCCGAACGCCTGCCGCTCCTGGACGTACCGCAGGCTCTCGTCGACGCAGCCCTGCGCGAGGCCCACCGAGAGCGCCGCGAAGGCGATGCGGCCCTCGTCGAGGGTCTGCAGGAACTGCGCGTACCCCCGGCCCCGCTCGCCGAGCAGGTTGGCGGCGGGCACCCGGCAGTCGGTGAACGACAGCTCTCGCGTGTCCGAGGCCGACCAGCCGACCTTGGAGTACTTCTTCGACACCGTGAACCCGGGCGTGTCCGACGGGACCAGGATCGTCGTGATCTCCGGGGAGATCCGCCCGGCGCCCTCGGTGCGCTCGCGCTGACCGGTGATGGCGGCGACGGCGACGAATCCGGTGATGTCGGTGCCCGAGTTGGTGATGAACGCCTTGGATCCGTTGATCACCCATTCGGCCCCGTCGAGAACGGCGGTGGTCCGCATGCCGCCCGGCACGTCGGATCCGCCGCCTGGCTCGGTGAGCCCGAACGCGCCGAGCGTCTCGCCGGAGGTCAGCCGGGGAAGCCATTCGGCCTTCTGCTCGGCCGTGCCGAACCGGTAGACCGGCATGGCGCCGAGGGAGACCGCGGCCTCCAGGGTGATGGCCACCGAGGAGTCGACGCGGGCGAGCTCCTCCAGCGCCAGGCAGAGGGCGAAGTAGTCGCCGCCCATGCCGCCGTACTCCTCGGGGATCGGCAGCCCGAACAGCCCCATACGCCCCATCTGGGCGACGGTGTCGTAGGGGAACGCGCAGCGCTCGTAGTAGTCGCCGATCACCGGTGCGACCACGTCCCTGGAGAAGTCCTCGACGGTCTTGCGCAACGCCTCGTACTCGTCGTTGAGCCGGTGCATGCTCTTCACTCCTCTACTGTGGCCGTGGCCTCGTCTGCCTGGGCTTCGTCCGACGGGGATCGGCCCGCCGGACGTTCGCCGGCCGGTGCTTCACCGGCCGGATCCTCCTTGGCGAGGGCCTGGACGACGCGGGACGGGCTCGGCCGGCCAAGCTCCCCCGCCAGCCAGACGCTGGTCGCGACCAGCGATCCGAGGTCGACGCCGGTCTCGACGCCGAGCCCGGAGAGCATCCAGACCAGGTCCTCGGTGGCGAGGTTGCCCGTGGCGCTCTTGGCGTACGGGCACCCGCCGATCCCTCCGGCCGAGGCGTCCACGACCGTCACCCCGGCCCGCAGGGCGCTGAGGGTGTTGGCCAGGGCCTGGCCGTAGGTGTCGTGGAAGTGCACGGCGAGCCGCTCGGGCCCCACGCCCGCCTGGGCGAAGGCCGAAAGCAGGGCGGTGACGTGCCCGGGCGTGCCGACGCCGATGGTGTCGCCGAGGGACAGCTGGGAGCAGCCGAGGTCGAGCAGGCGCGTCCCCTGCCGGACGACCTGGGCGATCGGCACCGGCCCCTCCCAGGGGTCGCCGAAGCACATCGACAGGTACGCCCGGACGTCCAGCCCGTTCTCACGGGCGCGCGCGACCACGGGGGTGAACATCTCGATCGAGCCGTCCAGACTGCGGTTGAGGTTCTGGCGGGCGAAGGTCTCGGTGGCGCTGCCGAAGATCGCGATGTCGGTGACGCCCAGGGCGAGCGTTCGGTCGAGGCCACGCTCATTGGGGACCAGCACCGGGTAGCGGACGCCCGGCACCCGTTCCACCCGGCCCAGCAGCTCCTCCGCGTCCGCGAGCTGGGGGATCCACTTCGGGTGCACGAAGCTGGTCGCCTCGATGGTGGTCAGCCCGGCCTCGGCCAGCCGCGCGACGAACCGCGCCTTGACCTCGACGGGGACGATCGCCGACTCGTTCTGCAGCCCGTCCCTGGGCCCGACCTCGTAGATCGTCACCCGGTCCGGCAGACCGTCCATCGGGACCTCGAACGGCATGCGCATCATGACCCTCCCGTGTCCGTGTCCGTGTCAGGGGCGGGGGGCTCTTCGCGGACGACGGCCAGCACCGCGTCCATGTCGACCGGCCGGCCCGCGCGTGCGGGAAGCTCCACGACGACGCCGTCCGAGGGGGCGGTGACGGTGTGCTCCATCTTCATCGCCTCGACGATCAGCAGCGGCTGCCCCTCGGTGACCCGCTCGCCGGGGACCACCTTGACCAGCAGCACGGTGCCGGGCATCGGGCTGCGGACCACTCCGTCGCCCGCGCCGCCCGCGCCCGCGCGGTCTCCGCGCTCCCCCGGCTCGTGGGGCGTGATCGCCCACGAGCGCCCGTCCCTGCCGAGCCACACGGTCGCGCCGTCCACGGCGTGGGTGAAGCGGGAAGTCAGGCCGTCCAGCGTCACGAAGACCTCGCCGCCTCGCCCGTGGGCGAGCCGGGCCGGGGCCGCGGGCGCGTCGCCCACGGTCACCTCGGCGCCCGTACGGGGAAGGCCGCGCACTCTCACCTCGGCGGTCTCGTCCCGCGCCGTCAGGAGCCAGGGCGTCCAGGAGGGCTCGCCGGCCCGCCACCCGTCCGGCACGTCCCACGGGTCGTCGCCCGCGGACGAGACCAGCCGGTCCTGCAGGACCAGCGCCGCCGCGGCCGGCACCTCGTCCGGCAGGCCTCCGGGGCCGTACGCGGCGGCGAGCAGCGCGGGAAGGCGCCGGTCGATCAGGCCGGTGCCGAGGTTCCCCGCCGCCACGTCCGGGTCGGCGAGCAGCGCCCGCAGGAACGCGATGTTGGTCGTCACGCCGAGGACGGTCGTCGCCCGCAGCGCCGCGTCCAGCCGCCGCAGCGCGCTCTCCCGGTCCGGGCCCCACGCGATCACCTTGGACAGCATCGGGTCGTAGTCGCTGCCGACGACCGTGCCCGTCTGGAGCCCCGAGTCCACCCGCACGCCCTCGTCGCCTTCCGGCTCCGCGAGCGCGAGCACCCGTCCGCCCGTGGGCAGGAAGTCCCGGGAGGGGTCCTCGGCGTAGACGCGGGCCTCGACGGCGTGGCCGCGCAGCCGTACGTCGTCCTGGGTCAGCGGCAGCGGCTCCCCCGCCGCGACGCGGAGCTGAAGCTCCACGAGGTCGAGGCCGGTGACCAGCTCGGTGACGGGGTGCTCGACCTGGAGCCGGGTGTTCATCTCGATGAAGTAGCCCGGGTGCCCCGGCTGGTCGCCGGAGACGATGAACTCGACGGTCCCCGCGCCCACGTACCCGACGGACCTGGCGGCCCTCACCGCGTCCGCGCCCATGCTCTGCCGGATGCGCTCGTCCAGCAGCGGCGACGGCGCCTCCTCGATGATCTTCTGGTGGCGGCGTTGCAGGCTGCACTCGCGTTCGCCCAGGTGGACGACGTTGCCGTGCGCGTCGGCCAGCACCTGGATCTCGATGTGCCGGGGATCGGCGACGAACCGCTCGACCAGCAGCGTGGAGTCGCCGAACGCGGCGGCGGCCGTGCGGCGGGCCGACTCGATGGCCTGGGGCATCTCCTCCGGCGAGCGCACGACCAGCATGCCCTTGCCGCCGCCGCCCGCCGAGGGCTTGATCAGCACGGGGTAGCCGATGCGCCCCGCCGCCTCCACGAGGTCATCGGACGGCTCCGCGCCGCCGGGGACGACCGGGACGCCGGCCGCCGCGACGGTCGCCTTGGCGCGGATCTTGTCACCCATGGCCTCGACGGCCTCGGGCGGCGGGCCGACGAAGACCAGGTCCTCCTCGGCGCAGCGCCGCGCGAACGCGGTGTTCTCGGCCAGGAACCCGTAGCCGGGGTGGACGGCCCGCGCCCCGCTGAGTTTGGCGGCCGCGATCACCTGGTCGATGTCGAGGTAGCCGGAGGCCAGCCGTACGGCCGTGTCGGCCTCGCGCACGTGCCGGGCGCCCGCGTCCGCGTCGCTGTACACGGCGACCGACCGTACGCCGAGCCGGCGGAGGGTCCTGATGACGCGGAGCGCGATCTCGCCCCGGTTGGCGACAAGAACGGTGTCGAACATGATCACATCCGGAAGACGCCGTAGCCGATGGGGTCGAGGGGGGCGTTGGCCGCGGCGGACAGGGCCAGCCCGAGTACCGTGCGGGTGTCGAGGGGGTCGATCACGCCGTCGTCCCACAGCCGCGCGGTGGAGTAGTACGGACTGCCCTGCTCCTCGTACCGCTCGCGGATCGCGCGCTTGAACTCCGCGTCGTCCTCGCCGCCGGGACGCACGGTGGCCAGCACGTTGGCGGCCTGCTCGCCGCCCATGACCGAGATGCGGGCGTTGGGCCACATCCACAGGAAGCGCGGCGAGTACGCCCGTCCGGCCATCGCGTAGTTGCCCGCCCCGAACGAGCCGCCGACGACCACGGTGAGCTTGGGCACGCGGGCGCAGGAGACGGCGGTGACCATCTTGGCGCCGTGCTTGGCGATGCCCCCGGCCTCGTAGGCACGGCCCACCATGAACCCGCTGATGTTCTGAAGGAACACCAGCGGGATCTTCCGCTGGTCGCAGAGCTCGATGAAGTGGGCGCCCTTGAGCGCGGACTCGCTGAACAGGATGCCGTTGTTGGCCACGATCCCCACGGGATGCCCGTGGATGTGGGCGAAGCCGGTCACCAGCGTGTGGCCGTACTCGGCCTTGAACTCCAGGAAGCGGCTGCCGTCGGTGATCCGGGCGATGACCTCCCGCACGTCGTACGGCGTGCGGGTGTCGGCGGGCACGATGCCGTACAGGTCGCGGGGGTCGTGCAGCGGCTCCTCGGGGCGGGCGCGCTCCCAGGGGGCGGGGTGCCTCGGGGCCAGCGTGGAGACGATGTCGCGGACGATGGACAGGGCGTGGGCGTCGTCCTCGGCCAGGTGGTCGGTGACCCCGCTGACCCGGGCGTGCACGTCGCCGCCGCCGAGCTCCTCGGCCGTGACCTCCTCGCCGGTCGCGGCCTTCACCAGCGGCGGGCCGCCCAGGAAGATCGTGCCCTGGTTCCTGACGATGACGGCCTCGTCGCTCATGGCCGGCACGTACGCGCCTCCGGCCGTGCAGGAGCCGAGCACGGCGGCGATCTGCGGGATGCCGCGCGACGACATGGTGGCCTGGTTGTAGAAGATGCGCCCGAAATGCTCCCGGTCGGGGAAAACCTCGTCCTGGAGCGGCAGGAACGCGCCCCCGGAGTCGACCAGGTAGACGCACGGCAGGTGGTTGTGGAGGGCGACCTCCTGCGCACGCAGATGCTTCTTGACCGTGAGGGGGTAGTAGGTGCCGCCCTTCACGGTCGCGTCGTTGGCGACGATCACGCACTCCCGGCCGGCGACCCGGCCGATTCCGGTGATGATCCCGGCGGCGGGGGCCTCGTCGCCGTACAGGCCGGTGGCGGCCAGCGGTGCCAGCTCCAGGAAGCGGGAGCCGGGGTCGAGCAGCGTGCCGACGCGGTCACGGGGCAGGAGCTTGCCGCGCTCGACGTGCCGCACGCGCGACCGCTCGGGGCCTCCGAGGGCCGCGACCGCCAGTCGTTCGCGCAGGTCGGCGGCCAGGCGCTCGTTGACCTCCGCGTTGCGCTTGAACTCCTCGCCGGCCGGGCTCAGCACCGTCCGGAGCACAGGGGCCATGATGCGCACCTCCCAGCGGTTAACGTTCCCTAACTATGACGTGGATGTTAGTCATCATTAACTGGTTCGTCTACCATTGCCGGTCATGACCGTTGTGCGGAGTCATACCCGAGTTCCGAGCCCTCGGCGCAGGGAGATCCTGGACGCCGCCGCCACGCTGTTCGCGGCCCGGGGCTTCCACGGCGTGCCGATCGAGGAGATCGGCGGCGCGGTCGGCATTTCGGGGCCCGCGCTCTACCGCCACTTCAGCGGCAAGGACGCCCTGCTCTCCGAGATACTGCTGGACATCAGCGAGCGTCTGCGCACCTCAGCGGCCGATCGGGTCACCCAGGCCGCGGGCGGCGGCGAGACGCTGGACGCGCTGATCTCCGGTCACATCGACTTCGCGCTCGACGAACCCGCGCTGATCACCGTGCACGACCGCGAGCTGGGCAACGTCCCAGAACCGGCCCGCCGGCAGATCAGGCGGCTCCAGCGGCTGTACGCCGAGGAGTGGGTCACCGTCCTGAGCGAGCTGTACCCGGGCGTACGGCCGCCGGTGCTGCGCGCCGCCACCCACGCGGTCTTCGGGCTCCTCAACTCCACCCCGCACAGCGCCGGTGAGCTGGCCCGCGACGCGATGTCCGACCTGCTGCACCGCATGGCCCGCGCCGCCCTGGCCGACCTCGTTAACGAACGTTAACCTCCCCGCCTCTCATCGTCCGACCGCCGGACCTCGCCTTCACCCTGCCCGGAACCAGGCCTTGTTCTGCCGACTATCTCGATATATCTTTCATGTATCTAGATAGTTCAGAGGCGACCGTACGTACCGGCGAAGCATGCCCGAGGAGATGATGGAGCTACGCGTGCGGGGAACCAGGAGGAAGAGGGACAGTGACGACAAGCGAGGCGCCCGCCGTCGCCGTACGGGGGCTGAAGAAGAGTTACGGCAATGTCGAGGCCGTGAGAGGCATCGACTTCGAGGTGCGCCCGGGCGAGGTCTTCGGCTTCCTCGGGCCTAACGGCGCGGGGAAGACGACGACCATCAGCATGCTCTGCACGCTCGTGGGCCCGACGGGCGGATCGGCCGAGGTGGCCGGGCACGACGTGGTCAGGGAGCGGGACGAGGTCCGGCGCAACATCGGGCTGGTGTTCCAGGATCCGACCCTCGACGGCTACCTGTCGGCCGAGCAGAACCTCCGCTTCCACGCGGAGCTGTACGGGGTGCGCAAGGACGTGGTCGACGAGCGGATCAAGCAGGTCATGGAGATGGTCGCGCTCTGGGACCGCAAGGACGCCAAGGTCATGACCTTCTCCGGAGGCATGAAACGCCGGCTGGAGATCGCGCGGGGTCTGCTCCACTCGCCGCGCGTGCTGTTCCTGGACGAGCCCACGGTCGGCCTGGACCCCCAGACCCGATCCGCTATCTGGGGATATATCGATAAATTGCGGCGCACAGAGGACATCACCATCTTCATGACGACGCACTACATGGAGGAGGCCGAGTACTGCGACCGCATCGCCATCATCGACCACGGCGAGATCGTGGTCATCGACTCCCCCGAGGCCCTCAAGGCCGGCATCGGCAAGGACCGCGTGCAGATCCAGACCGGTGACGACGCGACCGCCATCACCGCGCTGAAGGAGCGTTTCGACCTCGACGCGGCCGTCCGTGAGGGCGTGGTGACCTTCGCCGTCCCCTCAGGGGAGGAGTTCGTCCCCCGGCTGTTCGCCGAGCTCGGCGTGCCGATCCGCTCGGTGAGCGTGTCGCGGCCCTCGCTCGACGACGTCTTCATGAACTACACCGGCTCCACCATCCGAGACGCCGAGGGCGAGAGCGGCACGTCCGCGTGGATGCGCGCCATGGTGAGGAGGTAGACGATGACGACCGAGGCCACCTCGCCCGAAGTCGTCCGGGTCCACGTGCCAGGACGCAGCGTCAGGCACGACATCCGGGCCGTCAAGATAGTTCTCCATCGCGAGCTGCTGCGGTTCGTCAACGACCGCACCCGCATGATCTCCACTCTGGTGCAGCCCGTGCTGTGGCTGTTCGTCATGGGCACCGGCCTCAGCACGCTGGTCTCACGGGGGCCGAGCCAGGGCGTGGACTTCCGCACCTTCATCTACCCCGGCGTGATCGCCATGACGGTGATCACCACGGCGATGTTCTCGGCGGGCTCGATCGTGTGGGACCGCGAGTTCGGGTTCCTGCGCGAGATGCTGGTCGCCCCGGTGAGCCGCGCCGCGATCGTGATCGGCAAGTGCCTGGGCGGCGGCATCGTCGCGACCGTACAGGGCTTCATCATCCTGGCCCTCGCCGGGCTGGTCCACGTGCCCTACTCCCCCACGCTGATCCTCACCCTGCTCGGGGAGATGTTCCTCGCGTCGGTCACGATCACCGCCTTCGGCGTGAGCCTCGCCGCCCGGATGAAGAGCATGCAAAGCTTCTTCGGCATCATGCAGATGGCGATCATGCCCATGATCTTCCTGTCCGGGGCGATGTTCCCCCTGGCCAACCTGCCCGGGTGGCTGGCCTTCCTGACGAAGATCAACCCTCTGACGTACGCCGTGGACCCGATGCGCCACGCGGTCTTCAGCCACCTCGACGTGGACCCGAAGGTCGTGGACGCGCTCAACCCCGGCGTCCACTGGTTCGGCTGGCACGTCCCGGTCATGGTCGAGCTCGGAATCGTCGCCCTCATGGGCCTGGCCCTGCTGGGCGTCGCCATCGCCCAGTTCCGCCGCACCGACTAGCCGGCCGGGGCGGCTCCGGCGACGACCGGCCTCGCCCCGACGCCGGCGCCGGGCATAGGGTTCGCTGGGGACCCACTGACCGCGGCCGGTACCGCTCACGGATCAGGCGGTACCGCTCACGGATCAGCGGCCAGGTTCCGCCAGGAGCAACGCGTTGAGGGTGCCGTACTCAAGACCGCCCCGCAGAGCTCCGCAAGTGCCGTCGGTGAGCAGTTCCCGGGCGGCACGTGCGACCAGCCCGTACGCCGCCTCGGCGATCGAGGACCCAGCACTCACGCGAGCCACGCCCAACGCCGCGAGCGCGGGCACGGTGAGATTCCGAGGACCCGCCAGGACGTTGACCGGCGCGGACACCGCACGCACGAGCGCCGTGACGGTCTCCGCGTCCAGAGCGCCGAGAACGAACACCCCGTCGGCACCGGCCGCCACGTAGGCCTCGGCCCTGGCGAGGGTCTCTTTCAGCCAGGTCACGTGATCCCCGGCCGGCAGGCGGTGCGTGTCGATCCGGGCGTTGATGAACAGCGGCACACCAGCGGTGTCCGCGGCACCACGGGCCGCCGCGATGCGCTCTGACTGCTCCAGGATGGGACGCAGCGGGGCCGGGCCCACGCGGAGCGAGTCCTCGAGGTTGACGCCGACGGCTCCGGCCGCGAGCACGCCCCGCACGGTCTCGGCCACCCCCGCGGGGTCGGGCGCGTAGCCGCTTTCGACGTCGGCCGTCACCGGAACGCCGACCGCCGCGACGACCCGGGCGATCAGATCGAGGGCGCGGTCGCGGTCCAGGTGGTCGCCGTCCCCATAGCCCAGGGCCCACGAGACACCGGCGCTGGTGGTGGCGACCGCGGCGGCTCCGGCGTCCGCCACGACACGCGCGGAGGCGACGTCCCAGGCGTTGGGCAGTACCAGCGGCCGGCCGGGGACATGCATCGAGCGGAACAAAAGGGCTTTATCACGAAGTGTTGTCATGTGGGCTATTCCATCAGACGTAATCAAGCCGATTTCGGGAAGGCTCCGTGGCGCGTCGAGCACCGCGGGGTCGGTGATCCACACCGGGTCCGTCCAGAAGCCGCCGCCCAGGGCCGGCTCCCGGACCCTCGCGCGCCGGCGGGGAAGCGAACGGCCCGGGGCTCGCGGGCTCCCGGGCCGTCGTGTCACCTGACGGGCGTTACTTCTTCACCCTGACGTAGTCGCTCTTGCTGGACGACGCCGTGGCCTCGCCGTTGCCCTTGAAGCGGATCTTCCAGTAGCCGGAGTTCCAGGCCTTGACCTGGGTCCAGAACCTGCCGGAGCCGTTGGTGCTGACCGTCTTGACGTACTCCCAGGTGGAGTGGCCGGCCCGCTTGAAGTACAGGGCCACCTTCACGTGGTCGTAGGCGACCCAGTGGTCGCCGTCCCAGATCTGCAGCGTGCCCCGGTTCTTGACGTACTTGCCGTACTTCACCGGCTCGGGGTAGGCGTTGAACTTGATGATCCGGGTGTCGGCGGGCGGCTCCGGCTCGTTGACGGTCACGTGGACGGACCGGCTGCTCGTGCCCTTCACGCCCTGGGCGCCGTCGAAGTCGGCCCGGAACCAGCCGGACCGCTCGGCCCCTGCGCCGATCGAGAACCGGCCGCCGCGGTCGGTCCAGTCGTGGCCCACGACCCGCCACGAGCGCGAACCGTCGGGCTTGAACAGCAGGTCGACCTTCTGCCCCCGGTAACCGTCCCAGCCGTGCGAGGTGTCCAGTTCGAGGCGCCCGCGCGCGGACAGCCTGTCGCCCTGGTCGGCGGGGTCGGGGTTCACGTCGAACCCGGTGATCCGGCTGCCGGTGGTCTGCCGGCGCACGTCGACCTGGTCGCTGTCGCTGGTCGCCTTGTGCGCGACCGGCGAGCCGTCGTACTCGGCCCGCCACCAGCCGGTGCGGTCGGCCTTGACGCCGGCCGAGAAGCGGCCCTTCCAGTCGGTGTAGTCGTAGGCGACCCGGTCGTACCCGGCTGCGCCCTCGGCACGGAAGGCGATGTACACCTTCTGCCCCTTGTACGGCTTCCACCCGTCGGTGCCGTTGAGCAGCAGCCGGCCCTGGAGGGTCAGCGTGTCGCCCTTGCCGACGGGCTCGGGTGAGGCGCCGAACCCGGCGAGGTCGCTCTCCCAGACCTGCCTGACCTGGAAGTCCTTGCCCGCCTTACCGGTTCCGACGACGCTGGTCGCCTTGGCCGTGACGTTCCACGTGCCGGGGGCGTCCGAGCGGCCGAAGGTGCGGGTGCCCTGCCACTTCTGCTTTCCGCCCACCTCGTCGACCTTCTTGGCCTCGACGTCGAGGGTCGAGCCGTCGGGCCGCTTCAGCGTGAAGCCGCCAGTGGTCGCGCCGTCCACGAGGTAGCTGAAGGTGACCGCCTTGCCGTCCTTGCTCTCGACGACGACCGGGCTGGAGCTCACCGCCACCGAGGAGACGTCGGGGGCCGCGAGTTTCCCTGCCGACGCCGACGCCGATGGGGTCACCAGAGCGAGGGCTCCGGCGCCCATGGCCATCGCCACGACGACGGCACGGATGCGTTTTAACACGGGGTGTCCCTTCTTCCCGTTGCCTAACGCGGCTTTGAGGGTGCCACGTCATTCCTTAGTAGTAGACGGCTGCATTAGCACATTGGTTGTGTCTTCTGACAAACCGTCATTAATCCGAGCCAAATAGACCGGTCCACTCGGACAGGTGACCTGTATCGGCAAGCCCCGGGACGCGACCAGGTTCATCGCGACATAATCGGCCTCGTGGCCCGCGACACTGTTGAGACGCACTTCACCGAGTCGGTCGCCGCACTATCACCGGGCGGCCCCCGCGATCCCGGGCTGCCCGTGCGGCCCGGCACCACCCTCACGGGCGCCCGATGTCGCGAGCTCTTCGAGATCCAGCTCGCAAGCCGGCTGCTCGACATCGCCGCGCGCTGGCTGCGCGAGCAGGGCGAGGGCTTCTACACGATCGGCTCGGCCGGCCACGAGGGCAACGCCGCGGTCGCCGCCGCCACCCGCGTCACCGATCCCGCGCTCCTGCACTACCGGTCGGGCGCCTTCTACCTGGCCCGCTCGGCGCAGGCCGGGCGGCTCGCCGAGGAGGGGCTGCGCGACGTGCTGCTCGGCCTCGCCGCCGCGGCCGAGGAGCCGATCGCCGGAGGGCGCCACAAGGTCTTCGGCCATCCTGACCTCGCGGTCATCCCGCAGACCTCCACGATCGCCAGTCACCTGCCCCGCGCCGTCGGCGTGGCCTTCGCCATCGAACGGGCGCGCAAGCTCGGCGTCACCGGCACGCCCTGGCCGGCCGGGGCGATCACGGTGTGCGGCTTCGGGGACGCCTCGATCAACCACGCCAGCGCCCTGAGCGGCTTCAACACCGCCGCCTACTGCGCATACCAGGGGCTCCCGCTTCCGATCCTGTTCGTCTGCGAGGACAACGGCATCGGCATCAGCGTGCGCACCCCGCCCGGCTGGGTCGAGGCGTCCGGCCATCCCCTCATCCCGCGCTTCCAGGCCGACGGCTGCGACCTCGCCGAGACGTACGACGTGGCGTGCCAGGCCGTCGAGCACGTACGCGCCCGCAGGTCACCGGCGTTCCTGCACCTGCGCATGGTCCGCCTGATGGGGCACGCGGGCTCCGATGTCGAGTCGGCGTACCGCGCGCCGCGCGAGATCGCCGCCGATCTTGAGCGCGACCCCCTGCTGGCCACGGCGAAGCTGCTGGTGGACGCCGGGCTGGCGATGCCCGACGAGCTGCTCGCGCGCTACGAGACGCTCCGCGAGCACGTGCTCAAGCTGGCGCTGGAGTCCACCCGCAGGCCCCGGCTGCGGTCGGCCCGCGAGGTCATGGAGCCGCTCGCCCCCCGCGACCCGGCCCGGGTGGCGGCGCAGGCCGTGCGCCACGCGGACGACCGGGCGAGGCTGTTCGGCGAGACCCCGCCCGAGCGCGAGGGTCCGCTCACCCTCGCCCAGTCGATCAACCGCACGCTGTCCGACATCATGGGCGCCCACCCCGAGGTCATGATCTTCGGCGAGGACGTGGCGCGCAAGGGCGGGGTGTACGGCGTGACGCGCGGGCTGCTGAAGCGCTTCGGCGCCGCGCGGGTGTTCGACACCCTCCTGGACGAGCAGGCCCTGCTCGGCCTGGCCCTCGGCTCGGCGACCTCCGGCCTGCTGCCGATCCCCGAGATCCAGTATCTCGCCTACCTGCACAACGCCCTCGACCAGCTGCGCGGCGAGGCGGCGACGCTGCGGTTCTTCTCCAAGGGCGCCTACAGGAACCCCATGGTCGTGCGGGTGGCGGCGTACGCCTACCAGAAGGGCTTCGGCGGGCACTTCCACAACGACAACTCCGTCGCCGCCCTGCGTGACATCCCCGGGCTCGTCGTCGCCTCCCCCGCCCGGCCCGACGACGCCGCCGCGATGCTGCGCACCTGCGTCGCCGCCGCCAGGGCCGACGGCGAGGTGTGCGTGTTCCTGGAGCCGATCGCGCTCTACAACACCCGCGACCTGATCGACGAGGGCGACAACGGCTGGCTCACCCCGTACGCGCCGCCGTCGCGATGGGCCGAGACCCACGTGCCCATCGGCAGCGGCCGCGCGTACGGCGACGGGCGCGACCTGACGATCGTGACGTTCGGCAACGGGGTGCGCATGAGCCTGCGGGCCGCGATCAGGCTCACCGCGGAGGGGTACGGCTGCCGCGTGCTCGACCTGCGCTGGCTGTCCCCGCTCCCCGTGGACGACCTGCTGCGCGCCGCCGACCTGACCGGCAAGGTGCTCATCGCCGACGAGACGCGTAGCTCCGGCGGCGTGTCCGAGGGGGTGCTGGCGGCGCTCGCCGACGGCGGGTTCACCGGGCGGGTGGCCCGGGTGACCTCCATGGACAGCTTCGTCCCCCTCGGCGACGCCGCCGCCCACGTCCTGCTCTCGGAGACCCACATCGAGGAGGCCGCCCGCAAGCTGCTGGCCTGACGCTGGTCAGGGCCGGCGGCCGGTGAGGGCGAGGGTACGGGCCTGCGGGCCGGCGTCGTCCGGCACGGGGACGGGCTCGCCGAACATGCCGCTTCCCGCGAGCGCCCCGGCCATCGGGGACAGGTAGTCGTACACCTCGGCCATGAGCTCGGGGTCGACGCGGTCGTCGGCCCCGAGGCCGCGCGCGAGGTCCCAGGCGTGGACGGCGAGGTCTGCGGCCATCTCCATGCAGTAGCGCCGGGCGTCCACGGTCCCGTAGGACAGGTGGACCTCCCTGTCGAGCGCTCCAGGCTCGGCCAGCGCGTGCTGTGCCCCGACGCTGGCCTCCGTCCACCGGCCGACGGGGTCCTCACCGAGCTGGTCCCCGTCGAACCGGTCGCCCACGTCGGCCACGGTCCTGCCCGCGAGCAGCGGCGGCACCCACAGCTGCTCGACCACGAGATGGTTGACCAGGTCGCGGACGCTCCACTCGGAGCAGGGTGTCGGGGCGTTCCAGGCGTCATTATTGATCATCGCCACGCGCAGGCCGAACTCGTCCATCGCGATGGCGTGCAGTTCCAGCACACGATCCTCCATACGCCGGACCTACCCGAAATGCCGGAATCATCCCCTAAGCGGGATCACAGCCAGTCGCGGCGCTTGAAGACGAGGTAGAGCGTGCCGCACACCGCCGCCATCAGCGCGACGGCGAAGGGGTAGCCGTAGACCCAGCTCAGCTCGGGCATGTGGGTGAAGTTCATCCCGTAGATCGTGCCGACGAGGGTGGGGGCGAAGAGGATGGCCGCCCAGGAGGAGATCTTCTTGACCTCCTCGCTCTGGGCGTAGCTCGCCTGGGTGACATTCTTCATCTCCTCGTTCTGCGCCTGGCTGACCAGCGTCGAGTTGACGATGAGGATGTCCTGGAGCATCTGGCGGAAGTTGTCCACCCGCTCCACCACCGTGATCGCGTGGTCGGCCACGTCGCGCAGGTACCGCTGGAGCTCCTGGTCGACGCCGTACTTCGGGGAGCCGGCGATCAGGCCGGTGAGCATGTCGAGGAGCGGCCGGGTGGCCCGCTGGAACTCGATCACCTCGCGCGACAGGGCGTAAATGCGCCTCGGCGCCGCGGGATCGCCGCCGAAGACCTGGACCTCGATCTCGTCGATGTCCTTCTGCAGGCCGGCGACCACCGGAGCGTACCCGTCGACGACCGCGTCCAGGATCGCGTACAGGACGGCCTGCGGGCCCTGCCGCAGCAGGTGGGGGTCGTTCTCCATGCGGCGGCGGACCTTGCTGAGGTCCGGGGCCTCGCTGTGGCGGACGGTCAGCACGAAGTCGGGCCCGACGAAGACGTGGAGCTCGCCGAACTCCACCTTCTCCGGCGAGTCGAGATACTGGGCGGCGCGCAGGACCAGGAAGAGCGTGTCGCCGTACCGGTCGGCCTTCGGACGCTGGTGGGCGACGATGGCGTCCTCGACGGCCAGCTCGTGCAGGCCGAACTCCTCGGCGACCTTGAGGATCTCGGCGTCCGCCGGGCGGTAGAGGCCGATCCAGGCCATGCTCCCGGGCCGCAGGCGCAGCGCCGCCACGGCCTCGGCCAGCGACGGCGGGGTGTCGACGCGCTGACCGTCCACGTACACGGCGTTGTCGATGACGCTCTGCTGCGCCGGGGCGTCGGTCTCCTTGGAGCGGGGATCCATGGAATGCTCGGGCGCCACCTCGTGATCGGCACCCCGTGCGGGCACTCGCATCAGATCTCTCAACCCTCGCACACGACGCTCCGGCACGGCACACCTCCTGGGGGACTGTCAGGACGGCCGCGAACCCGCCTCCGGTGCGTGCCGCCCGTGTCAGACCCTAGCCTGATATAGGCGAATCGCTCCGCAGGTACTCCTCAAGCTGGCCGCGCGCCCGGTCCCGTACCTTGCGGCGCAGCATCGGCGTCCAGCCGAGCAGCACCCCGGTGGGCCGGCCGAGGGCCATCTTGGTCCAGTGGCGGAAGTCGAACTGGTCGTGGTGACGGACGATCAGCCCCTCGTCGAAGCGGAACTGGGCGTCGACCTCGTTGACCACGCGCCTGCCTGTCTGCGAGAAGACGTACTTCGCCGTCCAGTGGGCCGTGCCCGAATAGTTGTCGGCCTCGATGTCGCGGGCCGAGACCTCGGTGCCCCGATTACGGCCCAGGAGCATGCGCCACATGCCCATGACCCGCTCACGGCCTTCCAGTTCCAGGAAGACGGGGTCGCCGAAGCTGACGTCCGGGTGGTAACACCGGCCCATGGCATCGATGTCACCGGCCGCGAAGGCGTCGTAGAACTTGCGAATCACTTCTCGATGCTCGTCGCCCCGTGACGCCGGCGTACGCGAGTTTGGCATTCACCCAGCTTAGGGGGCTTTCTCGGAGACCTGGATCCCATTGCCGCCGGGAAACCGCGCGAAGCCACCCGTCGTCGAGTTCGAGCCTCTCCAAGGGAATGCGACCAGTGGGCGTAAAGGTAGGGAATCGGAGCCGATGACGACCCTTTCCGCGAGCCCGAGATCGCGGAGGAGCGCCGTGCCAGGGCTTGCGGGCGTGCTCGTCCCGGAGGCCGAATGTTGTTCTGGTAGTACGGGGAAGACCCTGACCCGCTGACCATGCGACGCTATGTCCGCGCGCCTTCGGGCGCGCGGACCCGCGGCTTTCCAGTGGAGGTGGACCCTGCAGACTTTCAGCGGTTTCTGGGCGAGGCTGACCGCCGTGCAGCCCGGCCCGCCCATGTGGATCACGGCTCTGGCCGCGCTCGTGGCCCTGGGCGTGGTCGTCTACCCGACCTCCTGGCACCTCTCCAGAGGTCTGATCACGGTCGCGCACGAGGGAGGCCACGCGCTCGTGGCCCTGCTCACCCGGCGCAAGCTCCAGGGGATCCGCCTCCACTCCGACACCTCCGGCGTCACCCTGACCCGTGGACGGCCGACAGGGCCCGGCATGATCCTCACCGCGGGCGCCGGGTACGTCGCCCCCTCGCTGCTCGGGCTGGGCACCGCCTGGCTGACCGCCGCCGGATACATCACGATCCTCCTCTGGACGATCCTGCTGCTGCTCGCCTGCATGCTGCTGATGATCCGCAACGTCTTCGGTGTCGTGGCGCTGCTGACCATCGGCGGCGCGGTGTTCGCGCTGTCCTGGTTCGCCCCGGCCGACGTGCAGTCCGTCGGCGCGCAACTGGCCACGTGGTTCCTCCTCATCGGAGGCATCCGGCCGATCCTGGAGCTGCGGACCAAGCGGCGGCACGGCAGGGCGCCGGACTCGGACGCCGACCAGCTCGCGCGGCTGACCCCGTTCCCCGGCGGGTTCTTCGTCTTCCTGTTCCTGCTGGTCTCCGCCGCGGCCCTGATCGTCGGCGCTTACCTGCTCACTCCGGTCGACCTGCTGCACCGCCTGAACAGCCTGTAACCGTCACGGCGCTCGTGTCCGCGGGCTCGGCTACGCCCGTCCGGCGGGTGCCCGTCGCCGGAGGGAGCGGGGATGCAGGCGGCGGGCGACGCGGGTGAGAAGGGGCGTGCCGCGGCGGAGGAGCCTGCGGGCCTCGTCGGAGCGGCGCCACGCCTCCTCCGCCGCCTCGGGCCCGACCTTCTCCCCGGCGAACTCCACGAAGTTCGATAACTCACCCAGTGGCACGATATGAGCCGATATTTCGGGCCCAACCCGCTCCGCAGCGCGCTCCGAGACCTCCGAGGCGGTCAGCGAGGACTCCCCCTCCAGACCGAGATCCTCACAGACCTGCCGCCACGCGCCCAGGACCCTCTCGTCCGGGTCACCGCGCCGCCGGCGCCGACGCCGGCGCATCGGCACGACCAGCACCGCGAGCACGTACAGCAGGATCACGACACCGATGACGCCCGACGCGGCGACGGCCGCCGGTCCCCACGACCGCGCGGCGCCGTCGCCCTCGTCCGGGGCCGGGGTGGCGGAGGGCCGCGGCTCCTTCACCGAGGTGCCGCCGATCCGCTCGGCGAGCCGCCGGCGCTCCTTGACCGCCGTGCTCACGACGTCGTGCGTACCCTGCGAGCCACTCCGCTCCGGGGTGGGGGAGAACGCCATCCACCCGAGATCCCTGAACTCGATCTCCGGCCAGGCGAGAACATCTCCGGAGAGCACCTGGAAGGAGCCGTCCCGCGGTGCCCCCGGGCGGAAGCCGACCACGACCCTGCTCGGCAGCCCCAGCGTACGGGCGAGCAGCGCGAAGGAGGCGGCGAACTGCTCGGAGGTCCCCCGGTGGGTCGTACGCAGGAAACGCTCCAGCGCCGCCAGAGAGTGCCCGGGCGGGGACTTCACGTCGTACCTCTGTCCGGTGCGCAGGTAGTGCTCCAGCAGCGCCGCCTGCTGGTACGGCGAGCGCGCGTTCCTCGTCACCCGCTGGGCCAGCGACCGGAACACGCCGATCTTCGGCGGCAGCGCGGGAGGGGTTCCGGCGGGCACGGCGTCACGCCGCTGTTCGGCCGTGGGGCGCGGCACGTGCGAGGTGACCCGGTACGTCCTGCCCGCCGTGCCGCCTGTCGCGGTGGCCAGCAGCGTACCGGACCCGTCGACCGCGACCCCGATGCCCGAGACGGCCACGGGGCGGTCGGCCGCCGGCAGCCGGGCCCATCCAGCGTGACCGTCTGCTCCACCGGCTCGTACCGCCCCTGGTACGGTCCGGACGGCACCCGTCCGCCCGTCGCCTGGAACCGTGCCGAGGACGACCACCGCACCCCGTCGTACCGGTCGAGCACGGCGAGGCGCCAGTACTCGGGCCGGGACGCCTTCACCGTGAACAACGGCGTGGCCGGCGTCTGGAGCCAGGCGGAGACCCTGTCGAGCGGGCTGACGCCGTCGGACCCCACCACGTCCGGCTGCCCGACCAGCGCGCGCGGGTCGTACGGCTCCCGCGCGATGGGCAGCGACGGCGCGAGGAGCACGCTCACCAGGCCCAGAGCCGCCGCGACCGGGACCCCGGCGAGCACCCGCGCCCGGCCACGGTCGCCGCCCATGATCGCGAGCGCCGCGACCAGCGCCACAAGCGCGCCGGCCACGGGCATCAACGAGCCCTGCCCGTCCACCCCGAACGGCAGCGCGACCGCGAACACCGCCAGGGCCGGGAGCGCGGGGAGCGCGCGCACGCGCGTGCGCGAACGCACGGGCGCTCCCCCTGCTGCTGTTCGTGGGCCTCGCGCGCGCACGACGATCTCGGCGCCCACGAGCGCGGCCGCCCACACCAGGAAGTGGACCACCACGAGCAGCCGCGGCTCCCCCGGCGCGGGGAGGACCGTGGTGAGCAGCGCCCGCCAGGAGTTCAGGAGCCCGGAGGCGATCTCGGACATCGTCTCAGCCGAGGGGAGGTATCCGCCCAGAGCGGTCGCGTGGAACAGCGTGGCCGACACCGTCAGCGGCCACATGACCACCTGCGCGAGGAGGGACAGCCACAGGGGGCGGTTCCTGGTCAGCGCGGACAGCAGCACGGGGACGACCGCCGACACCGCGACGACCGGCAGGAGGTCCGCGGGTTCGAACACCCGCCGGAACCCCCATCCCGCCGCCCCGCCCAACCCCACCACCAGCACAAGCGAGGCGGCCTTCCCGTCGTGCGTGGTCATCCCCGGATCCTCGGCCACGTGGTTCCCACCGGGCCCTGCGAGGTTCCGGTCAGGCCGGCCGTCCGTCCCGATCATCGCCGGACCGTTCCGGACCAGGTCGCGGAAAGGGTCTCCAGGTCGGGTACGTCCATGACCGTGACACCGGGCACGGACACCGGACCACCCCCGGACACCGGACCGCCTCCGGACACCGGGCCGCCGACGGGCGTGATCCGCAGGCAGACCGTACGGTCGTGGCGTCGGCTGACGGCGGCGGCCCTGATCAGGACATCCGATTCCCCCGTCACGACGACCAGCGCGCCCCCCGGGCGTACGCGCCGTATGGGATCGGCGGCCGGGTCGGCGCAGAGCCCTACGACGGCGAGCCTGTCGAGCACCACCTCGGCGTCATCCGTGCCGCCTTTCAGGTCCAGCAGGACCTTGCCCTCACCGGCCACCACGCGCACGGGGAAGCCCGCCCGCGCGGTGCTCGCCGCGACGGAGGCCGCCGCTTCCACGGCCAGCTCGAAATCGGACGACGCATACGAGGCGGCACGGGTGTCCAGGGCCACCGTCGTCAGGGGCAGGCCGGCGTCCACGAGCCCGCGGACCATGAGAGTGCCGGTGCGGGCGCTGGACCGCCAGTGGACATGCCTCAGGTCGTCACCCCCGGCGTACTCACGCAGGGTGTGGAACGTCGCGGTCCCGCTCGGTGCGCGGTCGCCGCCCGGTCCCTCCAGATCGTGGGCCCGGCCGGACGGCGGCAACGCGAGCGGCACCACGAGCGGCACGGTGCGCGGCCGTACCAGGACGGACGCGATCTCACCGTACTCGGCGACGTTCCGCGTCAGGCCGAGCGGGTCCTCCCGCACCACCGTGAGCGGCCCGACGCCGATCTCACCCCGCGCGCCCGTGGGCAGCGGGTACGTCACGACGCCGGTGCCGCGGGGGCGCAGCCGGGGGACGTCCACGACCTGGTCGGCCTCGCCGACGCGATCGCGGGCGCTCCACCCGGTGAGCCCCCATCGTCCCTGGTTATGAAGGTGCAGCACGGCGACGGCCGTCTCGCCGCGAGCCACCTTCGGCGGCGTGATCTCGCGGCGGACCTCCAGCCTGGCCTGCGGCAGCGTCCACAGCAGGGCCCCGATCAGGCCGACGACCCCACCGCAGGCGAGCACCACGGGCTCGGGATAGCCGAGCACGAATGCCACCGCATACAGGACGACCGAGCCGGCCAGCACCCCCTGACCCCACCGCGTCAGCACGGCACTCCCCACCCGCCCGAGGTCCGGCCGGCACAACCCTTTCCGGCCGAGACAGGTCCGTCGGCGATGTCTGGCACGGGGGTGTCCTCCCGGGGGGCGGGTGCGCGGGGCACGGCGTCAGGTGGCGGCGAGCGCCTGTGGACCGGGGGTCGCCACCAGGGTTTCCGCGACGATGGCCACGGCCGTACGGTCGCGCAGCTCGGCCTCGGGGGTGAGGATGAGCCGGTGGGCGAGCACGGGAGAGGCCAGCGCCTTGACGTCCTCGGGGATCACGAAGTGCCGCCCGGCCGCCGCCGCCTTGACCCTGGACGCGCGGAGCAGCGCCAGGCTGGCCCGGGGACTCGCGCCCAGCCGCACCTCAGGCGACCGCCTCGTGGCACTGACCACGGCGACGACGTAGTCGAAGATCGAGTCGGCGACGTGGATGCGGGCGGCGAAGTCGATCATCCCGGCGACGTCGGCGGCACGCGCGATCAGGGGTAGGCGGTCGACCTGCGGCCCGGTGGGCATCCCCTTGAGCACCTCGACCTCCGACGCGTGATCGGGGTACCCGACGGACAGGCGCATGAGGAATCGGTCGAGCTGCGCCTCCGGCAGAGGATAGGTGCCGTCCATGTCCACCGGGTTCTGGGTGGCCACGACCATGAAGGGCCGAGGCACCGGATGGGAGTCGGCGTCGACGGTGACGCGCCGTTCCTCCATGACCTCCAGCAGCGCGGCCTGGGTCTTGGGCGAGGCGCGGTTGATCTCGTCCGCGAGCACGATGTTGGCGAACACCGGGCCCTGGTGGAACTCGAACCGCTGGTTCGCCTGGTTGAAGATCGAGACACCGGTGATGTCGGAGGGCAGCAGGTCAGGGGTGAACTGGATCCTGCGCAGCTCGGCCTCGATGCTGGCCGCGAGGCTCCTGGCCAGCGTCGTCTTGCCCGTGCCCGGCACGTCCTCGATGAGCAGGTGGCCTTCGGAGAACAGTGTGATCAGGGCGAGCTCGATCGTCTCACGCTTCCCCCGGATCACCTGCTCGATGTTCCCCGCGAGGGCATGGAAGCGCTGCTGGAACTGCACCGCGAGCCCGGCCACATCCCCATAGCCCGCGCCCGCCCGGCCACCGGCCTGATCCTCCCCGGCCTCCCCCCGGCCACCCGAATCCCCACCCGCAACCCCCCGGCCACCGGCCGAATCCCCGCCCACAGCCCCCCGGCCACCGGCCAGATCCGCGCCCACGGCCATCCGGCCGCCGGTCTGATCCCCACCCGCAGCCCCCCGGCCACCGGCCAGATCCCCGCCCACGGCCATCCGGCCGCCGCCCGAGTCTCCACCCACGGCCATCCGGCCGCCGGCCGAATCCCCGCCGGCGCCTACGGAATCGACCGGCCCATATTGAGGAATGCCGTACTGCCCGGTGCCATACACAGGACCGACGGTCCCTGCACCGTCCTGCTCACGCCACCCCCCGTAGGCCGAACCGGCACCCTCCGCACCGTTCAACTCATGCCCAGCCCCATACCGCCCGCCCCCGTACACCGAACCCGCGACACCCGCGACATCCGCACCGTTCAACTCATGCCCAGCCCCATACCGCCCGCCCCCGTACACCGAACCCGCGACACCCGCGACATCCGCACCGTTCAGCCCCTGCCCAGCCCCGTACCGTCCGTCCCCGTAGCCCGAACCGGCACCCTCCGCACCATCCTGGTCCCGCCCATCCGCGAACCGCCCGCCCCCGTACACCGAACCCGGGGCATCCGCGCCGTTCAGCTCCTGCCCGGTCCCATACCGCCCGTCCGCATAAGAAATGGTGGCTTCCTGACCGTTCTGGTCCGCAGGCTTGTACTGCTGCCCGGTCACGTAGTGCCCGCCCCCGTAGGCGGAACCGGCAGCATCCGAACCGCTCTGTTCCTGGCCGGCCCTGTAGCGCCCGTCCCCGTGCACCGAGCCCGCGACATCCGCGCCGTTCAGCTCCTGGCCGGTCCCGTACCGCCCGCCTCCATACACAGCCGAACCGTTCTGTTCGGCAGGGTTGTACTGGCCCGTGCCGTACGCTCCGCCATAGCCGGGGCTGGTGGCCTCCGTGCCCGGTTGTTCGGGAGAGCTGCTGTACTGAGCGCTGTAGTCCGTGCCGCCGGCTTCCGGACTGTTCAGCTCCGCGGGCTTGTACTCGCCCGTGCCGTACGAGGCCCCGCCGTACCCCATGTCGGCCGCGTCCGCAGCGGCCGGTCGCTCCGCTGGTTGGTACTGCCCGGTCCCGTACTGTCCGCTGCCGCCGTACGCCGGACCACCGGCTTCTGAGCCGTTCTGGTCCACGGGCTTGTACTGACCCGTGCCGTACGGCAGCCCGCCGTACCCTCCGCCGGCAGGCTCCGTCATACCCGCACGCTCCTCGGGCTTGTACTGGCCGGTGCCGTACGGACCGCCCCCGTAGGCCGGCGCGCCGGCCTCCGCGGCCGGTTGCTCCTGGGAGCTGTACGAAGGGCCGGTGTACTCAGGAATATAAGGCCGGCCGCCGTGCTCCGTGCCCCCGTACTGCGAGCCGTCCTCTGTGCTCTGCTCCGTGCCGAGCTGCCGTGCGTCCCCGTATCGCTTGCCGGTGTACGGCTGGTCACCCGGCTGCGGGTCGTCGTACTGCTGACCGTCGCGCTGCTGACCGCCGTCGCCGTACCGCACGCTGCCGTGCTGTGCGGTACCGAGCTGCAGACCGCTGATCTGACCGGCCCCAAGCTGGGGCACGGCGCCGAGCTGAGCGGTGCCATGCTGCACGATGCCGAGCTGGGCGGCACCGAGCTGGTGATGGTTTTGGTGCGGACTGTTCTTCACGACATAGCCCCCTGATCAGTCGTCGCATTGGAACAAGGGCGCGGCGGGGAAGCCGCCACGCGGAGTCTTGTCGGCGGGTCGCTCCGATGGCCGACCCCGCCGTTCCACTCGATGCGGTCCCAGACGTCACTGGTCTCGCCCGACTCCGACTCGGTGACCGAGTCCCCCCTGAGCCGGCGGATGACGGTGACGGACCGGTACTGTCCCTTCGGAATCCTCCCGACCTTCTTGCCCGGGTCGACGCGCTGGACGCTTCCCTCGGGGCCGACGACGGCCCGGACACCGAGCACGGCGACCAAGCCCGTCGCGATCACCGCTGGGAGCCGATCGCCCCGCGGCATTGGGATCTTCACCCCGCGACTCTCCCTTTGCCCCTGTTCCGGTGGATCACCCTAGCGCGCCGTATCTCGCGTGGAGATGAATCCATTGAGCTCATCCCTCCCGACCACCCATCGCCCGACCAGACGCGCCTATCCGGGGACGGCCACGGAAAGGCTGGAGCCGGAGCGGTTCTTGACCACCTTGAGCTGGGCCGGGACCCGGGTGCGCAGCTCGCCGACGTGGCTGACGATGCCGACGGCACGACCGCCGTACCTGAGCTCGTCGAGGATGTCGAGAACGCTGTCGAGGCTCTCTTCGTCGAGGGTGCCGAACCCCTCGTCGATGAAGAGGGTGCCGAGCTCCACCCCACCGGCCTCGGCCGTCACCACGTCGGCGAGAGCGAGAGCGAGTGCCAGCGACGTCATGAAGGCCTCACCTCCGGACAGGGTGGCGGGATCGCGATCGGCCCCGGTCCAGCCGTCGAGAACGCGAAGGCCCAGACCGCCCCCGGACCGTTTGCGGTCGGCGGCGGACTTGCGCACGTCGTAGAGAAGCAGGTAGCGGCCACCGGACATGTGGTCGAGCCGCTGGTTGGCGGCGTCCACGACCTGCCGCAACCGCTCCCCGAGCACGTACGACGACAGGCGCATGTCGAGCGTGTTGTCGGGAGAGGTTCCGACGGCCAGCTCCGCGAGCCGCCTGGCGAGGCGATGGCGCTCTGCGGCCGGACGCCACTCGGCCAGCGTGCGTTCGAGGGTCTCCGCGAGCCCGAGGAGCTGGTCGTGCCGCGCCCCGGCCTGGTCACGGGCGGAGGCGTGCGTGCCGTGCTCCCGCTCGGCCGTTTCGAACGTCTCGGCGAGCGCGGCGAGGTCGGGAGCGGGCGCTGCCGCCGCCGCCGCCAGCTCCGGATCGGCCAGCAGCTTGGTGACGGCCGCGCGCTCGGCGTCCAGCACGCGCAGCCGCTCGGTCATGGACTCGCGGGCCGACAGCGATCTCGTGGCCGCCCTGGCATCCGTGACACTCGGGAAACCGGCGTCGGTCGCGGCGCTTTCGGCCTTGGTGAGCGCTGTGTCACGCTCCACGCCGGCCGAGCGGGCCAGCCGCCCGGCCTCCGCCGCGTCACGGAGCAGCTCCGCTTCGTCGGTCAGCCGTTCGAGGCGTGTGGCGAGTGTGGCGTCCTCACCCCTGGCGGCGTCGAGCCGTACGGCCAGCCGCTCGGCGTCGGCCGTGAGCCCCTTCTCCCGGGCGCGCTCGGCGGCGATCTCCAGGCCGATGCGCGTGGCATGCTCGGTCAGCTCGGTGAGCTCCGTCTCAATCCGCCGCACGGCCTCCGCGAGCGCGCTCTCACCCCCGGCGACCTCGCGTAGCTCCGCCAACGCCGCCTCAGCCTCAGCCAGCGCCCGCTCCGCGTCGTCCGTCCGCGGCTCCCCCTCGCCGTCACCCGATACAGCCCCCGCACCCCCCTGCCATGGTGCCCGCAGGGTGCCGCGACGTACGGCGGTTCGTGCCTCTTCGTACGTCGCCGCCGCCTCGCCGACGCGGGTGGCCGCCTGGACGGCGACGACCAGCAGCCGCGCCTGGCCGCTCAAACGGTCGCGCCGGGCCGCCACGCTCTCGTCGCCGTCGCGGGCCGCGTCGAGGACCACCGTGAGGCGAGCGAGCTCCTCACGAAGCCCTGACTGGTGGACACGGTGCTCCGCCATGAGCAGGTCGAGCTCCTGGGCCCTGGTGCGGGCGGTGTCGAGCTCGTGCTGGGCGCGCTCGGCCTCGGCCGCGAGGCCGGGCTCCTGCTCGGCCAGCGTGGCGAGACGGGCCAGCTCGGCCTCCGCCTCCTCGCGCGCGGCCAGGGCCGCCTCCAGCGAGAGCCCCTCGGCCCGGACGGTCGCCTCGTCGAGCTGGGAGGAGAGCACGGCGACCCTGCCCTCGGCCGCCTGGCGGGCCTCCTGCGCCGCGTCGGACAGCGCCTGTGCCACCTGCTCGTCGTCGACCGTGGGCGTCGCCTCGGCGGGGGACGCGGGCGCCGGGTGGTCGGCCGAACCGCATACGACGCACGCCTCCCCAGGGACGAGCCCACGGGCCAGCTCGGCCGCCATGCCGTCGATGCGGGACTGCCTGATCGACTGGAGCCGGTCGCGCAGCTCCTGTGCCTCGTCGGTGGCCAGCCGCCGCTCGCCCTCGGCCGCCTCCAGCTCCCCGGCCAGCGCGTCGCGGCGCCCGGCCTGTTCCAGCAGGGCACCGGCCGCCTGGCAGGCGGCCTCCGCCGCCGGGATCCGGGCCGCCTCGGCCCTCACCGCCGCAAGCCGCCCGTCGATCTCTCGCAGGCGTCCTGGCAGCTCGGCCAGGGTGTCCGCCAGGGCCGCCTCGCGGTCGGCCAGCCCGGCCAGTTCCTCGTCGAGGGCGGTCAGCTTCTCGTGGACTTCGGCGAACCGCACCTCGTCGGCACGGCGAAGCTCCAGCCCGGCCAGCTCGTCGCGATGGGCACGCTCGATCACGCCAAGCCGCTCGCCCACCTTTCTCGCTGCCTCCTTGACCCCGTCCCCCATCGCGCCGGAGAAGCTCACGCTCCCCGCTCCGGAAAGGTCGTCGGCCAGAAGACCGGCTTCGGCCAGGTCGGCGGTCAGAGGGGCGGGCAGGTCGAGGAGGGCTTGGTGCAACTCACGCCGGGCGGCGGCCAGCTCGCCGGCGAGCGCGTCGCGGCGCCTGACGGCGTCGAGATCGCGAGTGGCGCTCTCCACGGCGGCGCGGGCGGGCGGAAGGCCGGAGGCGGCGAGTCGTGCCTGCGTCAGGGCCTCGCCGGTCTCGCGGCGAAGCCCCGGCAGTACGGCGAGCCGCTCGGCCGTCTCGGCCTCCCGCTCCGCCAGTGCCTCAAGACCCTTCCCTGCCAGGGCCAGCTCCTCGCGGACGCGCGCCAGCCGCGCCTCCTCGGGCCGGAGCTGCTCCAGCCGGGCGATCTCGTCACGCCGGCCCCGTTCGAGCTCCGCCACCCGCTCGGTGCTCATCCCCTCCACTCCACGGGCGCCGGGCATGAGGGGTAGCAGGGGCAGGGCGCGGGCCATGGCGTCGGCGGCGAGCTGCTCGGCCTTGGCGGCGGCCTCCGCTCGCTGCTCGGCCTGCTGGACGAGCGGCAGCACCCGGTCGGCGCGGACCGCCTCCGCGAGGATGGTCTCCAGGTCGGACCGCTCGTCGGCGGTCCTGTCGAGCTCGTCGCGGCGCGCCACGGCGTCGGCGTGGCCACGCTGCCGCTGGACCAGCTCGCGGGCGCCTTCGAGCTCGACCCTGGCCGATCTCAGCGCCGCCTCGCTCGCCGCCCGGGCCTCCGCCTGCCCGGCGAGCGAATCGTGCGCCACGGCGAGCAGTGCCCGCGCCCATTCGAGCGGCTCGGCCTGCGGGTCGAGGTCGGCCTGCGGGTCAAGCTCAGACCGGGAGTCAAGCTCGGCCCCGGGGTCGAGGTCAGGCCGGGAGCCGAGGTCGGTCTGTGGTGCCGGGTCGGCCGGGGACTCCAGGGTGTTCAGGAGGGCCGGGCCCGCCGCGCCGCGCATGTGGTCGATGACGGAGTCGACCCGCTGGCGCAGCTCCTGCTGCTCCTGGCCGGTGCGGGTGCGGTGGTCGGCCAGCCAGTGCTCGACATCGCTGAAGATCTTGACGGAGAAGAGCTTCTCCAGGAGCTTGCGGCGGTCGTCGCCGTCGGCCCGAAGGAAACGGGCGAAATCACCCTGGGGAAGCATCGCCACCTGGCAGAACTGGTCGGCGTTCATGCCGAGCAGCCCGCCCACCAGCTCGCCGGTCTCGTCGGCGCGACCGGACAGGAACATCCACTCGCCGGAGGGAAGCAGCTCCTCCAGCAGGACCTTGACCTTCTCCTCGATCAGCCCCTCACCCCTGAGCTTGGGCCGGTGCCAGACGGGCGAGCGGGTGACGCGCAGCCGCCGGCCGCGCACCGTGACCTCCAGCACGACCTTCGGCCCTCGGTCGGCCGGGGCGTGGTCGCAGCGCAGGCGGCGGGCGCTGTTGCGCTGGCCCGGCACCTGGCCGTACAGGGCGTAGCACACCGCGTCGAGAACGGTCGTCTTCCCGGCCCCCGTCGGGCCGTGGACCAGGAACAGCCCGGCCTCGCCGAGCGCGTCGAAGTCGATGTCCTCGTCTCCGGGGAAGGAGCCGAATGCGGTCAGCCGCAACCGGTGCAGCCTCATCTCAGGCGCCCTCCACGCGTCACAAGGTCACGAGCACCAGCCTGGCATGCCATTCAGACCAGAGCCTCCTTCGCCCGGCAGGCCTGGACCGCCTCCTGGAGGAGCCTTCTCTCGTCGTCGTCGGCCGGCTCGCCGCGCACCTGGCGGATGAAGTCGAGCGCCACGTCGATCTCGGGACGGCCCGCGAGCCGGGGCGCGCCCGCCGGGGTCCGCACGGCGCCGTCCGGCTCGAAGGCCAGGGCTAGCGTGTGCGGGAAACGCTCGCGCAGCCGCTCCATGGCGCCCTTGGGACGTACCGGATCGGTGAGCGTCACCTGGAGCCAGTGGTCTTCGAACCGGGCCCACCCGGCCCCCACGAGAAGGTCGGCGAGGTGCCCTCGGACGCGGGCGATCGGGCGCGGCACGGGCGCGGGCACGAACTCGGCGCCGGCGAACCCGCGCGGGCCGATGTCGACGAGCCAGGACCCCTTGACGTGCTTCTCCTCGGAGAACGAGTAGGCGATCGGCGAGCCGGAGTAGCGCACGGACTCGCTCATGCGCTGGCGGCCGTGCAGGTGGCCGAGGGCGACGTAGTCGACGCCCTCGAAGGCGCCGACCGGCACGTGGGCGACGCCGCCCACGCTGATGTCACGCTCGCTGTCGCTGCTCGCGCCGCCGGTGACGAACGCGTGGGACAGCACGACCGACCGCGTGCCTCGGCCCGCCAGGTCGTCGCGGATCAGGGTCATGGCGTGCTCGATCGCGGCCGAGTGGCTGCGCTCGGCCAGCTCCCACGGCGCGCGGACCATCTCAGGCTCAAGATAGGGAATGCCGTAGAAGGCGACGTCGTCGATCACGATCGGCTCGCCCACGCGGGCCGGGTCGGTGCGCAGGTGCACCCCCGCCGCGTCGATCAGGTCGGCGCCGAACCCGAGCCTGCGGGCGGAGTCGTGGTTGCCACTGATCATCACCGTGCGGACCCCCTCGGCGACCAGCCGCCGCAGCGTCTCGTTGCACAGGGCCACCGCGTCGACCGAGGGCAGGGCGCGGTCGTAGACGTCACCGGCGACGACCACCACGTCGACGCCCTCCGAGCGGATCGTCTCCACAAGGTGGTCGACGAAGACGCCCTGGGCGTCGATCAGGCTCTCGCGGTGGAAGGCCCGGCCCAGATGCCAGTCGGAGGTGTGCAGCACACGCATGTCGCAGGAAGCTAACAGGTCCCACTGACAAATGAGGTACCAGCCGCACCATCGTTCCCCCCGCGTGACTTAACCTGATGATCGGAGGCCTTATTTGGGGCGGAAAGCCCTCGTACGAAGGGACGGTTCAATCGGGGAGCGGAGTCCGGTGGGCCGCGGCGATCATGGTCATCACCTGGGCACGGTCCGCGGCGAGCCGCCCGACGAGGAGGTGGCGTGAGCGACCGTAGCCGGCTGAGCGTGGCGACCGCGGTGCTTGTGGCGATCCTGGCGACGGTGGGCTACATGCTGTCCCCGCCGTCCTTCGATCCGCCGCGGCTGAGCGCGAGCGAGAGCTTCCAGCCTCTGCCTCCGCAGCCCGCCTCGGAGTACCGCCCGGTCCCGCTCGACGCCGCCATCGCCACCCAGGACATCTCCATCCCGGTCCAGGGCACGACGCTCACCGCCACGATCAGGGCCCCGCGCACCCCCGGCCGCCACCCCGCCATGGTCTTCGTCCAGGGCTCGGGACGCGGCGACCGGGGCGAGTTCACCTCCCAGGCCACCTGGCTCGCCAAGGCCGGAGTGGTGACGCTGACCTACGACAAGCGCACCGTCGGCTACGACTTCCGGCACCGCGACTTCGGGCTGCTCGCCGACGACGCCCTCCAGATGATCGAGGTGCTGCGGCAGCGGGCCGACGTCGACCCGGTCCGCGCGGGCCTGTGGGGCGTCAGCGAGGGCAGTTGGGTCATCCCGATCGCGGCGGCCAGGAGCCTCGACGTCGGCTTCAGCGTGCTGGTCTCCTCCCCGAACGTCTCCCCCGTACGGCAGGTCGCGTGGGCGCTGAACGAGCAGCTCGAACGCCTGCACGCGCCCGCCGGAGTCCGCGAGCTGCTGGCCAAGGCGATGGGCGGGGTCGGGTTCAACTTCCTTCGCTACGACAGCGTCCCGGCGCTGAGCCGGTTGAAACAGCCGGTCCTGGCCCTGTACGGCACGATGGACCCGTCGATCCCGTTCGTCGAGAGCACCCAGAAGCTGACCTCGGCGATGACCACCGCGGGCAACTCCGACTACACCATCCGGTTCCTCGGCGGAGCCGACCACGCCATGCGGGTGAACGGCGGCGCGTTCACCCACGGCTACCTGGACACCCTGGCCAACTGGGTACTCGGGCTCCCCGGCACGGCACGGCCGCCGGCGGGGGCGCAGATCGCGGGAGCGACCCCCGTGCAGCGGTACGAGGCCACCGACATCCCAAGGGCCCCCTGGTACGCCGGCACCGCCATCCTGGGCCTCGCGCTCACCCTCACCGCCGTCGGATACGTCGCGGCCCCGGTCACCGAGATGGTCGTACGGCTGCGCGGCCGCGACCTGCTTCCCACGGCCCAGTCCGAGTCCTGGCCGGCGATCCGCCGCCGCCTGCGCCGGATGGCCTGGACGGGCGTGGGCCTGCTCGCCTCGGTGACGGCCTTCATCACGCTCATCGTGCTCTTCTCGGTGAACCAGGCGGGGGCGTGGCCGGCGGTCCTGTCCGGATGGCTGGTGGTCCGGGTGCTGGCCGTCCTCATGCTCGTGCAGGAGGTCACCACCGTCGCCGCCGTCGCCACCGCCCTCCGCGAGGGCTGGGAGCCGGGGCGCTGGCAGCGGTTCACCGTGGCCACCATGCTGGGTGGCACGGGCCTGCTCCTGGTGACCGCCGCCTACTACGGCCTGTTCGGCATCCCCTGGTAGCCGCCACCGGGCCGTACGTACCCGCATATATCGTGATCTGTTCCGGATGCGTTCACGCGCCCGTCGGCTCGCCCGGTTACATTTTCCCCTCCTGATCCAAGGGGGAATGGGACAGCGTTGCCTGACAAGTTGCCTGGCGAAAGGCCACGGGGAGCCGCTGCGGTCATCGGCTGGACGGCACTCTCCGCCCTGCTGCCGGGGTCGGCCCACCTGCGCGCCGGCCGCCGCCGCACCGGCTTCGCACTGCTCGGCGCGTACGTCCTGGCGGTGGCGGTCCTCGGCGTGATCGCCCTCACGGCGGACGCCGATCTCGCGGGGCGCCTTCTCGATCCGGGCTGGCTGCGCGCCATCATCGCGCTCGCGATGGTCGCGGCCGCCGGCTGGTTCGCCCTTCTGGTCCGCTCGTACGTGATCCTCCGGCCGGGTGAGCTCTCGCAGGCGGGCCAGATCATCTCGGGGGTCCTGACCGGGACGCTCGCGGTCGCCGTGACAATGCCGTTCGCCGTCGTCGCCCAGTACGTGATTGTGTCGGAGGAGACGCTGAACACCGTCTTCGACGCTCCCGCGACCGTGGCGGCGGCCCCCACGGGAAGCGCCGGGCCCGAGGACCCGTGGAGCGGCAGGACCCGGGTGAACGTCCTGCTCCTCGGGGGCGACTGGCAGCCCGACCGCGTCGGGGTGCGCACCGACAGCATCAACCTCGCGAGCGTCGACGTGCGGAGCGGCAACACCGTTCTGCTCAGCCTCCCCCGCAACCTGGAGAACGTCCGGTTCCCCCCGGGCAGCCCGATGCACCGGCGGTTCCCCACCGGGTTCCGCCTGCCCGCCAACCCCGACGGGTCCCGTGAGGACCTGCTCTTCGCCGTCTGGGAGTACGCCGAGAACCACCCAGAGCTGTTCGGGGGGCGCACGGGCATGGGCCCGGAGACGCTGAAGGAGACCATCGGGTACACCCTCGGCGTGGACGTCGACTGGTACGCCCTGGTCAACATGTGGGGGCTTGCCCGGATCATCGATGCCCTGGGCGGTCTGACCCTCACCGTCCCCACCAACGTGGTCTTCGGGAAGTACAACGAGGGCCTGGTCAAGGCCGGCACCCGCAAGCTGGGCGGCGCGGACGCGATGTGGTTCGCCCGTTCACGCACCTTCAGCGACGACTACACCCGCATGGGCCGCCAGCGGTGCGTACTGGACGCCCTGCTCCACCAGGCCGACCCGGCCACCGTGTTGCTGCGGTTCAACCAGCTCGCCAAGGCGTCCAAGGGCATGTTCCGCACCGACATCCCGCGCCCGATGCTGGGGCACCTGGTGCCGCTCGCGCTGCGGGTGAGGGACGCCCGCGTCACCGGCGTGCAGTTCGTGCCGCCGCTCATCCACACCGGGAACCCCGACTGGTCACGGATCCGCAAGCTGAGCGCCAAGGCCATCCGCGACAGCGCCGCTCCGGAGACGACCCAGTCCCCGCCCCTGTCGGCCACCCCGTCCACGTCTGACACCTCCGGCGCCGGGACCCCGGCGCCCTCCCCCGGGACCCCGTCGGCCACGCCCTCCGCGCCGGGGGCCTCCGAGCGCGACGCCGGCATCTGCGGCTGAGCCCCCCTGCTCACGGTTCCGTGAACGCGGGCGAGGCCGCGCAAGCCGCTCCCCGACGACCGGATCGGGGGAGTCTCAGAGCTTGAAGGAGTCGCCGGCGAGCCTGCGCACACGGTCCTCGTCGACGAGGTGACCGAGGCCGGGCTGGGTCAGCGGCACCGCGACCACGCCGCCGGACGCCCCGACGGGCGGGGTGACGATCTGGGCGCTGCGCGGCGGCTCGGTCACGTCACTGGGCAGCGTGCAGCCCGGCAGGCTCGCCACGGCGACGGTGGCCGCCCGAGCCAGGCCCGTTCCCCTGCCGCCGGCCGCGGTGATGTCCCATCCCGCCTCGACCGCGCGATCGTGCGCGAGCCGTACGGCACGTAGCGACCCGAACCTGGACGGGCGGAGCAGGAGCGCGCTCCCCGCCCGCGCCGCGATGGCCTCCTCCAGAGCCGCCACCGAGTGGACCTCGATCGCGACCAGCGAGGAGACCCGTTCCTGGAGCTCGGCGTGGAGATCGAGGTCGGCGGCGGCGTCCGGGCCCCCGAAAGGACGCTCGATCGCCGTCACGCCGTAGGCCTCCAGCGCCTCCAGGGCGGAGCCGTCGGTGTAGCCGCCACGCCCGTCCACGGCGAGGGCGAGGGCGGGATACGCCTGGCGTACGGCCCGAACCGGCTCGACATCCCAGCCGGGGTGCACGTCCATGGTCACATGGGCGTACCCGGCGCACACGTGACGGTTCACCCGGGCGACCATGGCGTCCAGGGACCGCTCGGCCGGGAGCCGCACGGTCGCCATCACGGACGTGCGGGTGCCGCCGAGGGCGTGAGCCAGGGGGACTCCCCGCATCCGGGCCCACAGATCCCAGCAGGCGAGGTCGACGGCCGTACCGCCGGGGACGGTGCCCAGCTCGTCGGGGTGCTCCCAGTCGACGCCGAGGAGGGCCGGGGCCAGCGACTCCTCCAACGTGGTCCAGGTCTTCGCGAGCGTCTGGTCACGCTCGCTCTCGGCCCTTTCACGAAGAGCCTCCGCGTTAACGACCCGCTCGGAGTCGTCCCCCTGAGCCTCGTGGGCGGCCGTCTCACGGGAGTGCGCCGGGTGGACCGCCCTCTCACCGGTCGCCCTCCCCTGGGCGGGGTCACCGGGGGTCGCGGTCCCCTGAGCGCCCGTGCGGGACGACCGGCGGTCGGGGGACTGCACGACCTCGCCCCATCCCGTCATCCCCCCGTAGTCCGTGAGCTTCACCAGGATGCTCTCCGGACGCCTGCCGTAGGGCAGTACGAGCCGGAAGACCTCTAGCTCGCGGACACGTGGCATGGAACCCCCTCGTCGAACCCCTGCCCTTCCATGGTGCCCGCTCCGCGGATCTGGTCCAAACCCGGCCCGTGAACGCGGGATCCCGCCCCCGCCCGGCCGGGCCGCTCCCACGTGCCGCCCGCCGTCGACCCCGGACGCGGCCGGCGATTCCCGCCTACCGTCTACCGCCTGCCCTCAGCGCCGGACGCGGCCGGCGACCAGCGGGCCGATGGCCGCCTGGGCGAAGATGAGGCCGAAACAGGCCAGGTAGACCCACCAGGCGGTGTCGAGCCCGGCGAAGACCGCGCCGGTCACGGCGATGATCACGACCGAGAAGACCGACTCCCCGATCTGCAGCGACGAGCTGTTCCTGCCCTCCTCCCCCGGCTCGGAGAGCTCCAGAGTGAGCACCGACAGCGTCGGATAGACCAGGCCGATGCCGAACCCTGCCATCAGCCACGCCAGCAGACCGACCGGTAGGGGGACCGCGTCGAAGACCAGCAGCGCCGTGCCCGCGATGCCCAGGGCGAGCAGCGCGGTGCCGCACCGGAGCAGCGCCCTGCGGTCGTACCGCCTGCGCCCCTGGATCCACGACGCGAGCGACCAGCTCAGCGCCGACCCGGTGAGGAAAAGGCCCGCCTGGGTCGGGCTGAGCCCGCGTTCACCGATCAGCATGAGGGGCACGAACACGTCGGCGGCGAAGGACGCGCCCGCCGCGAGCCCACGCAGAAGCACCACCGTCGGGAATCCCCGCGCCGCGCGCATCGTGCCGGGGGGCAGCAGCCGCGGCAGGGCGACCGCGAGGACGGCCAGCCCCGCGACGAGCAGGACGAACCCGCTCTCGCCGAGGCCGCTGCCGTACTGCAGCAGCGCGGCGCCGACGGCCACCACCCCGCCCCACGCCAGCCGGGCCCCGAATCCCTCCCGGGAAGGGGCGGGCTCGGCGCGGGCATCCTGCGGGACGACGGCGGCCCGCCCGGCGAGCCCTCTCCACAGCAGGACGGCGGCGGGAGCCACGAAGATCGGGATGCCCAGGAAGATCCATCGCCAGCCGATGTGCTCCACCACCGCACCGGTGATCGCCGGGCCCACGATGGACGGAAGCACCCATGCCGCCGCCAGCAGCGAGAACACCCTCGGGTGCATCGCCGCTGGGTACACCTGCGCCACCAGGACGTACAGCGCCACCGAGAACAGGCCGCCACCGATGCCCTGGACGAACCGGCCGACGATCAGCACGTGCATCGTGGGCGCGAATCCCGCGAGGAGCAGCCCCGCGACGAACCCGGCGACCCCCGTCCACAGCGGCGCCACCGGTCCGCGTGCGTCGCTCCACCGGCCGCCGGCGACCGTGGCGATCACGCTGGCCGCCATCGACCCGCTGAAGGCGAGACCGTAAAGGGAGAGCCCCTCCAACGACCTCGCCACCACGGGCATGGCCGTCGCCACGGCCAGGTACTCGAACGCGAGGAGCAGTACGAGGGCGACCATCCCGACGCTCAACGCCCGATACGGACGGCCGAGCACGCCGGGTGGCCCTGCGGGAGGAGAATCGATCACTGCGGAGGACACCTGCCTTAACCTACGGCCCCGCTTCATCCGCGGCATCGGCCCCCCACCTCGGACTTTGGTCCTAGGCCACACCCCTTTGACCATTGGGACGGCCGAACTCATGAACGGGTCGTCGCTTACGTGGCGCGGATCGACAGGATGCGTTCGGCCCACTGAGCGATGTCGCGGCTTTCGATCGCGGCGGCCATGAGGCCCGGGAACGCGTCGGGGGTGCAGGCGAACGCCGGGACGCCCAGTGCGGCGAGCGCCTCGGCGTTGTCACGGTCATAGTGGGGCTGGCCCTCGTCGGAGAGCGCGAGCAATACGATGACCTGCGCTCCGGCCTCCGTCATCGCGGCCACCCTGCGCAGCATCTCCTCCCGTACGCCGCCCTCGTACAGGTCGCTGATCAGGATGAAGATGGAGTTCGCCGGGCGGGTGATCAGCCCCTGGCAGTAGGCGAGGGCGCGGTTGATGTCCGTGCCGCCGCCGAGCTGGGTGCCGAACAGCACCTCCACCGGGTCGTGCAACTGGTCGGTGAGGTCGACCACGCTGGTGTCGAAGACCACCAGCGAGGTGCGGAGCGAGCGCATCGAGGCGAGCACGGCCCCGAAGACGCCGGCGTACACCACCGAGGCCGCCATCGAGCCGCTCTGGTCGATGCAGAGCGTGACCTCACGGATCACCGCCCGCTGCCTGCGGGCATAGCCGACCAGCCTGGACGGGACGATGGTGCGCTTCTCGGGCAGATAGTCCTTGAGGTTGGCGCGGATCGTACGGTCCCAGTCGATGTCGGCGACCCGGCGAGGGCGGTGGGTGCGGGCCGAACGGTCGAGCGCCCCCGTGATCGCGGTCCGGGTGCGCTGGGCCAGCCTGCGTTCGAGGTCGGCCACGACCTTCCTGACGACCTCGCGTGCCGACCGTCTCGCGGTCTCCGGCATCACCCGGTTGAGCGAGAGCAGCGTGCCGACCAGGTGGACGTCGGGCTCCACGGCTTCGAGCATCTCGGGTTCGACCAGCAGGCGCGTGAGGTTCAGCCGTTCGATGGCGTCCTTCTGCATCACCTGGACGACCGTCGAGGGGAAGTAGGACCGGATGTCCCCGAGCCACCGCGCGACCCGTGGGGCCGAGGCGCCGAGGCCCGCGCCACGCTGGGTGTCGCCGCCTCCGCCCTGCCCCTCGCCCGATCCGCGCCCGCTGTTGTAGAGCGCGGCGAGGGCCGCGTCCATCTGGGCGTCATCGCCGCCGAGCGCGCAACCCGTACCGTCGGCATCGCCCCCCAGCACCAGCCGCCACCTGCGCAAGCGCTCGTCCATCAGCCGCTCCCCTCCGTGACCCACCGGCCCAGACCCGCCGACCGCTCCCCACCCACCGGCCTCCCCGCGCCCGCGGGACGACCCCGGCCGACGCCCCCTCCGCGCCCGGCACCCGGACAGGGACTCCCAGGACGGCGAGCTCGGCCGGTGACGGGCGGGCGAGCGTTCCGGCGCATCAGGGGCTCCCCAAGATCGTGAGTACGGTCCGGACGGCCGGGGCCGCGCGGTCGGGGTCGGCTTCGGGGGCGGTGGTCCTTCCCGCCTCGCCGGAGGAGACGCGCCCGCCGATGGCCCGGCGCTCGGGCGGGGCGAAGGCTCCGAAGGTACGCCGGAGCAGGGGCAGCACGTCGACGAACGCCTCCCCCGTCAACCCCGTCAGCCATGTGTCGATCAGGCCGAGCAGGCCCGCGTCGTGGACGAGGAGGAGACCGCTGCCGGAGAGGAACCCCTCCACCCAGGCCGCCGCCTGCGCGGGAGGGTTGCCCGCCGACATCGACCGGGACATGCGCCGCGCCACCTCCTCGGCCGGGATGGTGCCCGCGTCGAGCAGGATGCGGGTCAGCCTGCCGCCGATCAGTCCGTGCAGGTCGCGACGTTCCGCGACGCCGCGCAGGGATTCGAGCCAGCCTTCCCTGCCCGACTCCAGCAGGCCGACCGAGGCGTGCACCGCGTCCACGTGACCCAGCATCTCCCTGGCCGAGTCGTCGTCCAGCCCGGTGACCGCCGCCGAGAGCCCCGCGCGGATGCGGCTGAGCAGCGACTCCACGATCACCGACAGCCCCCGCGCCGGGGTGCCGCGGACGTCGCCGTACCGCTGCGCGCGGACCAGCGCGGGAAGTGCGGCCATCAGGTGGGTGACGTCGCTGTCGAGTGCCGCCCGGGTGGAGATCGAGGACAGGACGTGGGGCAGTGCCCCCGGCAGGTCGGCGAGCAGGCACCGCTCCGCCACGCCGGTGAGCTCGGCCAGCGTCCTCGGTGACGCCGAACCGGCCGGCCCGGGCTCCGCGTGCCGGGCCGGACGTCCGGATCCGAGGTCGACGAGCTCCTGTACCCGCGAGGTGGCGGCGGCCGGGACGGTGGTGCCGTACGCGCTCGCCTCGATCAGGTCGATGTCGAACTCCGGGCGCCACTCCAGCGTCCAGGATTCGCGGAAGGTGCCCTTGCCGCGTGCCTCGCGCGGCGACCCCCATGCCACGCCGATCAGGCCGAGCCGGTGAAGCAGACGGCTGCGGTCGAGGTCGAGAGGTTTGCGCAGGTCGAGGTCGACGTCGCGTTCGAGCGCCTCGGGCCGGAGCCTCAGCCGTCGCTGCCGGTCGCGCAGGTCGCGCTGGAGCGGGACCATCGGCGTGCTGTCGGGGACCCGGCCGAGCCGCTCCCCCACGACCATGCGCCGCTGGATCAGCTCAACCGGCAGCTCGTCGCCCTCGCACAGGACCGCCCGCACGGCCTCGGTGACCTCGCCCAGGCCCGCCAGGGGACGGCCCCGCACCACCGCGAGGCTGTGCGCCAGCCGCACGGCCTCGATGACATGGGCGGAGGAGACCGGCAGGTCCTCCTCGCGCAGGACCCTCGCCGCGGCCGAGAGCCAGCGCTCGATCGGACGGTCGGGCGCGGCGAACAGGTGGTCGTACCAGCCGGGCGAGGTGATGCCCGCGCCGTAACCGCTCCAGGAGGCGAGCCTGCCGTACGTCCACGGCACCCAGGTCATCTCCACCTTGACCTTGGGCAGCCCCTTGAGGAGGCGGTCGTCGGGCGCGGCCGGACCGAGCTCGCGCAGCGCCGGGACGTGCCAGGCTCCGCACACCACCGCGATGCGCCGGTAGCCGTCCTTGAAGGCGGTGCGCATGGTCCTGCGCATGTGCGCCTCGCGCCGGGCCTCGTGCCCGTGCGGGGTGTGCCCCTCCCTCACGGCCGCCATCGCCTCGGCGATCACCTCGAACGGCGTGTCGCCGCGGTGCTCGACGGCGTCCTCCCACCACCGTTCGGGATCGTCGTAGCCGGCCGCCCTGGCGAGCTCCCCGATCGGGTCCCTGTGCACCACAGGACCCCCGGCCCCGGAGCCCCCGCCCTCACCAGGCCCGGCCTCGGCCGGTCGGGAGCCCGCGGGCCCGGTGTCAGCAGGCCGGGAGTCCGCGGGCTCGGCCTCAGCCGGTCGGGAGTCCGCGGGCTCGGTGTCGAGGGCCGGGGAGGCGTCGCCGGGGGGCGGCGAGGTGGTGGCCCTCTCCGCGAGGCTATGGGCGGCGGGCAGGTCGCAGAAGCGGACGGGGACACCCGCGCGCATGGCGTAACGAATCGCCTGCCACTCGGGAGAGAACGCCGCGAAGGGCCAGAACGCCGCTTTCGACGGCTCTCCCGGCACATGGGCCAGTAACGCGACAGGGGGTTCCATGCCGGGATCGGCCGCGAGCGCGACCAGGCCGTCGGCCTCGGGCGGCCCCTCGATGAGGACGATGTCGGGTCGCAGCCGCTCAAGCTCGGCCAGCACGGCCCGCGCGGACCCCGGCCCATGGTGCCGCACCCCGAGCACCGCAGCCGACGAACCGGCCATGGTGAAAGGCTCGGATGGCTTCAGGTCTGTCAGCCCGGTCCGCCGCTCGTCAGGAGGCATCGCGGCAGGCTCGGTAGAAGTCGCGCCAGTCGGGACGCTCGCGGACCACGGTCTCCAGGTACTCCTGCCAGACGACGCGGTCGGACACGGGATCCTGGATCACCGCGCCGACGATGCCCGCCGCGACGTCACCGGCGCGGAGCACCCCATCGCCGAAATGGGCCGCGAGCGCGATGCCGCTGGTCACCACCGAGATCGCCTCGGCGGTGCTGAGCGTGCCGCTCGGCGACTTCACGGTCGTACGACCGTCGGCCGTCACCCCGGAACGCAGCTCGCGGAAGACCGTGACGACCCGCCGGATCTCCTCCATGCCGGTCGGCGTGGCGGGCAGCTCCAGGGAACGGCCGAGCTGGAGGACCCGCCGCGAGACGATGTCGACCTCCTCCTCGGCCGTGGCGGGAACCGGCAGGACGACCGTGTTGAACCGCCGCCGCAGGGCGCTCGAAAGCTCGTTGACGCCGCGGTCACGATCGTTGGCCGTGGCGATCACGTTGAACCCCCGGGCCGCCTGGACCTCCTGGTTAAGCTCGGGAATCGGGAGCGTCTTCTCGGAGAGCACAGTGATCAGCGCGTCCTGCACGTCGGACGGCATGCGGGTGAGCTCCTCCACGCGGGCGAGCCGTCCCTCGGCCATGGCGCGCATCACCGGGCTCGGGGTCATCGCGTCACGGGACGGGCCCTCGGCGAGCAGCCGGGCGTAGTTCCACCCGTAGCGGATCGCCTCCTCGGCCGTACCCGCCGTGCCCTGCACCAGCAGCGTCGAGTCGCCGCTGATCGCCGCGGCGAGGTGCTCCGACAGCCAGGTCTTCGCGGTGCCGGGCACGCCGAGCAGCAGCAGCGCCCGGTCGGTCGCGAGCGTGGCGACGGCCACCTCGACGATCCGGCGGGGGCCGATGTACTTGGGGGTGATCTGGTGGCCGTCGCCCAGAAGGTAGGTCGTGACAGCCCAGGGCGACATCCCCCAGCCGGGCGGCCTCGGCCGGTCGTCGGACTTGGCCAGGATCGCCAGCTCGTCGGCGTACTGGTCTTCCGCGTGCGGACGCAGAACGGTCATATCGGCTTCAGCTCGCTCTCGCGTGATGGCCCGGAGGGTGGTGTTCGCAGGACATGGAGGCTCATGGGCGGGGCTCCAGCTCCGCGAGCATGTCGAAACGGAACCGCAGGGTTGCGGCCACTTCCTGGACGGGCGGCTCGGGTGAGAACCGCGCCGCGACCTCGTGCATGCTCGGGTCGACCCGCTCGCCCGCGAGGCGCACCAGCTCGCCGAGATTCCACGGCTGACGCCCCGCCGTGTCGAGGATCTTCTCCAGCACCGCCTTGGCCAGCGCCGCTCCCCAAGGAGCGGGAATCCCGCCGAGCATCATGATCAACTGACCGTCGACGGGCTGGTCGTGCACCAGCTCGGCGGCCTTGTCGGCGCGCTCGGCAGGGGGGAGCACGGCGAGCAGGTCCGTGAGCGGCTCCACGGCGAACAGGGCCCGCGCCCAGGTGGGATCGTTCTGCAGGACGGCGGCGCGCTCCCAGCCGAGCCTCACCTCGCGCGACCACTCACCGACGTTGAGCGCGACGATCTGCTTCGCCGTACGGCCGAAGTGGTGCGTCCAGAACCCGAGCGGCGTGTGGGCGACGAGTTGCTGCAGCCACCAACTGCGCTGACCCGTGCCACCGGGAGCGCGGGAGCGAACCCCGTCGCGCTCCATGGCGCTGTCACAGGCCGGCGGCGGGTCGGCCTCGAGCCGGTTGCCGGCCAGGGTCAGGCACACCGCCGCCCGCTCGGCCATCCTCCGGCCGAGCCGGGACGCAGGGAGCCTGGTCAGCAGATCGGCGGCCTGGGTTCTGACCTCGCGTCTGCGGTCGTCGAGCACGGCCTCCAGGAACGGCTCGTCGGCCATCGAAAGGCCGTCGGCCATGGCGTGGATGAACGCCGCCCGGTCTTCGGGCGACTCCTGCTCCCAGCCGCGTCGCAGCAGAGCCCGCGCCCTCGCCGGGTCGGACCCCCGGAGGCTCCGGAGGTAGGAGAGCCGGTCACCCCTGGTGCCGAACTCCCAAAGCTGATGCGTCTCGACCTCGACCTCTTCTTCCTCCTCAGACCCCCCCGAACGGCCCGAACCCCCAGAAGGGGAGTGAGCCGCGGGGTCTGGAGCGGACGATGCGGAGAAACCGCTGGTCATATGGGCGGTCGCCTCCTCCAGGAGGTAGGCCCAGGCCGGGTTGAGCGTGGCGAGCCAGCGGCCCCTGGCGCCCGCCAGCACCCCGACGGGCGCCCGCAGCGACCGGTCGCGCGCGCCGTGATCGAGCACCCGGGGCACGAGCTTCGGTGGTAGCCGGTACCCCCGGACGGCGGCGGCCTCCAGCCATTCGGGCAGCAGGCGCGGCTGCTCGCCGTCGAGGATGCGGCCCACACGCTCACCCGCGGCACGGGGGACCAGCGACTGCTCCTCGGGAGGCGCGGCGGGCAGCGGCTCGCCCCTATGGAGCCGCTGCCCGGCCCGCGCCCCGACGGTGTGCGCCGCCGCCTGCCCCAGAAGGTCGGGCACAGGACGCCGGTCTGTGCCGACCAGGGCCGCCGACACCAACCGCTCCCACTCCTCGGCCGTGATCACAGCACCACCACCTGGCCCTCCTCGTCCCAGGTCGTGAGCGGGCGCAACCCCCGCGGCGTCCACTCGGCGGCCACGGTCACCGCGTGACCACCGGAAACGGCGAGCAGCCGCCACGGGAGACCTGCCGACGGGTGCAACGGCATCCCCTCCACCGCCGGTGGATCGCCAGAAGCCGGGTGAGGTGAGGCCGCGTCGGTGAGGATCCAGAGGTCTCCCCGCCTGGCGGGCACCACCGGGCCCAGCACCACGGGCCAGGACTCAAGCCACGGATCTCCTTCGAGCGCGGCGGCCACCTCTGCCAGCGCCGCACGCACCCCGCCACCCACCGGCGGCCCCGCCACGCCGCCACCCACCGGGGGCTCCGCCACCACCCCGCCGTCCACCGGAGGCCCTGCCACCGCCCCGCCGTCCACCGAAGGCACCGTCATCAACCCGCCACCCACCGGAGGGCCCGCCACCACCCCGCCACCCGCCGGAGGCTCCGCCGGCGCCCCGCCGTGCCGTGCGGCCACCAGGGCGCGTAACGGGGAACCGCCGGGATAGAAGGCCAGATCGGCGTCGATCGAAGTGCCGGTGACGAGCGAGGTGTCGAGGGCCTGGCCGACCGGCGCGAACGAGAGCACCAGGGCGGGCCGGCCGCTGGTGCGCCCGCGCAGCCAGACACGGCGGGAGACGAGACGGTCTTGCTCCTCGTCACGCCGGCCGAGCACATCCCAGTGATCGCGAAGAGTGCGCCCCGCGAGCACCTCGTCGCGTGACGTCGGGAAGCCCACGCGCGACCGGATGGTGTCGCGCAGGGGCGCGGGCAGCTCACTCGCGCGGCGGTAGCCGACGGCGAGCAGGTTGAGCAGGCCGTACTCACCGAGCAGGCGGGCCGGCCAGTCTTCCTCGGCCAGCACCCGGGGCAACCGGGAGACGGCCGCGGCGGCTCCGGGGGCCTGGGCGTCCACCAGGCGCCTGGTCAGCTCCTGCCACTGGGCGGGCGCGCTCTGCCGCGCTCCGGCCAGGCCCTGCCCGACCTGGTCGGCCAGCCACCGCTCCAGCTCGGACAGGCCCGTGGCGACCCGCTCCTCGCGCTGGGCCGCGCGCCGGTCGGACGCGGCGCCGTCGCCGGAACCGGCCTCACGCCGCTCGGCGGCGCCCGGCTCCGAAGGCGAGGGCTCGTCGCCCGCCACGGTGGCGGTGGTGGCCGAGGCCCTGGCGGCGCGGACACGGCGCTGATCGAGCCACTCGGCGACCCAGGCGGGTGGAGCCTCGGCCGGTGAGACCCCGTCGCCCGACCAGAGCAGCAGGAGGCCGAGCGCGTGCTTGCAGGGGAACTTCCGGCTGGGGCAGGTGCACCGGTAGGCGGGCTCGCTCAGATCGACGCACGCGCGGTAGGGCGACGAGCCGCTCCCCTTGCACTCTCCCCAGAGCACGTCGGGCGCGCTGCCCACGGCCGACCACTTGGCCGGCGTGCTCACGCTCCGCGCGCCCTTCTCGGAGGACGCGTCGGGGGCGAGCGCGAGCACTTGATCACGGCTCCAACGTTCGATCACGACCGGCAGACTATCGACGGCCTCCGACAAAAAACGCGCCCCTCACGCGGGCCCGGGTTGATGGGCGACCGGGAGAACGAGCGACGCTTGTCCGCTGGTTCGGGCTATGGTCGCCCCTCGTTCGGGCGAGGGTCGCCCGCGGGTGTGGCGGCCATCGAAACGGGACCGCCGATTTCCGGGGAAAGCAGGAATATGGGCGTGCCAATGGGTACGGGGCCTGCATGAATCTCGTCTGGGAACAAGTAGTGGTCGACGCGGCCGATCCGGTGGCGCTCGGGGAGTGGTGGACCAAGGCACTCGGCTGGGTCGTCGTCAACGACTCCGAGGAGGAGTACGAGATCCGTCTGGCCCCCGACGTCCTGCCCGGAATCCTCTTCGCCCCCGTGAGCGAGGAGAAGAAGGTGAAGAACCGGCTGCATCTCGACTTCCGCCCCAAGGATCAGAAGGCCGAGGTCGACCGGCTCCTCGCCCTTGGCGCACGTCCGGCCGACGTCGGCCAGGGCTCCGAGCCGTGGGTCGTGCTCGCCGACCCGGAGGGCAACGAGTTCTGCGTGCTCAGCTCCCGTGCGTGACACCGTCGCACGACCCACCGAACGACCCGTCGCACCACCCGCTGAACTCCCGTCGCACCACCGGCTGAGCTCCCGTCGCACGACCGGCTGAACGACCGCTGAGCGGCTCGTCGCTCAGCGGTGGGCGAGGCCCGCCGAGCGCAGGTGGCGTAGCGTCCAGCCGTGGCCGCCGGGGTCGATCGGGATCGTCGCGGTGGTGAAGAGCTCGGCCGCGCGCCGGTAGGAGAGCCGCCCCCGTCCCGTCACGGGGCACCGGTCGGGGACGGGCGTGGTGGGCGCGGCCCGGCGTTCCGTCAGGAGCACCGGCCCCCCGGTGCGGCCGAGCAGGAGCAGCGGCAGCAGCCGGGCCGTACCGGCGCGCCAGCGGATCTCCGGATCCTTGCGTACGCGCCTTCGCACCAGGTCGAGGTCGTCGACGTTCAGAGCCAGGATGCGCTCGATGGGGGCGGCGGTCTCGTACAGCAGGCGCCAGCACGCCTGCTCGCGCAGCGCGACCGCCAGATTGAAGATCATCGTTACCTGCTCCGGAGAGAGCACCGAAGGTCCGGCCACCGGTGCCGACGGAGGCCGTAGCCGCTGGACAGGGTCGGCGTCGATCCAGCCGCGCATGCGCCACCAGGCGATCGCGCCGCGCAGGATGGAGAGCTCCCGGCTCACGGTGCGCGGGTCGGTGGTCGCGGCACGCTCGCTGAGCGCGGCGTGCAGGCGCCCGGCCATGTCGGGGGCGTCGAGCAGTGCCAGCGGCACGATGGGGGGCCGTGCCCCACGGCGGGATTTCCCCGGCGGCGGAGTCCTGCCCACCAGGTGCCACGCCCACGTGGCCAGGGCGATGCGGTAGACGCGGCGCGAGGCATCCCCCAGCCGGAGCGTGGCCAGGTAGTGATCGATCGCGACGGCGTACTCGACGGGGGCTGTCATTCCTCACACTCACGGTTGCCGCAGTAAATGGCGCCGGCCAGAGGACGGGATCCGAGTCTAACGCCATCGAAAACAGCAGATAGGGCGCATGACTCGCCATCCGACGATCCTGCAGTAAAGGGACTCAACTTTCCTCAGCCCGGCCATTGAAAGCCGGTCTTTCACCTCGCAAGGTGAGGGGGCATGGCTTCGAAATGGATTCGACGGCGTCTGGGCGCCCTGTCCCACCCGGACCTGCGGCTGTTCTTCGTCGGAGAGGCGACCTCGCTGCTCGGTTCGTCGATGTCGTCGCTGGCGGTGGCCTTCGCGGTGCTGGACAGCGGCGGCACGCAGACCGACCTCGGGTACGTCATGGCGGCGCGCATCGTGCCCATGATCGTGTTCCTGCTCGCGGGTGGCGTGGTCGCCGACCGGCTGGGACCCCGGCGCGTCATGATGTCCGCCGACGTCGTGCGCTGTGTCACCCAGTCGGTCCTCGCCGGGCTGCTGATCTTCGGGCACCCGGCCATCTGGATGTTCATGGTGCTCGTCGCGGTGTGGGGCGCCGGCGAGGCGTTCTACGCGCCGGCCCGGGGCGCGCTCATCCCTGCGGTCGCGGCCGGGGGCGCCCCGTACGACGGGAAGCTGCGGGACGCCAACGCGCTCGCGGGGCTGGCGCAGTCGATGGCCTCCGTGGGCGGACCCGCGATCGCGGGAGTCGTCGTCGCCGTGGCCGGGTCAGGTCTGGTCGTCGCGGTCGACGCGGGGACGTACGCGGTGAGCTTCCTCGCCCTCGCCCTGCTCCGCCTCTCCGACCGCGTGCCCGGCCAGACGAAGTCCGCGCAGGTGAAGTCCGCGCAGGCGGGGGCGGTGCGGGAGGGGTGGGCGCACTTCCGCTCCAGGACCTGGTTGTGGGTGACCACGCTGCAGTTCACCCTGTTCAACCTGCTCGTGTGGGCGCCGTTCCTCGTACTGGGCCCGGTGGTGGCCCAGGAGCGTCTCGGTGGTGCGCGTGACTGGGGCCTGATCATGGCCCTGTACGGCGCCGGGGCCGTGGCGGGCGGCCTTTCGATGATGGGCGGCCGCGTGCCCCGCCGTCCGCTCGTGGTCGCGACCGTCGCCACGTTCGGATGGGCGCTTCCGTCGGGTGCCATCGCCGCGGGCCTGCCCGTGGCGTTCATCGCGGGCGCCGCGGTCGTCGCCGGCGCCGGCTCCGCGGTCTGCGGCGCCCTCTACGCGACCACGAACCAGCAGTACGTGCCGGCCGGGGTCCTCGCGCGGATCACCTCGCTCACCACCCTGGGAGCGTTCGTCCTCGGCCCGGTCGGCCTGGCCGCCGCCGGGCCTGCGGCCTCCGCCATCGGGATCACGGCCCTGCTCGCCTTCGGCGCTATCTGGCAGGTCGCGGCCGGGTCCGTCGTGCTCGCCGTACCGGACGTACGGCGTGTCACCTCAGGCGGAGGACATGACGGGGGCACGACGCGGGACCGGCGATGCCGGGCCTCGCTCTCCGGCCGTCCACAGCCGTGAGCCCGCCGCCCGCACGCCGACCGGCCACCCGCGGCTGAGAGGCGCCCGGGTGTCATAAGATCGGCGGCGTGTTCCTCATGACGCTCGGTGACTACCCGGATGGCCCCTCGGTGTTCGCCTCCGGCGACGCCGACGCGTTGCGTATCGCGAACGCGACCATGACCGGGCCGGAACCGGTCGTCGCCGTGGGCGACGACGGGCGGGTCAGGTTCCTGCGGCGCGACGTGAGGGGCACGTTCATCACCGTCCAGGAGCGCCCGGCGGTCGCGGAGGCGCTGGAACTCCTCCCCCACCCCGAGGGCGGGTGGTACCGCGAGACCTGGAGGACCTCGGCCGGCTTCGAGCCTCCGGGCTACGGCGGGGTACGGCAGAGCGCCACCGGCATCTACTTCCTCCTCCAGCCCGGTGAGGAGTCGGTCTGGCATGTGGTCCGCTCCGACGAGGTGTGGTTCTGGCACCGAGGCGGCCCGCTGACCCTCCTGCTCGGCGGCACGGGCGACCATCCGTACGGGACGGACGGCCAGGCTGGGGGCACGGGCGTCCAGGCCGGTCAGGGCGGGGGCGCGGTGGAGACGATCACGCTGGGTCCCGAGGTGGAGAGGGGGCAGGTGCCTCAGGCTCTCGTGCCGGCCGGCACCTGGCAGGCCGCGCACCCGGCGGGCGCGCAGGGCGTCCTGGTGAGCTGTGTGGTCTCCCCCGGTTTTGATTTCGCCGACTTCAGGGCCGTTTGACCCTCGGCGTTTCACCGGCACCGCCGCCGGATTAAAGCCACCACCCCGATCGAATTCGCGTGAACACCGTTGACATGGGTGATTCACGCACCCACTATCTCTGTGTCAGATATTCCTCTGATTACCCCAGGTGGCCGTGCGGTTGCCACGAGTGAAAGCCGAGCACCGGCCGCACAGGATCGGGGACGGCAGGGTACGCATCGGTGGGTCGATTTACGGTGTCGCCGCCGAAATCCCCGAACTGGTGATCTTCCCCGGCGTCCGGATGTACCACGTCCTGTACGACGCGCGAGGCGCCTGCACCGGGGCCCGCAGGATCGACGACATCGAGTCGTCTCCGGCCCGCACCCGCCCCGGCGCGTCCTCCCGGCGGCGGGAAGGCGGATCCCCGCCGCCGGGACCCGATCAGTTCAGCCGTTCGAGGTAGCCGCCCTCCACCAGCCAGCTCACGGACACCTCGTCGCGCAGTTGGGGCGACTCGGGGATGAGCCTGCTCACCAGGTGGTACTGGTCCCCGCCGCCCGGCTGCTGGAACGCCGAGGCGATCGGACCGGCGTCGACCGCGAACTCCCTGCTCACCCGGTACGCGTGGTAGCTGCAGGGATACTGCGGCGCGGCGGGGAAGGTCTCCAGGTTGGTCGGGGGAATGCCGCGCTGGGAGAACGGTGTGCCGAGCGGCGCCAGGAAAGCCCCGTCCTCGCCCCCGAATCGATCCACTTTCTCGCCGACGAGGAGCGTCATCGGCGTGATCAGGGGCCGGCCGCTCGTGTATCCCCCCGAATGGGCGAAACCGAAGTCGGGCGGATAGCGATAGGAAGCCTCCGCCCAGTTCCAGTAACGGTTGAGGAACTTCTGCGGAGGGAGACCGCCAAGCGGCACGTAATCGCTGAGGATCTTGCCGAGGGCCCCGTACATCGGAAGGTTCTTCGGCCCGAGCCGCTTGTCCTCATTGACGTACGGCGCGGTGCAGACGGGTTCGGCCGGGTCCTCCGTCGCCACCGGCGTTCGGCCGGGCGGGAATGCGGAGACGGCGGGAGCCCAGGCGGAACCGGCCCGCGAAGCAGCGGCGGCCCTGGTGCCGGCCTGTGCCGGGACAACGCTGAGAGAGATGGCGACGATGCCGAGAGCGGCGGCCAGCGACGCGCGTCGGCGAAAATTTCGCAATGGATCCTCCTGATGATGGGAAGCCGGATTCCGGCATGTCTCCTCGATGCGTTAATCGAGAGAAACGGTGGGATCTGCCCTTTTCATCTGGACGGCTTCCCGCCGGTTTCCACAGCCGTCCGGAGACCGGCGGCCCGGGAATTCGAGCCGTTTCCGAGATGAGCGGAGCGATTGATCCCTGCGTACCCGTTTCTTGATCAGGAGTCCTGCGAGCGAAGCAATGAAACCACAAAAAACAAACGCCAAAAGGCGCAATCAACTGGAAATGTTAATCACAGTCGGGATACGCCTGGCCCGGGCCCACCGCGACGGCGCGGCAGGCGGATGCCGCCGAGCCGGGCGCCCCATGTTGGGTGAACCCGGCTCAGGCGGAAGAATGCAGGCAAGCGCCCATGCGAGGAGGTCAACGGTGACCCGCCAGATCGTCTCCGTCGTCGGTGGCAAGGCCGCCGACGACCCCAACGCCACGACCTACGACTCGGTCAACCCGGCCAGGACCGCCGAGACCGTGGCCCGGGTCCAGCTCGCCGGGGCCGCCTCCTTCGCCTGGGCCTGTAGCGTCGCCGCCGCCGCGCAGCGCGAGTGGGCCCGGGTGCCCGCGCCCGTACGCGGCCGGGTGATCGCCTCGATCGGCCGGCTGGTCGAGGCCAACGCCGAGACCCTGGCGCGGCTGGTCACCGCCGAGATCGGCAAGCCGTACGCCGAGGCGCTGGGCGAGGTGAGGGAGATCGTCGACACCTGCGACTTCTTCCTCGGCGAGGGCCGGCGCATGTACGGCCAGACGATTCCCTCGGAGATGCCCGACAAGAACCTTTTCACCTTCCGGGTGCCCGTCGGGGTGGCCGCGGTGATCACGGCGGGCAATTTCCCCGTCGCGGTGCCGAGCTGGTACCTGGTCCCCGCCCTGCTGTGCGGCAACGCCGTGGTGTGGAAGCCCGCCGAGTACGCCTCGGCCTCCGCGCACGCGCTCTACCGGCTGTTCGTGGCGGCCGGGCTGCCCGACGGGGTGCTGAACGTCGTGTTCGCCGACGGCCCCTCCACCTTCGCCGGGCTGGACGCGGCGCTCACGGAGGGCACCGTGCAGAAGGTCGGCTTCACCGGGTCGACCGCCGTCGGCCGCGAGATCGGCGCGCTGTGCGGGCGGCACCTCCAGTCGCCCTGCCTGGAGCTCGGCGGCAAGAACCCCATGGTCGTCATGCCCGACGCCGACCTCGACCTGGCCGTGGAGGGCGCGCTGTTCTCGGGGTTCGGCACGGCGGGGCAGCGCTGCACCTCGCTCGGCACCGTGCTGGTGCACCGGTCGGTGCACGACGAGTTCGTCGGCCGGTACGCGCGCGCCGTGCGGGAGGCGACGGTCGGGGATCCCGCCGGCGACGTCCTCTACGGCCCGATGCTCGACCACCGCTTCGCCGAGCGCTACGAGGAGTACCTCGGCTGGATCCAGCCGCACCACACGGTGGTCACCGGCCCGACCGGGCGGATCACCGGGGACAACCCGCGCGGCGGCTTCGACGGCGCCGGCGGACTGTACTACCACCCGGTCGTCGTGGACGGCCTGCGTCACGGGGACCGCCTGTTCCTGGAGGAGACCTTCGGGCCCATCGTCGGCGTCACCTCGTTCGGCAGCCTGGACGAGGCGGTCGAGCTGGCCAACCGCCCCGGCTACGGGCTCTCGTCCTCGATCTACACCACCGACCCGAAGGCGGCGTTCCGGTTCCGCGCGGGCATCGGGGCGGGCATGGTCAGCGTCAACAACTCCACCTCGGGCGCCGAGGCGCACCTGCCCTTCGGCGGCAACGGCAAGTCGGGCAACGGCAGCCGCCAGTCGGGCGTGTGGGTGCTCGACCAGTTCACCCGCTGGCAGGCGATGAACTGGGACTACTCGGGCCGCCTCCAGAAGGCCCAGATGGACGTCGCCGAGATCATCCCCGACCTGGAGTTCCGCCTCTAGACGACCCCGGCCGCCGCGCCCGCCGGAATGTCAGGCTCCGTCCCGCCGACGTCGGTTCCAGTCGTCGCGCCCGCCGGAAGGTCAGCCTCCGTTCCGGCCGACGCGGCCGTCGCGGTCGTCGTTCAGCCTCCGTTCTGGCTGTCGCGGCCGTCGTAGCCGAGGAGGCGCATGGCGGTCTCGGGCTCCATGGCGGCCGCGAGCAGCTGTGCCCGCTCGACGGCGCGGTCCCTGGACTGCTCGGCCCTGAGCCGCCCGGCCTGCTGGCCGCGGATCATGAGGGCCGCGACGCCGGCCCCGGCCAGTAGCAGCACCGCCACGACGATCACCGCCACGATCCCGCCCGTGGACGAGGCGGTCGCCGCGCCGTCCGCGCCCGTCGCCGGGTTCCCCCCGAACAGGACCAGCCCGAGGAGCACGAACACCACGAGCGCCGCGGCGGACGCCAGGGCGATCAAGACGGGCCGTCGCGACCTGCGCGGAGCCGGAGGCGGGACGGGCAGCGGCGGCGACTGGGCGGCCTGGGGCCGTTCGGGGCTCCACGGGATGAACTCCGGCGAGGAGCCACCGTTGGCCGAGGGAGCCACGGCGGCGGTGTGACCGTTGCCGGGCGGCGCGAACCACGGGCCGTCCGCGACGCCCGGCTGCGGTGTGCCGTAGGGGCCGGTCTGCGGGGCGCCGTACGGGCCCTGCTGCGGGGCCACCTGGCCGGCGATGACCGGCTGGGGAAGCCTGGCCGGCCTCGGCTGGGGCAGCGCGGAGGTGACGTGGCTGTGCGTGCGGTGCGCGGCGGCGGCCACCTCGTGGTAGGCCTCCAGCTCCTCGTAGAACTCCTCCGAGGTGTAGAGCGAGCCGTCGACCAGCGGGCCGCGTGTGCCCTCGATCACCGCGATCACGTCGTCGCCGTTGAGCGTCTTGTGCTGCTCCAGCGCGTGCGCGACGCACAGCACCTCGCGGCGGTTGTCCTTCAGCAGTTCCTCGGTCTTCTTCAGGATCCTGGCGAGGTTGTACTCGATGCGCTCGGCGAGCATGTCGGGGGTGAGGTGATCGCGGCGCCCGCCGGGCTCCTGGGTGTACCCGATGCCGCCGGTGCCGCCCGGCCGGGGGGCCGCCTTGCCGTCCCTGATGCCGAGCTGCTGGAGCGCGGCCAGCGACGCGACGCCGACGCCCATGCCCCAGTAGGCCTCCATGAGGCCGGTGACCATGGTCGCGCTCTCAAGGTCGCCCGAGACGCCGGAGGAGTTGTCCTCGCCGAAGAACATGCGCTCGCCGGCCAGGGACGCGAGCGACACGATGATGTCCGACTCGTACTCGCTGCGCCAGCGGGTGAACTGGTCCTCGGGCTTGATGCTGGAGACCATGCCGAGGTAGTCGGCGCCCTTCTCGATGGTCGCGATGTCGATCTCCAGGTGCTGGCGGGTGCGGTAGGCGGCCACGGCGTGGCAGGCCTCGTGCACGGCCACGGCGTGGCGCTCGCGCTCGATGTACTCGACGTCCTCGGGCGGCCCGAGCTGCTTCAGCCGCTTGGCGGTCGTGACGTCCGCCCAGGTGATGACCTCGCGCCCGCCGCGGATGGCCGTGATGAGCGACTCGTTCACCAGGTCCTTGATGGTGGCGCCCGTGGCGTACGGAGTGATCGTGGCGAGCTTGTCCATCTGCTCGGGGGTGAGCTCGTGGCGGACCTTGTCGAAGTAGCCCTGGTAGGTACGGACGCGCCCGGCCTTGGACGGGTAGCCCACCTTGTAGATGCGGTCGATGCGGCCCGGCCGCAGCAGCGCCTCGTCGAGCGAGTTGGGCATGTTGGTGGCCATCATGACCATGATCCGGTACTTCGGCGGCGGCTTGGGGCGCATGCCGAGCAGCCGCCGGACGTAGCGGTTGATGAAGCCGCGCGGCTTCTTCAGGCCGGACAGCTCGGTCAGGAGCGCCTGCAACGTGCCCTGGTCGCCGCTCCCGCCCATCATGCCCATCGGGGAGACGACGCGGTCGCGGCCGGGCTCGGACGCCGCGGCGCCGGACCCGGCGAGCGCATGCCTGGTCAGCACGTCCCTGGTGTCGCTCGACAGGTAGGTGAACCCGTGGCAGCCCGCGGTCTGGAACGGCGCGCCCACCGCGAAGCCGCCGCCTCCGGGCGGCCCCTGCTGGGCGAGCGCGCCGCGCCTGCCGAGCGAGTCGGCCTCGTCGAAGAAGACGATCACGCCGCCGTACCGGAGCGCCAGCTTGCGCAACTTCCTGAACAGTGACTTCACCTTCAGGATGCCGATGCCCATGAACATGTTGACGAAGGCGCCGGGGTCCACGAAGACGTACGGCCGCCCGGTCTCGCCCGCGACCGCCTCGGCCATCAGGGTCTTGCCCGTGCCGGGCGGGCCCCACAGGAGCAGGCCGCTCGGCACGTACCCGCCCTTGGCCTCGATCTCGTCGGGCTTCTCCAGGAAGACGATGTTCTCCTTCACCCGCTCGACGACGTGGTCCTGGCCCCACACGTCGGAGAAGCGGGTCTTGATGTCGTCGGGGAAGTAGGTCTCGACGCCGCCCCTGGACATGAACCAGAAGAGCCCGACGAACTGGATGATGACGAAGAAGAACCCGAAGGCGAGCTGCAGCCCGTACGGGAGCACCTGCCAGAGCAGGGCGGGCGCCTGGAAGAGCGCGAGCGCCGGGGAGACGTCGAGGATCTGGCCCAGCACCAGCGCGAGGAGCACAATCCAGAACAGCCACTTCAGCGCCCTGGCGATGCGGTAGCGATTCCAGTCGCTGAACCGGCGCCGCGTCCACCTTTCGAAGCCTCCGAAGATCTTCGTGGTCCAGAACCGGTGGTAGGACGCCGACCGCTCGCTCATCAGGAAGTGGATCTGCCGTACGACCTCCGCGCCCATCAGCGACAGGATGATCGACCCGGCCCGGCTCGCCGTGACGTCTCGCACGGCGTCGCCGAACGGCATGATGCCCTCGAACGAGGCCATGTCATGCCAGACGAGCACGAGCAACGCGAGCGCCAGCACGAGCAGGATCTTGATCCGGTCCCAGAAGGCCATGGTGCGCCTGGTGGTGGAGTCGGGCCCGGAGTCGGGTGCGCGCAGTCCCGTGGGCTGCTCAGGCGCGGGGGCGTGTGTCATCGGGGCTCCTCATCCGGTCACCCAGGAATTCGCTTGACCTTGAAGGACTGCGCGATCCTGTCGAGTTCCTGCGTCCGGCTCTGGTAGCACGTGGCGGAGCAGCGGATGAGGAGGACGGATACGCGACTGCCGTCCGCGGCGAGGTAGGCGGTCTGGTCGAAGGTCTGAACCGGGCCTCCGAGCACCTTGAAGTTGTAGACCAGGTGGACGCCTCGCACGCCGTCCTTGGGTGGGAGCACCTCGTCGCTGAGGAGTTCGAAGTCCTTGAAGGGATACCCGGCGGTCTCCTCCATCTGCTTGCGGAGGTCGTCGCTGACCACGACCGGCAGCATCGCCGCGTTGCGCAGGACGTCCAGGGAGACCGCGTCCCGCTCCGACTCGGTGAGGTTCGACACCATCGCGAAGGCGAAGGGCTCGTCGGAACCTTCCGAGTCGAGCAGGTGGTCGGCCGACGGCCGGCTGAAGCCGTCGTAGGCGACCGTCCAGGAGAGCTGTTTTCGTACCTGGGCCGTGGCGGAGGTCATGTCGCCGAAGACCTTCCGGTCGAGCGCTTTCTGGTCTACCTTCTGCCACGTGGCGGGCACCTTGAAGTAGCTCTGCCCGTCGTTGCCCATGACGTATGTGAAATCGGCACCACCACAACCGGCCACCCCGGCGATCAGCACAGCGGACATCGCCGCCGACCTGATCAGCCGAGACCCCACCCGCGCTCTTTCCACAGGGGCCTTACCTCCGCTTTGCGGGCCAACATGGTTGTTGTGCCCGCTTTCCCGGCGTCCTCCCCTCCGAAGATTTTGGAAATCTTGACCAAATCTTGCCGGAAACCTAGCTCGTCTTGTTACAGAGCCCAGCATCGCGACCGCCGGGAATAGTTGAAACGTCAACTTCTGTTGTGCGGAGCATCCTCGTCCACGAGGCGCGACGCCCGACCGGGAAGGTCGGGCGACGCACGCCACAGCCAGGAAGAAGGGCTCCCATGCCGGCCGTCACCGCTGACACCCTGACTCTCGCAAGGCTCCCGCGACTGCCCGAGGCCACCACGGCCTGGCGTCCGGTGGCCAGGGTCATCACCGCGCGGCACCACCTTGAGGGGGAAGGTTTCGCCGTGCGCCGCCCCTTCCCGGGAGTCGACCTCTCGCTGGCCGACCCCTTCCTCCTGCTCGACCATATGGGCGCGGTGGAGTACGCGCCGGGCGAGGCGATGGGCACGCCCTGGCACCCCCACCGAGGCTTCGAGACGGTGACCTACATCATCGACGGCGCCTTCCAGCACCAGGACACCACGGGCGGCGGCGGCCTGATCTCCGACGGCGACACGCAATGGATGACGGCGGGAAGCGGGTTGCAGCACATCGAGCAGCCGCCTCCGGAGCTGGTCGCCTCGGGCGGCCTCTTCCACGGCGTGCAACTGTGGGTCAACCTGCCCCGCGAGCAGAAGTGGGTGCCCCCGCGCTATCAGGACATCAACAGGAGTGACGTCAAGCTCCTGTCGAGCGCGGACGGCTCGTCGCTGGTCCGGGTGATCGCGGGCTCCCTCGCCGGACACGAAGGGCCGGGCGTCACCTACACGCCGATCACCTACCTGCACGCCACCGTGGCGCCGGGCGCGCGGCTGGACCTGCCATGGCCGGCCGACTTCAACGCGATGGTGTACGTCCTCAACGGGCGGGGCACCGTCGGTGCGGAGAGCACTCCGCTGGACGAGGGGCGGCTCGCCGTCTTCGGGCCGCGCGGCGAGGCGCTGACCCTGCGCGCCGCGGATTCCCAGCCGGTGGCCGGCGCGCGTGGATGGGAGGTCCTCGTCCTCGGCGGCCTGCCGATCAGGGAGCCGATCGCGCGGTACGGCCCGTTCGTGATGAACACCCGGGACGAGATCGTCCAGGCCTTCGAGGATTTCCAGGCGGGACGCATGGGCGTGGTCCCCGCCGAGAGGATCCCCCACCGCTCCAGCCGCGACGAGACCCTCTGATCCCGTGACCCCCGGTGGCGGGTGTGCCGACGCCTCTGCCACCGGGGGCCGGCGCGGTGCTCATGCCCCGTACCGGGCCGGCATGCCCGCGCGCCGGGCCGCCCGCGTGGGTCCGGAAAGCCCATATCCTGACGGGCATGCCTACCGCACTGATCACGGGCGCGACCGCCGGCCTCGGCGCCGCCTTCGCACGCAGGCTGGCCGCCGACGGGTTCTCCCTCGTGCTGGTCGCCCGCGACGAGAAGCGACTCGCCTCGGCGGCCTCCGAGCTGCACCGCCGGTACGGCGTGGCGGCCGAGGCGCTCGCCGCCGACCTCGCCACCGGCGAGGGGGTCACCGCCGTGGAGATGCGGCTGCGCGAGGGGGTCGACCTGCTGGTCAACAACGCGGGCTTCGGCCACTCCGGCGCGGCCCTCGACGTGCCGGTGGCCGACGAGGTGACCATGCTGCGTGTGCACTGCGAGGCGGTGCTGCGGCTGACCATGGCCGCGCTGCCCGCCATCCGGGCGCGGGGTCGCGGCGGAGTGATCAACGTCGCCTCCGTGGGGGCGTTCTTCCCGCATGGCACGTACAGCGCCTCAAAGGCCTGGGTGGTCACCTTCAGCGAGTCGCTCGCCTCGCAGGTCCCGGAGTCGCGCGTCCACGTCATGGCCCTGTGCCCGGGGTTCGTGCGGACCGAGTTCCACGAGCGGGCGGCGATCGACACCTCCGGCATTCCCGCGTTCCTCTGGCTCTCCGCCGATCGCGTGGTGGACGCCGCCATGCGCGACTTCGCCCGCGGCCTGCCCGTGAGCGTGCCGGACCCGAGGTACAAGGTGATCACGGCGATCGCGAGGTACGTGCCGCGTGGCGTGGTCAGCCGGGTCTCCGCGGGCATCGGCCGCTGAACGGCGTGGCCACAGGTGCCCGGCCCCCGGGCGATCACCCGGGGGCCGGAAGCACCCGGACTCACAGGCACTCGACGTTGGGGCCCCTGCAGCGGTTGCGCGCGTCGAAGACGAAGGGGCTCGCCCGCTGCACGAGGCCGTAGTCGAAGCAGTCGTGGTCGGTGAGGACCAGGACCGCGTCCGCCTGGGCCAGCTCTGTCTCGGTGAACCGCACCATGTCCATCTCGGCCGGAAGCAGGGAGCTGTCGACGTACGGATCCACGACTCTCACATCCGCGCCGAGCTTGCACAGGGCCTTGGTCACCTCGATCGCGGGCGACTCGCGGCAGTCTCCCGCGTTCTTCTTGTAGGCGACTCCGAGCACGAGGACCCGGCTGCCGTTGATCGCCTTACGCCTCTGGTTGAGCGCGAGGCTCAGCCGCTGCACGACGTTGTCCGGCATGTGGTCGTTGATATCGTTCGCCAGCTCCACGAACCTGAAGTTGTGCCCCAGACTGCGCTTGACCCTCCATGACAGATAGGACGGGTCGATCGGCAGGCAGTGACCGCCGACGCCGGGCCCGGGGGTGAAGCGCATGTAGCCGAACGGCTTGGTGGAGGCGGCGTCGATCGCTTCCCAGACGTCGATCCTGAGCTGCTGCGCGAAGATGGACAGCTCGTTGACCAGGGCGATGTTGACGTGCCTGAAAGTGTTCTCCAGAAGCTTGCAGAGCTCGGCGACCTGCAGGGAGGAGACGGGGACGACCTCCTGCACTATTCGCCGGTAGAACGCCTGAATCCTGTCCAGGGAAGCCTCGTCGATGCCGGACACGACCTTCGGCGTGTTGTCGAGCCGCCACCGGCCGTTCCCCGGGTCGATCCGCTCCGGGCTGTAACCGAGGAAGAAGTCCTCGGGCGTGCGCAGACCGGAGCCTGTCTCGAGCAGCGGACGCAGGTGCTCCTCGGTGGTGCCCGGATAGGTGGTGGACTCGAGGATCACCGTGGCGCCCCGCCGCACCAGCGGCGCGATGGACTCGCCGGCCGAGCCGATGTGACGCAGGTCAGGAGCGCCGTCGCGGAGAGGCGTGGGCACGGTGATCACGCAGACGTCGAACCCTTCCGCGGCGGTGTAGTCCGTACTGGCGAGATAACGTCCAGACGAATGCGCGGCGGCGAGCACGCGGCCGCTGACGTCCTCGACATAGGACTCGGCGGCGTTCAGCCGCTTGACACGCCACTCGTCCACGTCGATGCCCACGACGTCGAATCCGGTCTCGACCGCCCGCATCGCCAAGGGCAGGCCCACATAACCCTGCCCGACGACGACCAGCTTGTCTCCCATATCAGATACCCCCGACGTTTCGAAAAAGTACAGGAACGACTGTAAAAGGCGGGCCTTCTTATACCGTCGATCCTGCGGCGATCCGGGCGTGTCGTTCGGGCAGGCGCCGCAAGACCGGCAATAGTGACGTGGGTCGCCGATTCAAATGACATTGATAACGGAGAAGGAACGACAGCATGATAAGTACCACTTGCCCGCGTATTCTCGGCAGGAATACCGGTCGTTCCCGGTCGGCGGTGATCGTCTCGGCCGTCGTCATGGCGGTCCCGTCCCTCGCTCCGCCCATCTCGGGCGCCGTGGCGGTCGGCCCGGCCGCCCCGCGCTCTTCGAGCGCCACGGCGGACGCGTCCCGCGGCCCGAGTGCCGCGGTGCGACCTGTCGAGCTCGGCGACGCGATGGACTGCACGGTCATGGCCGGGAGGGCGGTGACCGCCAGGAACAAGGTCACGGTGACCGGGGACCTCAACGTGACCCCGGGAACCTTCGTGAGCGGCTTCCCGCCCGGCCAGGTGCGGGGGTCAATGGATCTGAACAACGCCGAGGCGCAAAGGGAGATGGCCGCCGCGGCCGCCGCCTACAACGACGCCGCGAGCCGGACGCCCACGGCGACCGTGCCCGCGGCCCTCGGCAACGGCTCGACGATGACCTCCGGTGTCTACCGCACACCGGGCGGCAACTTCACCCTGAGCGGGACGCTCCACCTCGACGCCCAGGCGAACCCGGACGCCACCTTCATCTTCCAGGCCACATCACTGGTCGCGGAGAGGGTCAGCAACATCGACCTCGTCAACGGCGCCCAGGCCGACAATGTCATCTGGCAGGTGGGCGACTCGGCGACCCTGGGAAGGTACGCCACTTTCCGGGGGAACCTCATGGCGGCGAACTCGATCGCGGTGACCACGGGCACGGCCATGTACGGCCGCACCATCGCCCTCCACAACATGGTCACGATCGACGGCACCACCAGCGGGCCGGCCACTCGCATCACCGCCCCGGACGACCCGCCGACCACCACGACCTTGACCTCCTCGCCGAACCCATCCCAGCAGGGCGATCCCGTCACCTTCACCGCCACGGTTCACGGGAACGTCGATTCGTTCCTCCCCACCGGTGTGGTGAGCTTCAAGGACGGCGCCACCGTCATCGGCTCGGCGCCACTCAACAGCTCGGCGGTCGCGACGTTCACGACCTCCGCACTCCTTGTCGGCCCACGCCAGATCACCGCCGTGTACGTCAGCGGGGGCACCGCCGTCGACGATCAGTGGGTCCACTTCGCGCCGAGCCAGTCACCCGTACTGGTCCAGCAGGTGCTCAACCGCGGGAGCTAGCGACTCGCGCACACCAGGTGTCTCCCCACCACCTCGCTTGAACGGGCCGAACGCCAGACTCCCCTAAATCACCATATGAAACACGCGAAGTCTATTCGAGCCCCTTAAGTAATGGAGATAAGGCCATGCGAGTGTAAAGTCCACAACACAGCACAACACCAGAAATCTCCTATGATCGAACGTGGGCCCGTAGTCGACATCATTAAAAGGCGCAATTGTTACACATCCGATTAATTGTCAATCTGTGTAACAACCGTTTCTTCGCCATGTACGACAGATAAGACGACTCGGACACCAGCTCCGCCACGATCACAAGGCCGAGCCTCAGCACGGCTCAGGCCGGCCACTGACCAAGCGCCACGTCGTCGAAAAGTTGATTACCATGTCGAAGCCCAAGCGCAGCGCCAGCAGTTCCTCCATCCGTCCACACATCGGCAGGTCGTGCCTCGCCGCCGTCCTCTCCTCCCTGCTCGCGATGGTCGTGGTCGTCACGACCCCATCCGGCGCGAGCGCGGCACAGTCACCGGTGAGCCTCGGCAGCGCCGCGTCCTTCGGGGTCCTGGCCGGCACCGCGGTGACGAATACCAACCTCACCTCGATCACCGGAGACCTCGGAACCAGCCCCGGCACCTCGGTGACGGGCTTCCCTCCCGGCACCGTGAGCGGCGCGACCCACGCGGGTGACGCCACCGCCTCGGCGGCCAAGAGCGATCTGGTCGCCGCCTACAACGACGTCGCCGGACGGACTCCTGTCGTCACCGTCGCCGCCGAACTCGGCGGGACCACCCAGACGCCTGGGGTCTACACCCCCACCGGCGGGAACTTCCAGATAACCGGGACGCTCACGCTCGACGCGCAGAGCAACCCGGATGCCATCTTCATCTTCCGATCCGTCACCCTCACCACCGCGAACGTCAGCAACATCGATCTCATCAACGGCGCCCAAGCGAACAACGTGTTCTGGCAGCTCACCGATTCGGGCACCCTTGGCACGCTTAGCACCTTCCGGGGGAACGTGCTGGCCACGAACTCCGTCACGGTGAGCAGCGGTGCCGCCGTCTTCGGCCGGATCTTCGCCCTCAACGGCACGGCGGCCCTCCAGGGCACCAGCAACCCTCCGAACACCCGCGTCACCGTGCCGAACGACCCTCCGACCACGACCACTCTGACCACGACGGCCAACCCCGCCCAGAGGGGGCAGTCGATCACCTTGACCGCCACGGTCAGCGCGGTTTCCGGCTCGGTCGTGCCGCAAGGTCAGGTGGCCTTCAAGGACGGCGCGACCATCATCGGCTCCGGCACCCAGTCAGGCTCGGGACCGGCCGTGCTCACGGTATCGAGCCTCGCGGCGGGACAGCATCCGATCACCGCCGTCTACCTGGGTGGCGACACTCCCAACGGACAGGCGATCATCCACTTCGCCCCGAGCTCATCGGCCCAGGTGCTCCAGGCCGTCACGACCGCTCTCTGGGACAGTACGGCCACGCCGGCCGTCGCATCCAATACCGACACCCTGCCCGTCGTGCTCGGCGTGAGGTTCAAGGCCACGGTCAGCGGCACGATCACCGGCATCCGGTTCTACAAGGGGTCGCTGAACACCGGCACCCACACCGGCAGCCTGTGGACCAGCGACGGCTCGCTGCTCGCCAACGCGACCTTCACCGGCGAGACCGCGTCCGGCTGGCAGCAGGCGAACTTCGCCACCCCCGTGCCGATCACCGCCGGCACCAGTTACATCGCGTCCTATCTCACGACGAGCGGGCATTTCTCGTACACGCTGCAGTACTTCACCACGCAATACACGAATGACCCGCTGCTGGCACTCGCGGACGGCGCGGAGGGCGGCAACGGAGTCTACAACTACAACTCGACGAACGCCTTCCCATCCAACACCTATCAGTCCAGCAACTACTGGGTCGACGTCGTCTTCGTGCCGTCGAAAAGCCTGTGGGACAACTCGGCCACGCCGGCCGTGCCGTCCGTACCAGACTCCCGTCCCCTCGTGGTCGGCGTGAAATTCAGGGCCACCACGAACGGGACCATCAACGGCATCCGGTTCTACAAGGGGTCGCTGAACACCGGCACCCACACCGGCAGCCTGTGGACCAGCGGCGGCTCGCTGCTCGCCAACGCGACCTTCACCGGCGAGACCGCGTCCGGCTGGCAGCAGGCGAACTTCGCCACCCCCGTGCCGATCACCGCCAACACCACGTACGTGGCCTCTTACCAGACCACATCAGGGTTCTTCTCGGCCACGGTCCCCTACTTCACTTCTCAATACACGAGCGGCTCCCTGTACGCGCTGGCGGACGGCGATGAGGGCGGAAACGGGGTCTATGTCTACACTCCGACGAACACTTTCCCCACCAGCACCTACCAATCCGCGAACTACTGGGTGGACGTCATGTTCACCGCCAGCTAACGGGCGCACCGGGGTGAGCCGGAGGGCGGCTCCGCGATGTAGGCGTAAGGCTTGGGTAAGAGCTTGCCACGTGGTGCGGTCACCTCGTGTGTCGGCAAGGCCGGTCAATGTTCAATGCGATGGTGAGCATGACCGGTCTTGCGACCATTCCATTCAATCGACCGCATATCTCGAAGAACGAGCTCCCTTACCTCGCGGAGGTCCTGCGCCAGGGATTCACCTCCGGCGACGGGCCGTTCACCCGGCGGGCGGCCCAACTTCTGCGGGAGATGACGGGGTCGTGCCAGGTCCTGCTGACCACGTCCTGCACTCACGCGCTGGAGATGTCGGCGATCCTGCTCGACCTGCGACCCGGCGACGAGGTCATCGTCCCGTCGTTCACCTTCGTGTCGGCGGCCAACGCCTTCGCCCTGCGCGGGGCGGTGCCGGTGTTCGTCGACTGCCGGCCTGACACCCTCAACATCGACGAGAGGCTGGTCGAGGCCGCGATCAGCGAACGGACCCGAGCCATCGTGGTCGTCCACTACGCCGGTGTCGCCTGCGCGATGGAGGCCGTGGGCGAGATCGCCGAACGGCACGGCCTCACCGTGATCGAGGACAACGCGCACGGACTCGGCGGGCACTACCGGGGCCGGCCCCTCGGGTCGTTCGGCCGCATGGCCGCGCAGAGCTTCCACGAGACGAAGAACGTGCAGTGCGGCGAGGGCGGCGCGTTGCTCCTCAACGATGCCGCCCTGGTGGCCCCGGCCGAGATCATCCGGGAGAAGGGCACGGACCGCAGCCGGTTCTTCCGCGGCCAGGTGGACAAGTACCGGTGGATCGACATCGGCTCCAGCTACCTGCCGTCCGACGTGCTCGCCGCGCAACTGACCTCCCAGCTGGAGTGCTTCGACGACATCCAGTTCCGCCGCCACGCCATCTGGCGCCGGTATCACGAGGAACTGGCGGGCTGGGCGGCGAAGCACGAGGTCGCCCAGCCGGTGGTCCCGGATGGGTGCGCGCATCCGGCCCATCTGTACTACCTGCTCCTGCCTGACCTGCGGAACCGCCAGGCGCTCATCGACCACCTGGCCGGTAAGGGCGTACAGGCGGCGTTCCACTACCAGCCGCTGCACACCGCTCCCGCCGCCCTGCGGTACGGGCGCGTGGCCCCGGGCGGCTGCCCGGTCACCGAGCAGGTCGCCGACCGCCTGGTACGGCTGCCGCTGTTCGCCGATCTCGGCGAGGCCGGGGTGACACGGGTGATCGACGCCGTCCAGACCTACAAGATGCGCTGACGGTGGGGTGTGACGGGCTCGGCACGCGGGCCGTGGCCTCGCCTCTGGAGTCCGCTCGTTTCGGATGCTCGGTCGAGCGCCTCACCGTCCACGCCGAGCACCCCGCCTCGTTCACCATGGTCCGGGAAGCCGTGCTCCTGTCCGCGGCGGACGTCATCGTGCTCCGTTACCCGGCGGACCGGGTCGACTGGTTCGCGAAGCTCGCCCTGCTCGGCCGCACCGCGATATTCGCCGACTCCCTTTCGTACTGGCGTCTGCGGCCGGGGGACGGCCGCCGGCCCGAGCCGGCACAGGGCCTGCGGACGACCACGCTCACCGACGCGGCCGCCGTGGCCACGCTCGTGTCCGAGATCTTCGCCGCTTACGGCAGTCACTACTCGGCCAATCCCCTGTTCGGCGCCACCGAGGCACTCGCCGGGTACCAGGAATGGGCGCTGAGGTCCGCCGCCGAGGGGAGTTGCCTCGCACTCGGGACCGCCGCCGCCCACCTCGGACTCGCGACGCTCGACGAGCAAGGCCCGCGGACGGAGATCCTGCTCGCCGGGGTCGTGCCCGAGGCGCAGGGGCAGGGCCTGTACGCGCACCTGCTGAAGGGAATCGAGGACGGCACGCTGGCCCGCGGCGCCGAAGAGATCCTCATCTCCACCCAGGTGCACAACACCCGGGTGCAGAGGGCGTGGGCGCGATACGGGTTCGAGCCCGTGAGCGCCGTCCTCACCGTTCACCTGGTCAAGAGCAGGCGCATCATCCCCTGAACGCTGTGCTACTTGACTCCGCCCTGCTGCCAGGGGACGTCGGCGGGGGCCGGTGAGCCGGCACGTTCACGCACCACATAGGTGGGCCGGCCCATGCCGTTGCCGTGAATCCGGCCGACGTACTCGCCGAGGACTCCGATGGACAGCAGCTGGGCGGAGGAGAAGATGGCGACCATCGAGGCGATCGTGGTGAATCCGGCCACCGTGGTGTCGCCCGCGAGGAAGCTCCACAGGACGGCGCAGCCGAGGAGCAGGCCAACGACACCGACGAGGAACCCGAGGCAGCTCGCCACCCGGAGGGGCGTGGTGCTGTAACCGAGGAGCATGTTCATCGCATGCCGGACGAGCAGGCGCGGCGTGTAGGCGGTTCGCCCGTGATGGCGCTCGCTCATATGGACCTTGACCGAGCCCACCCGAGTGGTCGCCCAGGACAGAGCCACATCGATGGACGCATGCGGTCCCGACAGCTCCTCGAATCCGTCGCGCAGGCACGTACGGAAGGCACGGAAGGCGCTGATCGCGCGGGCGGCCCGCACTCCCAGCGCGACCGCCATGGCGCCCTTCACCGACCGGGACGCGAGGCTTCGCACGGACCCGTGCTCCTCCTCGTGCGGCACGCCGTACACCAGATCGAGCCGGTCGCCTTCGAGAGTGGCCAGCAGGAGAGGAATCTGCTCCGGCAGGTGCTGCAGGTCGTCGTCCATCGTGACGACGACGTCGAACACCGCCTCCCTGATGCCCGCCACGAGGGCGTTGTGCTGGCCGTAGTTGCGCGAGAGATGGATCGCGCGGACGGCGCCGACCCGGGAGGCGAGCTCGGCCGCGGTCCTCCAGGTGTCGTCCGGGCTTCCGTCGACGACGAGGATCACCTCGTGACGGACGGAGAGCTGACGGAGAACCGGTATGAGCCTGCCCACCAGCGCCGGAAGAGTTCTCGCGGAGCGGTAACACGGTATAACGACCGACACCGACATTGATCCCCCGATCATCTCCCAGATGCCGCCCACAATCCTCTCTCGTGGACCTTCCGCGGTCGCGGGAAGGCATGCCTGGTACCGGCAATCCGGCGCACATTCTTCGGCAAAGGCGGACGTCGTCCGGGAGCTCTGAATCCCGTCGGCCATAGATTCGGGCCGACAGCCGGCCCACCGTGGCCATGTGCTCCCCGGGAAGGATGAGGTCAGCGATGAGAGCGCTCGTTCTGGCCGGCGGCAAGGGGACGAGGCTACGTCCGCTGACCCACACCTCGGCGAAGCAGCTCGTCCCCGTCGCCAACAAACCGGTGCTCTACTACGGGCTGGAAGCGATCCGGAACGCCGGGATCACCCAGGTGGGCATCATCGTCGGCAGCACCGGCCGTGAGGTTCGCGACGCGGTCGGCGACGGCTCGGCGTTCGGTCTCGACGTCACCTACATCCAGCAGGAGGCCCCCCTCGGGCTCGCCCACTGCGTGCTCATCGCACGGGAGTTCCTCGCCGACGAGCCCTTCGTGATGTACCTGGGCGACAACTTCCTGGTCGGCGGCATCACCGATCTGGTCGACGCCTTCCGCGAGGGAGACTACGACGCCCAGATCCTGCTCACCAAGGTCACGGAACCGCAGTTCTACGGGGTCGCCGAGCTCGGACCGGGAGGCGAGATCCTCGCGCTCGCGGAGAAGCCGGACGATCCACGCAGTGACCTCGCGATCGTCGGCGTCTACACCTTCTCCCCCCGGATCCACGAGGCGGTCCGGGCGATCTCGCCGTCCGCGCGCGGCGAGCTGGAGATCACCGACGCGATCACGTGGCTCGTCGACAACGGCTTCCGGGTTCATTCGCACCTCGTCAGCGGCTACTGGAAGGACACCGGCCGCCTGCAGGACATGCTGGAATGCAACCGCATCGTCCTGGAGGCCCTAGAGCCGCGGACGCACGGAACAGTGGACGCACTGTCGGACATCACGGGGCGCGTCGTCATCGAGGCGGGAGCCTCGGTACGGGACTCGGTGATCCGCGGCCCCGCGCTCATCGGCGCCCACGCCCGGATCAGCGGCTCGTACGTCGGCCCGTACACCTCGATCGGGGACAGGTGCGTGGTGGAGGACGCGGAGGTGGAGTACGCCATCGTTCTGCAGGACTCCACCATCAGGGGGGTCTCACGGCTGACGTACTCCCTGATCGGCCGCAACGTCGAGGTCACCAGGTCCGAAGGCGTGCCCAACACGCTCCAGCTCATGGTCGGCGACCACAGCAGGGTGCAGGTGCGGGGATGAGGATCCTGGTCACCGGCGGGGCCGGGTTCATCGGCTCCCACTACGTGCGGTCGCTGCTGTCCGGCGCCTACCCCGCCTGGGACGGCGCCCACGTGACGGTGCTGGACAAACTCACCTACGCCGGCAACGAGGCGAATCTCCAGCCCGTCGCCGGACACCGGCGCTACGTCTTCAGCAAGGGGGACATCGCCGACGCCCGGCTGCTCCGCGAGGTCGTGCCCGGCCATGACGCGATCGTGAACTTCGCGGCGGAGACACACGTCGACCGGTCGATAACCGGCGCCGCGGACTTCGTGGTGACCAACGTGCAGGGCACCCAGCGGCTCCTGCAGGCGGCTCTGGAGGCCGGCGTGCCCACCGTCGTCCACGTCTCCACCGACGAGGTGTACGGGTCCGTCGCCGTGGGGTCCCGGAGCGAGTCGGCGCCCCTGCTCCCCAACTCGCCCTACTCGGCCGCGAAGGCCGGAGCCGACCTGCTGTGCCGCGCCTACCACCAGACCTACGGACTCGATGTACGGGTCACGCGCTGCACCAACAACTACGGCCCCTACCAGCACCCGGAGAAGATGATCCCGCTGTTCGTCACCAACCTGGTCGACGGGCTGCGGGTCCCCCTGTACGGAGACGGCGAGAACGTGCGCGATTGGCTCCACGTCGACGACCACTGCCAAGGCATCCAGCTCGTGCTGGAAAAAGGCCTGCCCGGCGAGATCTACAACATCGGCGGCGGGGTGGAGCTCACCAACCGGGCGCTCGCCGGACGGCTGCTCGCCGCGTTCGGCGTTGGCCAGGAGCGGATCGCCCGCGTGCCGGACAGGCTCGGCCACGACCGGCGCTACTCCGTGGACAGCACCAAGATCCGGGCGATGGGGTTCGAACCCCGGGTCGACTTCGAGCGGGGACTGGCGGAGGTCGTGGCCTGGTACCGCGACCGTCCGGACTGGTGGCGCCCGCTGAAGACAACCGGTCACTGATCGCTTGGAGGGAACATGGATGCCACGGAGATCCGCCGCACGTTCGAACTCGAGGACCGGCACTGGTGGTTCCGCGAGCGCCGTGCCATCCTCGCCCGTGAGCTTCGCCGCCTCGGCAGGCCGGGCCGGGCGCTGGACATCGGTGCGGCCGGGGGTGGCAACACCCGCGTTCTCATCGAGCACGGGTGGGACGCGCTGGTCGCGGACTTCTCGGAGACCGCCGTGCAACTCGCGCGCACGCGCGGCCTGCCGGCGATCCACGCCGACGCGAGGCACCTGCCTCTGCCCGACGGGCACTTCGACCTCATCCTGGCGTTCGACGTGCTGGAGCACATCGAGGAGGACGACAGGGCCGTCCGCGAGCTCGTGCGCGTGCTCCGGCCGGGAGGCACCGTGCTGGTCACGGTGCCCTGCGACATGGCGCTCTGGTCGGCGCACGACGTCGCGTCCGGCCACTTCCGCCGCTACACCCGGGACGGGCTGCGCGCGCTGATGACCGGGGAACGCCTGGTCCTGGAGCGCATGTGGAGCTGGAACGTCCTGCTGAGGCCGATCGTCGCCCGCCGCAGGAAGCACATCTCCGGGTCCGACGTCATGAAGACGCCGCCTCTCGTCAACATGGCCCTCTCCGCCGTGGTCGTCGCCGAACGCTATCTGCCGGTCAGGTCGCTGCCGGGAGTCTCGCTGATCGCGAGAGCGCATCGCCCGTGCGACTCAGGAGTCTCTGGCCTCATGGCCTCCGACGCGGGAGAGTGGAATGCCGGCTGAGGTGACGGTCGCCGACATCGGCATGGTGCGGCCGTCCACCCTGGTCGACACCTCGGGCCGGAGATACGTGGATTTCCGCCGTACTCTGCGCCCGCGCTGGGGCGTGGTGTGGGGAACCCTTCTCGCGGGGCACCTGGGACTCGCGCTGTCCGCGGTCGCGGTCGCATGGCTCGGGAGCACCGCCGCCGGCAGGCTGCCCACCGCGATCGCGCCGGCCGTCGCCGGCGGCCTCGCGATCGGCTTCTGCCTGCACTACCTGACGACCTACCTCCACGAGGGCGCCCACTACAACCTCGCGCCTGCCCGCCGGGCCAGCGATGTGCTGACGAACATCTTCGTCGGGAGCCTCGTCGGAATGGACGTCAAGGCCTACCGGAAAGTGCATTTCGATCACCATCGCTATCTCGGGACGACGCGGGACCCCGAGCGCAGCTACTTCCTTCCGCTCGATTCGCGGTTCCTCCTCGAAGGGGTCACCGGCGTCCGCCTGGTCCGCGCCCTGAAGGAGTACCGCGAGCTGATGAGGAGCAAGTCACCGACCGCGGAGACCGGCAGGACCGCGTCCTTCGGCCCGGTGTTCCTGGCCGCCTGCCTGGTCAACGGCTCGATCGTGGGCTGCGCCCTGTGGCGGGGGGCGTTCGCGCTGGCCGTCTCCTGGGTGCTCGGCCAGCTCGTGTTCCTGCCGCTGATCAACACGGTGCGCCAGGTGCTCGAACATCGCAGCGAGTTCGCCGATGACAGCACCGACTACCGGCGCGTCGCCCACGGGCCGGTGAACCGGCTCTTCGGCGGCGGCCCGTTCGCGACGGTCTTCGGTTCGGCGGGATTCAACCGCCACCTGCTGCACCACTGGGACCCGAGCGTGTCCTTCACCCGGCTCGGAGAAGTGGAGAGATTCCTGATGGGCACCGAGATCGCCCCTCTGCTGCGGCAGCGCCAGACCACCTACTACCGCGCCTGGCGCCAACTGGACCGGATATGAGCGAGTCCACCGCGCCGCGGCCGGTGGCGGGCCGGTACAGCGGGAATCCGGCGCCCACGTGCCCGGCGTGTGACGGTGAAACGGCACGCCGGTGGGCGCGGGCGCGCGACGTCGAGTACCGCACCACCGACGAGGAGTTCGACTACTACCGCTGCGACTCGTGCGGCGTCGTGTTCATCGACCCCATGCCGGTCGACCGGCTCGGCCAGATCTATCCCCCCAACTACTACGCCTACAGCGCCGAGGAGCGGTCGTTCGTCCACCGGATCAAGGACTCCCTGGACGCCCTGCGCTTCCGCCGCATCCTGTTCGGGCTGTCCGGCACACGCCTGAGCGTTCTGGACGTGGGCGGCGGGGACGGCCGGCAGCTCGACGTGGTGCGCGGGCTCGACTCCCGCGTCACGTTCACACAGGTCGTCGACCTCGACCCGGAAGCCCGTACCCGGGCCGTCTCGCGGGGGCACCACTACTTCTGCGGCCGTGTCGAGGACTACGCCACAGACGACCGCTTCGACCTCATCCTTCTCATCAACCTGATCGAGCACGTCAGCGAGCCTGGCCAGGTGCTGCGCACGCTGCGCCGCCATCTCACCCCTCAGGGCACGGTTCTGATCAAGACGCCGAACACCGACAGCTGGGACGCGCGGCTGTTCCGGCACCGCGACTGGGGTGGCTACCACTGCCCGAGGCACTGGGTCCTGTTCGACCGGCGGAACTTCACGAAGCTGGCCGAGGCGAGCGGGTTCGTCGTGCGCCGGTTCTCCTACACGCAGGGGGCGCCGTTCTGGGCCACCAGCGTACTGGCCGCGCTGGCGCGCAGGGGGTGGGTGACGATTTCGGCCGAGCGGCCGGTGACGCGGCACCCGCTGTTCCCCCTGCTCGCCTCCGCGTTCGCGGGCCTGGACCTGGTGAGGATGAGGATGAGCGGACGCCCCTCCCAGATGTTCCTCGAACTGGTGCCGGTCGAGTACGGCAGCCGCCCGTAGGTAACGCGGCAGGACCCTTGCCCGGCCCCTTCTCCCCGTCTTCCGCCCCCCACCTGACGTCCCCTCCCCCTCCCCGATCTCAGGGAGGGGGGAACCCAGGGCTAACTGCTGGGATCGAACAGCACGTCGACCCAGTAGTTGGTGGCCTGGTAGGTGTTCGACGGGAACGCGTTCGTCCCGCTGTAGTTGTACACGCCGTTGCCGCCGGACGCGCCGTCGGCCGGCGCGAGGAGCGGGTTGTTCGTGTACTGGGCAGTGAAGTACTGAAGTGTGTACGAGAAGTGCCCGGTCGTCGTGTTGTACGAGGCGACGTAGGTGGTGCCCGCGGTCACCGGGACGGGAGTGTCGAAGAACACCTGCTGCCAGCCGGAGGCGGTCTCGTTGCTGAAGGTCGCGCTGGCGAGCAACTGGCCGTCGGTGGTCCACAAGCTACCGATATGGGTGCCGACGTTGAGCGAGCCCTTGTAGAACCGGATTCCCCTGATCGTCCCGCTGGTGGTCGCCTGGAACTTCACTCCCAGCACGACCGGACTGGGATCGGGCGAGTCGACGGCGGGAACCGTCGTGTTGTCCCAGAGGGTGTTGGACGGCGCGAACACCACGTCGACCCAGTAGTTGGTGGCCTGGTAGGTGTTCGACGGGAAGGTGTTCGTCGAGTTGTAGTTGTACACCCCGTTACCCCCCTGCGCGCCGTTCGCCAGTGCCAGGAGCGGCGGATTGCTGTACTGGGTGTTGAAGTACTGCAACGTATACGGGAAATGTCCTGACATCGTATAAGTGGACGCGATGTAGGTGGTGCCGGCTGTGACAGAGATGGGCGTCGAGAAGTTCACCTGCTGCCAGCCCGACGCGGTCTCGTTGGTGAAGGTCGCGCTGGCGAGCAACTGGCCGTCGGTGGTCCACAGGCTGCCGACATGGGTGCCGGTGTTCTGCGTGCCCTTGTAGAAGCGGATTCCCCTGATCTCTCCGGTGGTGTTCGCCTGGAACTTCACACCGAGCGTGACGGGGGTGGAATCCGGGGCGGCGCCGACGGCCGGAACCGCCGTGTTGTCCCACAGACTGTCGGAGGGCGTGTAGACCACGTCGACCCAGTAGTTGGTGGCCTGGTACGTGCTCGTGGGGAAGACGCTGGTCGCTCCGTACTGGTAGACGCCGTTACCCCCGTCGACACCGTTGGCGAGCGCCGTGAGCGCCCCGTTCACCACTCCTGTCTGGAAATACGCGAGGTCGTAGGAGTACCTGCCGTTCGGCGCGAAGTAGGAGGCCACGTAGGTGGTGTTGATGCTCACCGGGACGGGCACCGAGAAGTTCACCTGCTGCCAGCCGGACGCGGTCTCGTTGGTGAACGTCGCGGTCGCCAGCAGCTGTCCCGTGGAGGTCCAGAGCTCGCCCGTGTGCGTGCCGTTGTTCGTCGTGCCCTTGTAGAACCGGATGCCGGTGATGAACCCCGCGGTCGTGACGCGGAACTTGACGCCGAGTTCGACGGACTTGGTGTCGGTCGCCGAGACGATGGTGGGCACGGCGGTCGGCGGCCAGATCGTGCACGGGCACTGCACGGTGACATTGACGGTGATCGAGGTCGGGACCACCTGGAGGTTGCCGATGTCGTCGACCGCGCGGACCATGATGGTGACCGGTCCGGAGATGTCGGGTGGGGCCCAGTTGTACTGCCAGTTGGTGAGCCCGGTGGCCTGGAACCACCGGGTCCCGCCGTCGAAGGAGATCTCGATTCCCGCCACGACCCCGCCCCCCGTGTCGGCGGCCGTTCCCTGGACGGTGACGGTCGTGCCGCTTATCAAGGAGGCACCGGTCGACGGAGAAGTGATCGCCGATGTCGGAGGAGCGGTGTCCGTCGACTGGGTGGCCAGGACCAGACCCGGTTGCAGGGTCACCGGCTGGCAGTTGCACATGTCGGCGAAGAGGTTGACCGTCGCCTGCTGCATAGCGACGCTGGTGGGAGAGCCCGGATAGGTGTGGTTGGCGTCCAGCCCCCACGCCCACTGGATGCTTCCGGCTCCGAAGACCAGAGAGCCGCTCGCGGTCTTGTAGAGCTTGAGGCTGTGCGTGGCGACCCCGGCGCCGAACGTGCTGCCGAAGTCCAGCAGATACTGCGTCGGCTTCGCCAGGGTCGTGCTGGAAAGCTTCACGGGCCCCGGCTGCATGAATCCGTTGTCCGGGGCCTCGTCCCACTCGAAGCCGAGCGTCCCCGCCGGGAGGGTCGCCACCTGGCCCGGCTGGAGCTGCGCGACGGAGGTGTTCCGCCACAGCCGCATCTGGGCGAAGGTGGCGGGCACGGTCATCGAGTCGTTCACGACGCCGTTCACCATGAACAACGTCCCCGTCACGGCGTTCTCCGGTCTTCCGCCGTTGGACGGCGGGGAGAAACGCGGATCGCGCCACGTCCCGGTCCACTGAGGGCTCGGGTCGATCTTGGCGTTGGCGTGTGTCTCCTTGTAGCAGACCATCGTGCGGAACGCGGTCGAGGTGCCGTCGATGCTGGGCTCCCACCTGGTCTTCCAGAACATCTCGTTCCCCGAGAAGAAGGCGATATTGACCCCGCTATCTCGGGCGTTCTCGATGTTTGTTCTCATGTCGTCGGACCAGTACTCGTCGTGTCCGACGGACATGACGACCTTGTGCTGGAGCAGGAGAGGTGCTCGTGCGGCGGTGTCGACACTCGAGAAGTAGCTGACGTCGTAGGCGTTGGCCTCCAGCCACCTGACCATGGGGTATTCGATGGTGAAGAACCAGGTGTTGTTCTCGCCCAGGCAACAGGGGCAGCAGTTCGTCGTGAACGGGCGGTTGTAGCTGACCTTGTAGGCTCGGCCGATCGGCGCGTTCCCGTAGTACAGGCTGTTCCCGCCGTACGCGTTGTACGCCTGCCAGGAGGCGTCGGAGGTCTTGAACAGCAGGTCCGATTTCCGGACGTCGTCCCGGAGCACGAAGATCACATGGCTGGCGCCGGCCGTCCCGTCCTCCCTGACCAGCTTGCCGATGTAGACGCCGGAGACGGCGGTGTTCGGCACCGCCCAGGACGCGGACACCGCCCAGTTGCCACAGTCGACCAGGGCGGTCGCCGGGTCGGTCAGGCACGCGGGCTGGGTCTGCGGGAGCGGCACCGAGGGCTGGATGGTCGCGATCAGGCGAGCGCCCATGCCTCCGTAGTAGCCGATGCGATAGATGTCCATGCGGTAGGCGGTCGCATCGGTGTCGACCTTGAACTGCACGGTCTCACCGATGTTGACGCTCATCTGCGTGGCATAGCCCTGGATGTTGCTGTCCCCGGCGCCGGGGACGTCCCACTCGGAGGCGGGGTTGCCCGGGAGGCTGTTCTCTATGCAGATGACGGAGGTCGGCGGGCAGGCGGCCGCGCGCCCGCCGCGCGCGCTTCCCTGCTTCTCCGCCCTCCGGAAGCCGACCCCCCTTCCCCGCCCGTACGCCTTCTGGAAGTCGGTCGCCGCCTTCTCCAGATTCCGCGTTCTCCGCAGGCCGCGCGCCACGTCCTCGGGCCCCTGCGCCTTCGGGGATCGCGCCCGCTTGGCAGCCCCGTGCCCCCTGCGGGAGCCCGTGGGCTTCTTGGCCCGGTGCGCCTTCCCTGAGCCGCCCGCCTTCTTCCCTGCGGCCGGGATGAGCTCCGGCCGGACGTTGGCGACCCGGCCCGCGTTCGCGAGCGACTTCGTCGCCCGGCCGGTTCCGAGAGGTCCGATGGCGGCCACGAGCGCCCCACAGACGAGCAGAGCGACCCAGAGCGTCCATGTCCGTTCTCGGCCCGCCCGGTTGTACGGCCCGGTCGCGCGTGGGCCTGGCGAGGAAGGACGAAGAGGCCGAGTCGTGGTCATGGCGCAAGCGTGACAACCGCAGCATCACCCGAATCACGTGGACGCTCCGCCACAACACTATTCTTACCAGCCTTTGTCCAGGTCGAGAGGTCGCGCGTTACCCGCCAAAAGGGGCGGACGCCGCCGGGGCGCGGCCTCCTGCCGGTCACGGCGGCACGCCCGGAGACACGGCCACCACGTGAACGCAACTATGCGGTCACGTTCCGTAGCATGGGCTGGTAATCCAAGATCCGGCCGCGCGTGGCCCCTTTTCCTTTCTCTCTGGATTGGCAGTCTGATGACGCTTTCGAAACATGTGCACGGCGACACGGGTGTCGGGATTCCCTGGTACCACGCGCTGCGCTGCCCCCGCTGCCACGGTGCGCTTCGCAACGGGAGCGAGCTGCGCTGTGACGCGTGCCGGGTCGCGTACCCCATCGACCGCGGCATCCCCCGGTTCGTTCCTCCGGACAACTACGCCGAAGGATTCGGATACCAGTGGAACCGGCATCGTCTGACGCAACTTGATTCCCATTCCGGCATGCCGATCTCCCGCGAACGGCTGCTGGGCGCGAGCGGCTGGACCGCCGGCGAGCTGCGCGGAAAGTCGGTGCTCGAATGCGGTAGCGGCGCCGGGCGTTTCACCGAGGTGCTGTGCGAGGCGGGTGCCCTCGTGACGTCGTTCGACATTTCGAGCGCCGTCCACGCGAACGCCGCCTCGAACGGCCGTTTCCCCGACCTTCGGCTCGTCCAGGCCGGCATCTACGAGATGCCCTTCCCGGAGGAGTCGTTCGATTTCCTGTTCTGCTTCGGGGTCATCCAGCACACGCCCGACGTGGAACGCACGTTCAAGACGCTTTTCCGCTATCTGCGGCCGGGGGGCCGGTTCTGCATCGACGTGTACGCCGCGCTGATCGCCTATCCGCACCCGAGACAACTGCTGCGGCCGTTCACCAGGAGCATGCCTCCGGCCAAGCTCTACGGGATGGTCGAGCGCGCCGTGCCATGGCTGCTGCCGATCTCCCAGGCCCTCGGCGCCGTCCCGAAGGCCGGACCGTGCCTGGCACGCCTCGTCCCGGTGGCGACCCATCGCCATCTGGGCCTGAAGGACGCCCGGACGATACGCGACTGGTCGGTGCTGGACACCTTCGACTGGCTCGCGCCGCGATACGAGAGACCGCAGACCCGCCGGCGCCTCGCACGGTGGACCAAGGACCTGGCCCTGCACGAGGTGTCGATCCAGCGGCGCCGCGGGCTTCACGTGATCCGCGGTGTCAAGTAGATGTGCGGGATAGCGGGGATGGCGTCGACGTCATGCCCCGACCCCGACCTCGTCCGGCGCATGTGCGACGTGATCGTTCACCGGGGCCCCGACGGCTCCGGCTTCCACGACGACGAGCACGCGTCGCTCGGCATGCGACGGCTCGCGGTCATCGATGTGGCGAACGGCGACCAGCCCGTCTACAGCGAGGGCGGCGATGTCGTCGCGGTCTACAACGGCGAGATCTACAACTTCGCGGAGCTGCGGAAGGAGCTCGCCCAGCAGGGACATCGCCTGCGCGGAACCGGGGACTCCGAGTGCCTCGTCCATCTGTACGAGGAGCACGGCGCCGACATGGTGCACCGGCTCCGGGGCATGTTCGCCTTCGCCATCTGGGACCGCGCCCGGCAGCGCCTGACCCTGGCCCGGGACCGCGTCGGGAAGAAGCCGCTTTACTGGCGATCCGACCAGTCCTCGATCTGGTTCGGATCCGAACTGAAGTCCCTCGCGCAGGACCCCACGATGCGCCGCGAGGTGGATCCGGTCGCTCTGGATCACTACCTGACCTACCAGTACGTCCCCGCGCCCTGGTCGATCTATCAGGGCGTGCACAAGCTCCCACCGGCGCACCTGCTCATCTGGGAGCAGGGCCGGGTGACGACGCGCCGCTACTGGCGGCTCGACCGCGCGACTGAGCCGGTGGTGGACGAGCGGGAGGCGGAGGAGCGGCTGCGTGAGCTGCTCTTGGAGGCCACCCGTGTCCGGATGGTGAGCGAGCGTCCCATCGGCGCGTTCCTGTCCGGCGGCATCGACTCGTCCGCGATCGTGGCCGCCATGGCCATGCAGAGCCGGGAGAAGGTCAAGACGTTCTGCGTCGGCTTCGAGGACAGCTCCTACGACGAACGCCACAAGGCGCGGATGGTGGCCGACCGGTACTCTACCGACCACCACGAGCTCGTCGTGACGTCCGATCTGCTGGACGTCCTGCCACGCCTGGCCTGGCACTTCGACGAGCCCTTCGCCGACTCCTCGGCGATTCCGAGCTTCTACGTCGCGCGGATGAGCCGGCAACACGTCACCGTCGTGCTCAACGGGGACGGCGGCGACGAGTGCTTCGGCGGCTACCGGCGCTACGCCGTGATGAACCAGTCGAGAAGGATCCCACGCATACCTCACGCCCTCGCGGCCGCGACCGACCGCGCCGGCTCTCTCATCGTCGAGCGAAGCGAGTTCGGATCCTTCGCCCGGCGCTTCGGCCGGACGCTGCAGTTCGCCGCGACGCCTCCCGCACGGCGCTATCCGCGCCTGATGTCGTGCTTCACACCGGAGCAGAAGTGGGAGATCTACGGCGACGCGCTCCGAGAGCGGCTGGAAGGCGTGGACAGCTACGGGCTGCTGGAGGATGTCTTCGACGCCTCATCGGCGGACTCCGACCTCGGCCGGGTCCTCGACGTGGACACCCTCACCTACCTCCCCCACGACCTGCTGGTCAAGGTCGACATCACGACCATGGCCAACTCCCTGGAGGCCCGCTCCCCCTTTCTCGACCATCATCTGATGGAGTGGGCGGCACGCCTCCCCGCCGCGTACCAGGTGCGCGGCGACCAGACCAAGGTGCTGCTCAAACGGGCCGTCGCCCCCTGGCTGCCGGAGAAGCTGATGCGCTATCCGAAGCAGGGGTTCGGCGTTCCCCTCGCCGCCTGGCTGCGCGGCGAGCTGCGTGAGCTCGCCCATGACGTGCTCACCGACGACACCGCCCGCGCCAGGGGCCTGTTCAGGCAGTCAACGGTCCGCGATCTGCTCCGGCGGCACCTCGACGGCGGCGATCACGGCTCTCGTCTGTGGACGCTCCTGCAGTTCGAGCTCTGGCACCGGGCACATGTGGCCCCGAGCGGTGCCGTCCCGGCCGATGCGGTATGCCACTCGCCCTCCTTGGCACCCGCGAAGGAGTGATCACTCCCCGTACGCACAGGCGACCACCGCCGCGTACCGCGATGGGTGGCATCTCCTTTTGGCGCGGATAAAGGAGTGACAAGGACATCGCCGGGCGCGGGCGTCCACGCTGCCCCGGGGTCACAGCGTCGCCAAGCTTGCACCCATGGCCCACACTCCGCCCGTTCAGGGCCCGGCGGCGAGCGCGCTCGAACCGGTGAGACCCGCCCAGGCGCACGAGCCACGCCGGAGGCCGCCCCACCTCCCGGCGTGGCTGCCAGGGCTGTCCATGCTGGTTCTCGTCGCGGTGGTGCTGCGCCGGTACGGCGTCTCCGTGCCGGACATGGCCGCCTTCGGCCTCTACGTCGCGCTGGGGCTGGCCCTTCCCGGCACGTTGCTCGTCCGGGCCCTGTACGGCGGAGCGCGCACGCGGGCGGAGGAGATCGCACTGGGGGTGACCCTCGGCTACAGCGTGGAGGTCATCCTCTACATCGGCGCACGCGCCGTCGGGATGCCATTGCTCGTGCTGGTGTGGCCGATCGCCGTCTCTGTGCTCTTCGCCGGCGTCCCCCGCCTGCGGCCGCACTGGCGAGGCGCGCGCGAGGCGCGACGTGCGCCTCTCTGGTGGTCATGGTGCCTCGCACTGCTCTTCGCGTTCCTCCTCGTCTGGAGCGCTCTCACCTTCTTCCGTACTCATGCCATCACGTGGCCGGAGCTCGGCGCCGCCTCCATCGACATGCCGTTCCACCTGGCTCTGGTCGGTGAGCTGAAGCACCACGTGCCCCCAATGGTACCGATGGTGGCCGGCGAACCCCTGCTGTACCACTGGTTCGTCTACGCGCACCTCGCGGCGGCGAGCTGGATCACCGGTGTGGAGCCTCTGGTGCTGGTGTTCCGCCTGGCCATGCTGCCCATGCTGGCCGCTCTCGTCGTCCTGCTGGGGATGACCGGACGGCGCGTCACCGGCTCGTGGGCCGGAGGGGCGCTGACCGCGGCAGGCACGATCTTCGTCGCGGTGCCGAGCCTGTACCTGGGCACGAACGGGTCGTTCACGTGGGGAGGCGTGCCCGACCTCGCGTGGACGAGTCCTACCCTGACCTTCGGCGCCCTCCTGTTCGCCCCGGTCGTCCTCATCCTCATGGACGTCCTCACGGGCCGGCGGCAGACCCCCGGTACGTGGGTCCTGCTCGGCGTCTTCCTCCTGGCGGTGATGGGGGCCAAGGCGTCCTATCTGCCGCTGCTCGCGGCGGGTCTGGTGGTGGTGACCGTGGTGGAGGCGGTCAGGCGGCGCCGCGCGCCCTGGCCGGCGCTCGCGGCCCTCGGCATGACGACGACACTCTGCCTCTATGCACAATTCGTCCTTTTCGGCGGCGTCCGGCAGGGTCTGGTGGTCTCCCCTCTCTTCACCATGCGCACGACATGGGGTGAGCTGACGGGGCTGGGGGACCAGGCCGACCCGCCGGTGGCGGCGGTCACCGGCATCACTCTCATATACGTACTGTGCTGGTTCGTCGTGCTGTGCGGCGTCCTTGGGTTGGCGAGCAGGCCGCGTTCGCTCGGACGGCCCGGAGTGGTCCTCATGCTGGGCATCGGCGCGACGGGCCTCGGCACGATGTTCCTGCTCGGGCATCCCGGCCGGAGCCAGCTCTTCTTCCTCTGGGGCGCCTACCCCTATCTGGTGACCGTCACGGTCCATGGGCTGCTCGTCCTGCTGCGGCGAGCGCGGGTCTCGCAGAGGTCGGTGCTGTGCTCGGCCGGCGCGGGGGTGATCGCCGTCTACCTGATCCCTGTCGCCTGCGGGGTCAGGGTGCCCCTGAGCCCGGGCCAGGCGGACACGATTCTGTACCGTCCCTACGTGGCCCTGTCGGCCGTCGCCGTCGTGGTGTCGGTGGTCCTGATCGCCACAAGGGGAGCCCTTCGCGCGTGGGCTCTGGTGACCACCATGCTCACGGCCATCGGACTGCCCGCCGACCTGCACGCGCGCGTGTTGTCGACCGTGGGCCGCCTCGCCGGGCACGACCCTCAGGTGGCGGCCGTTCCCGTGGCCGCGCCGGCGGTCCCTCCGGGCGCCCTGACCGCCGGGCGGTGGCTCCGCGACCACTCGGATCCGGACGACCTGGTGGCCACGAACGCCCACTGCCGCTGGGGATACGAGGACCCATGCGACAGCCGCCACTTCTGGGTGGCCGCGCTGAGCGAGCGGCGCGTACTGGTCGAGGGATGGACGTACACCGCGGCCAATCTGCGCCGCTGGCATCAGGGACAGTCGCCGGAGCACATTCCCTTCTGGGACCAGGAGTTGCTCGGGGCGAACGACGCGGCCTTCACGGCGCCCTCCGAGGCCGCCTTCCAGCGCCTGCGCGACCGTTACGGCGTGCGCTGGCTGTTCTTCGAAGGAAGCCGGACCGTCCAGAACCCCGCTGCCGGAAGATTCGCCTTCCGGTCCGGCGACTACACCGTGTACGAGCTGAAGTGATCCGCGGCCTCTGGCATGCGGGGCCCGTACGGCGGGGCTCGCGCCGGCGGGCCGATCGAATCTCCTGTCCGACCTCCGGGCGCGACGCGGCCGGAGATCCATCCGAAAGTGGTTGCCATGCGAATTCTGCATATCGGATATCGGCTCCCGCCAGAGCCCGGCGGCCTTGAACGTCATATCCAACGCCTCACCCATGAGCAGCTCCGCCACGGCCACAGGGTGGTCGTCGCCCACAGGCGGGGGGTGGCGCCGGACGGCGTCGAGACTCTGCCCCTTGTGCCGAACCGTCTCAGCCGTACCGTCTCCAGGAGGTCCGACGTGGTCGCCTTCGGCATGGAGTGCGCGCGTGCGCTGCCTCACGCCGGAGACCTCGACGTGGTCCACCTGCACGGCGACCACCGCGAGGCGCTGGCCCTCGGATCCGCCGCCCGGCGACTGGGGGTGCCTCTGATGCTCACCGTCCACGGAGCGCTCACGACGCGCCACCGGCGGATCATGCCGTACGCCTTCCGCCACGTCGACGAATTCGTCGCCATAGGCGGCCGGCCGGCGGAGGACCTGGTCAGAGCGCGTGTACCGGCCCACAAGATCTACACGATGTCCAGCGGCCTCGATCTCGACCGCGTCACCTGGTTCCGCGGGCGGAAGCCCGTCGAACCAGGATTGATCGTCAGTGTCGGCTCTCTGAACAAGGTGAAGAACCATGCGTTGACGATCGAGGCCTTCCACGAGCTGCGCGCCGACCATCCCGACGCGCGCCTGGTCATCGTCGGCGACGGCGACGAGCGCACCGCACTCGAAAGGCTCGCGGGAACAGGCTCCGGGATCCGGTTCGCCGGGCACCTCTCCGAGGACGGCGTCTACTCGCTGGTGAGCCGCGCCCAGGTTTTCGTGCTCTCCTCACGCAGGCTGCCCTCCATCGGGGAGGGAATCCCCACCGCCGCTCTGGAGGCCCTCGCGCTGGGCACCCCCGTCGTCGTCTCCTCCGACGCCTCACTCGGGCCGGTCATCGAGCCACGCGCGTATCGCACCTTCCGCAGCGGGTCCGTCGCGGCCCTGGTGGCGCAGCTGCGAGCGGTGCTAGACGACGAGACATCCCGTGCGCGACTGATCGAACGCGGCAGGCGGGCCGCGTCGGCCCTCGACTGGTCGGTGGTGGCGGGCCGCGTCGAGGAACGCTACATGAACCTCATGCCCGGCAGGCCGCGCCTGTACACGGAGACGTCATGAAGGGAGATACGGCCGGCTCCCCGGCAAGCCGCGCCCGTAGACCATGGTGAGCCCGCTCGATCACACGGTCGGCCGGGTCCGCCCGCCCGCCGGGCGCCATCTGCGGACGTTCACCTTCCTGGCCGCCGCCGGCCTGGTCGAGGCCGTCCTGTCCTCGCTGGGCCTGGTCGCTCTGGTGCGGATGACCGACACCGCGATTTCAGGGCAGGTCATCTTCGCCCAATCGGTGGCGAGCGTCTGCTTCCTGCTGTGCGACCCTCGTCTGGACAACACGGTCCAGCGATACGTCCCCCTCGAAGAGCGGCGGACCGGGCAGGGTTTCGCGCTGTTCACGCGGCTGCTCCGCTGGGATCTGACGATCCGCGTGAGCGCGATCGGCGTCTGTCTCGCGGGGGTGCTGACAGCGCGCCTGCTGGGCTTTGTGAGCACCGACCTCGCGCTCATGCTCGCTCTCGCGTTCGTCGCACGCGGATCCCTGGCGGCAAACGGCGCCGTCCGCGCCGCCTTCCCGTTGTCCAACCGGCTGCATGATCTCGGACTGCTCCGGGTGGGCTGCGCGATCCTCGCGTTCCTCCTGGCCTTGGGCGGGCTTCTGACCGGCGGCCCCCTGGGCTATCTGATCGGCCAGGCACTGGGCTCGGTGGCGACCGCCATGGTGGTGGGCACGCTGGGCACCCGCAGGTTGCTCGCGGAGATCGGGCCGTCGGCGGCCAAGGTCCCGATACCGGCGGGTCTGGTCGCCTTCACCGTGAAGGCGTCCAGCGGGTCCGCACTGGCCGAGGTGTCTGATTCGGGGATCCTGACGGTCGCGGGACTGCTCGGAGGCTCCACCCTCGTGACCATCATCAAGATCGCATCAGCCCCTGGCCGGCTGTATTCCACGTTGGTCATGCCCGTCGCGTCCATGCTGCATCCCCGCCTCGCCCGCGCCGCAGCGGCGGGAGAAGAGAGGACTCTGGCCCGCAGGGACCTCCTGCGCGCGACCGCCCTGCTCACCGTGGCGGGGGTCCTGACACTCCTCGTCGTGCTCCCGGTCATCGGCGACGTCCTGCGCCTGGTCTACGGGCGGGAGTACGCCGGGATCGGCACCGTGGCGGCGGCGCTCGTCGCGGCGGCATGCGTCAAGGGAATCGTGTGCTGGTCCAACGTGCTGCCCCTGGCCCTCGGCAGGCCGGGCTGGAGGCTCGCCTACCTCGCGGCCGAAGGGGTCCTCCTCCTCGGCGCCCTCCTCATCGCCGACCGGGCCTCCTCAGGCGCCCTCCAGACCGCGCTCTCCTTCGCCTGGGGGACGTTGCTCGTCTCCGGTATCGGCACAGCCGTCTGGATGGCCTTGCTCCAGCGGATATCGGCGCCGGCGTGCGACCGCGCGGACACGGCGGAGCACTGTGCGGCCCACGTGCGGCGGTGAGACCGCCGCCGCTCTCAAAGGTGACGCTCTCAAAGGTGACGCTCTCAAAGGTGACGCGTCGTCCGCGCGAGCTCCTCGTACAGGTCCTCGAACCACTCGGCCGTGCCGGCCATGTCCACGGTCGCCGAGCCGGCGTTCGCGGCCCCGCGTAGCCGGCGATGCGTCGCGGGCTCCATCGCCTCAAGGATGCCCGCCGCCAGCGCCCCGGACGACCCGGGATCCGTCAGGATACCGTTGTGGCCCGAGTGGACGAGCTCGCCGATGCCTCCCACCTCGGTGGACACCACCGGCACCCCCGCCGCGAGCGCCTCCATGATCACCACGGGGAGTGCCTCGTGAAGCGAGCTCAGCACCACCAGGTCGGCCGCCGCGACCAGCCTCTTCGCCCCCGGCACCCGGCCCAGGATGCGCACCTGACCGCCGACCCCGTGCCGCTCGATGTCGCGGGCGACCTGGTCCCGCAGAGCGCCGTCCCCGACCAGGAGGAAGACGGCGTCCGCGCGGGTCAGGAGGACCCGAGCCGCGGCCCGGACCAACAGTGAGTGGTTCTTCTCCGGCCTGAAGTTGGCGACGCAGACCACGAGGAACGCCCCTTCCGGCACGGCGAACTCGTGCCGGACCGCGTCGCGCCGCTCCACCCAGAACCGCTGCTCGGCGACGTCCACGCCGTGGACACGGGTCAGCACCGGGCGGGCCCCCCGGGTGGACGACAGTGCGACCCGAGAGGACACCGCCACGATCTGGTCGTCAAGGCGCCGGGTCAGGCAGTCGAGGAACGTGCTGGCCCTGGTCGTGACGCGTCCGAGGAGCGCGTCCGGCCGCCGGGCCCTGAGAAGGTCGTCGCGGATGTAGTGGACGGTCGAGACCATGACCGGGCGCCGGCGGCCGAGCCGGGCGAACGGCCGCAGGATGAAGGCGGGCAGCGGGGAGTGCACGTTGAGGACATCGGGCGCGAGACGGCGAACGGTCGTGACCAGCCTGACGCAGGCGAGGAGCCGAGCCCGTGACCCGAGGTCGACGACGTCGACACCGAGGTGTTCCAGCTGGTCGATCAGCTCGCAGGTCGCAGCCCGCATACACACGACCGTGTAGCGGTTGTTCCTCTTACGGGATTGCCGGAGCCGCTCGACGAGAAGTACCTCGACGCCCCCCATGTCGAGGGTCTTGACGACCTCGCACACGTGAAGACCACTCGTCTGGGGCCTCCGCCTCATCGCGGGCCACCGCCGAGGACGGGCTGACGGCCGCCTCCTGGTGTCGCCGGAACCGGGCGGCCCCGGTCACGCCTGGCCGCCGTGGACCACGCGACCGCGGCCAGCAGGCTCGTGACCATGACGATCGGTATGCGCTGGCGGAAGATGAGGCCGACGTTCGCCATGGTGGTCGCGTAGACGATGGTGCTGGGAACGATGAACAGAAGGAGATAGCAGGCGGTCGCTCGATCGTGGCGCCACAGCCAGACGGTTCCACGCACCGCGCTGTAAAGGAGGAAGTACCAGATGAGCGCATCGAGCTTGCCCAGCTGCAGTGTCAGGCTGCCGTCCGTCCAGGGGAACGGGGAAAGGAGCGTGTAGACCACCTTGAGCCCGAGTTGGTTCCAGGGGTTGCCGCCGTCGTCGAAGGTGACCCCCGAACCGCCGATGGCGTTGCTCTGCCGAAAGGTCTCCGACTGGCCGTAATCCAGCTGGTGCTGCATCGCCTCGACCGGTGCGCTGTCACCGAGGTTCCCGAAGGGAAGCACGATCAGCAGTGTCATCAGCACGAACATGCCGCGCAGGGAGAACGCTCGCCTGACACCGGCGAAGCCGAGGAGCATCGGCATCGCGCACATGAACACCATGTACGGGCGCACGTACCACAGCGCCCACAACGACAACGCCAGCAGGAGCACTTTTCGCGGGTCGAAACGCCGCAGGTTGGAGACTCCCAGGCCGAGTGAGGCCACGACGAGGAACGCGTTGAACCCCTCCTTGAACATGTCGGAGGTGTGCAGCAGGAACGCCGGCATGAACGCCGTCAGGGAGAGCAGCCAGAAGGCCACGCGCCGGTCGGCGCCGACCAGACCGGCGAGCTTGTACATGATCAGGCACAGCGCGCAGGCGAGCAGCGCGACAACGGCCGTGCAGGCCAGCGGGGCGGGGCCTCCGCACAGGTAGATGACGAGCGCGAAGACATTGCAGGGCACTGCCGCGGAATAGAGCGAGCCGATGTCGTCGGCCGTCACGAACTGGAATCCCTCGCGTTTCCAGAACGCCACGACCTCCATGGCCCTCGACTCGTAGGTGATGTTGTCGCCGCCGTATTCGATGACATGGTTCTGCATCACCAGGACATGGATCGCCAGGCGGACGGCGAACGCGATGAGGAGCACCGGCAGCACACGCTGGACCGACTGCCCGTCCAAGGTCGCGTGGACCAGCCATATGAGAGCCAATGCCGCGGCGGCGACGACGACATATTCCATGAGAAGTACCCTTAATTCGCCTCGATGTAGGACCGCAACGTCCAGCGATCCGCCTGAGCCGCCGGTGTGGAACCCTTCGGGGCAGACGCTAGCGCCGAAGCACAAGCGACGGCGCTCGCGGCGGACGAGCCCCGTTCGACCATTACCTTTGTTTGCGACTTCTTTTTACCGGGTCTGAATACGGCGCCGTGACCTTTTGACGGCAATCCGTGGGATCCATCCGTGATGAGCGCTAAGCCCGATGGAATACCGATTTCGGACTCGGCAACCGGGTGCTCATCACGTGAATCACGATGCTTGTGCCGCTGCCTCCGCCTGCCTCCGATGTTCGCCGGCTTATGAGGTCAGCGACCCTCCGGGAATGCGTTTCGATCATGCCCGGGTAGGGATAGGGAAAATATTTCGCCGCTACCACGACAGTGAGGGCGAACAGATCAAACGGCGAGCTAGCTTCTCGGATGTGACCAGTCCGATTCGTGTCATGGAAATCATCGCCCGGATGAACGTAGGCGGCCCCGCCACCCAGGTGTCGGGGCTTTGCGAGCTGTTCGACCAGGAGGAGTTCGACCATCGTCTGTACACCGGTGACGTCCACAATGGCGAGGAGGACCGCCTCCGGTTGCGGAAGGTGGCCGTCCAGGTCCACCGGGTGCCTGGCCTCGGCCGGTCCATCGACCCGGCCGGAGACCTCCGCGCCTTCCACAGGCTGGCCGGCGCCATGCGCGCCTTCCGGCCGCACATCGTGCATACCCGGACGACCAAGGCGGGCGCTCTCGGCCGTATGGCGGTCACGGTCTCCGGTGTCGGAGCGGCCAGGATCCACGTGTTCCACGGCCACCTCTTGGACGGATACTTCTCCAGCCCCAAGCGCTGGGCGTACGTGCGTGCGGAACGGTTCCTCGCCACCATGTCCGACCGGCTGGTGACCGTCGGCTCCCAGATCCGTGACGACCTCCTCCAGGCCGGGATCGGGCGGCCGGAGCAGTACGTCGTGATCCCACCGGGGGTGCGGCTCGGCCCGGTTCCCGGCCGCGCCGGGGCTCGCCACGCTCTGGGGCTCTCCGTCGGCGCACCGGTCGTCGCGTACGTCGGCCGGCTGACCCGGATCAAACGGCCCGACCGGCTCGTGGCCGTGGCCGAGGCGGTGCTACGGCGCGTGCCCGACTGCCGGTTCATCATCTGCGGAGGCGGCGAACTGCTCGAAGAGGTGGAACGGTGGATCCGCCCCATCCGCGGATCCTTCCATCTGCTCGGCTGGAGAGCCGATGTCGAGACCGTCTACGCCGGGGCCGATGTGGTCCTGCTGACGTCCGACAACGAGGGCGCGCCACTGAGCCTGATCGAGGCGGGCATGGCCGGGATACCGGTCGTCTCCACCCGCGTGGGAAGCGTCGCCGAGGTGGTACGTGACGGTGAAACCGGTCTGCTCGCCGCGCCGCGCGTGGACGAGCTGGCGGCGCACGTCGTCCGGCTGCTGTCCGACCAAGCGCTCGCGCACCGGATGGGCCGGAGCGCCCGCGACTGGACGACGGCCGCGTTCGGCGTGGAACGCCTCGTCGCCGACACCGAAGCGCTTTACCGGACCCTCCACGGCGCGTCCCGGCGGCGCACGGCCCCAGAGACGAGCCACATGTGAGAATCCTCATCACCGGTGGCGCCGGGTTCATCGGCGCCAACCTCTGCGATGCGCTCAGGCGCCGGCCGGAGGTCGAGGCCATCACCGTGCTGGACGACCTCAGCAGCGGGGGGCTGCACAACATCGACCACCTGGGTGTGGACTTCGTGCTGGGCAGCATCCTGGACCCGGATGTGCTCCGGCCCCTGGTCTCCGACGCCACGACGGTCGTCCACCTCGCCGCGCGCGCCTCGGTGCCGCGGTCCCTCGACGATCCCCTGGCCACCCATGCCGTCAACACCACCGGCACCCTTCAGGTCCTTGAGGCCTGCCGGGCGACCAGGCCCCACGTGATCCTCGCGTCCTCCTCCTCGGTCTACGGCGCCTGCAGGGAGCCGCTCAAGCACGAGGACCTCCCCACCCGGCCGCTCAGCCCCTACGGCGTGAGCAAGCTCGCGACGGAGGCCTACGCCCTGGCGTACGCGGAGAGCTTCGGCCTGCCGGTTCTGCCCTTGCGCTTCTTCAATGTCTACGGTCCCCTGCAGCCGGCGGGGCACGCCTACGCGGCCGTCATCCCGGCGTTCGTGTCGGCGGCGCTCGAGGGCCGCCCGGTGCCGGTCCACGGCGACGGGCGCCAGTCGCGGGATTTCACCTACGTGGGATCGGTGACCGACGTCCTCGTCCAGGCGACCCTCCAGCGGGTGACGAGCGACAAGCCGGTGAACCTCGCGTTCGGCACCCGCGTCACGTTGCTGGAATTGAAGGACGTCCTGGCCGAGGTGCTCGGCCGGCGGATCGACACGACGTTCCTCCCACCACGGGCGAGCGACATCCGCGAGTCCCAGGCCTCCACCCGCCTGCTCCGCCGGCTTTTCCCCGGCGTGCGTCCCATGACGCTGGCCGGCGGACTCCGCATGACCGTGACCTGGTTCGACCAGGCGATGAGTTCCCAATCAGCCTCGCACATGTAATGGGAGAAGTCGGTGAGCACCCAAATAGGGAACACCTATCTGATCACAGGAGGGAGCGGCTTCGTCGGCTCGCATCTGGCCGACGCGTTGCTCGCTCGCGGTGATTGCGTCGTGGTCGTGGACAATCTGTCCACCGGACGACTGGGCAATCTCCGTCCACACCCAAGACTGCGGTTCGTACAGGGGTCCGTCCTGGACGAGCTGGTGGTCGACGAGCTGGTCCACCGGTGTGACGTCGTCGTGCACCTCGCCGCCGCCGTCGGTGTCAAGCTGATCGTCGACCAGCCGCTGCGGTCTCTGACCACCAACATCCGCGGGTCGGAGATCGTCATCGAGGCGGCGCACCGCTATCGCCGTAAGATCCTCGTCACCAGCACCAGCGAGATCTACGGCAAGAACTCCTCCGGGCCCCTGCGGGAGAACTCCGACCGCGTCCTCGGGAGCCCTGCCGTGGTGCGATGGGCCTACAGCACCGCCAAGGCCGTCGACGAGATCCTCGCCAACGCCTACCACAAGGAACGCGGCCTGCCGACGATCATCGTGAGGCTGTTCAACACCGTCGGGCCACGGCAGAGCCCGGCCTACGGCATGGTCATCCCCCGCCTCGTGCGGCAGGCGCTCAACGGCATACCACTCACCGTCTTCGGCGACGGGACCCAGACCCGCTGCTTCGTCCACGTCGCGGACGCCGTCGACGCGTTTCTTCGCCTGCTCGACGACGAGTCCGCGATCGGGCAGACCTTCAACGTCGGATCCGCCGACGAGATCAGCATGCTGGAACTGGCCAAGCTGATCATCGAGCGCGTGGGATCCACGTCCGGAATCGATCTCATCCCCTACCACGAGGCCTACGAACATGGCTTCGAGGACATGACCCGCAGAGTTCCCGACACCACCAAGCTGCGGGAGCTGACCGGCTGGACGCCCCGCCGCGACCTGGACACGATGCTGACCGAGATCATCAGTGAGGCCCGCGAGGATCTCGAGGTGTCCACGCGGTGAACGGAACGATCACCCTGGCCGCCGCGGCCGCCTGCCTGCTGAGCGCGGCGGCCGCCCCGCCGCTGAGGCGCCTCGCACTGCGGTGGGATCTCACCGACCGTCCCGGCGGGCACAAGGCACACCACCATCCGACCCCCTACCTGGGCGGAATCGCCATCGTCCTCAGCACGGTCATTCCCGCGGCCGTGGCGCTCGGGCTCTCCGACCGGCGGATCACCGTGATCCTGGTGGCCGCGACGGCGGTCGCCGCGCTCGGCCTGATCGACGACGTCGCGTCGCTGCCCGTGGTCACCCGGTTGACCGTGGAGGCGGTGGCGGCGAGCGGGGTCGTGCTCTCCGGCGTCCACATCACGCTGACCCAGACATGGGTCGACAAACCCATCACGGTCATGTGGATCGTCCTGATGACCAACTCCTTCAACCTGCTGGACAACATGGACGGAGTGCTGGGCACCGTCGGCACGGTCACCGCCGCCTTCCTCGGCGGAGCGGCCCTCGTGAACTCCCAGGGTTCCTTCGCGGTGCTCTTGGGGACCCTGGCGTTCGCGTGCCTGGGCTTTCTGGCGCACAACTGGCCGCCCGCGAAGATATTCATGGGAGACACCGGCTCCCTTTTCATCGGGTTCGTTCTCACCTGTTCCGCGATAGTCCTCGTGGCGGGCCAGAGCGTCGTCATGACCGTGGCCGGGCTGCTCCTGTGGACCTTCGTCGCGGTCGTCGACACCGTGGTCGTACTCGTGTCCCGGATACGCGCGGGTCGCTCGCCGCTGTCAGGCGGCACCGACCATGTCTCCCACCGGCTCCGCCGGGTCGGCCTCGGCGCGCGGACGGTTCCCGCGACCCTCGGCATGATCACGGCGTTGCCCGGTGCGCTCTGCCTGGCCGTCGCTCTCAGCTGGATCCCGCCGCTCACCGCGGCGATCGTGGTGGGCGGGATCGCCACCATCCTCATCTCCCTGCTGCAGGGCGTCAGCGTGTACCCCCCTGCCCAACTCCTCGAAAATCTTCCGAAGATCACCGAAAGGCGGCGATGATCCGGTGGATCTGCTCCACTTCATACGACTCGCGCGCAGGAACTGGCCGCTTGTCATCCTGTCGCTGGTCCTCTCGGTGGGCGCAGCGCTTGTCGTGACGGCGAAGACACCGCCGAAGTACGTCGCCACGATCACCATGATGGTCTCCGGTTACGACAAGGTAGGGAGTCTCACCACCGCGTACCAGGCGGGCATGTTGTCGACGCAAAGGGTCCAGTCCTACGCCAACCTGCTGACCAGCCGCCGGGTGATCAGCCAGATCGCCGGAGGCGAGGACGTCCGGCGGCTGCAGGCCGGCGTCAAGGCGGAGGCCATACCGGCCACCATGCTGCTCCGGGCCATGGTCACCGACGGGAATCCCGCACGCGCCGCCCGCCTGGCCAACGCCCTGGGCGACAGGTTCGCCCGGCTGATCGACCAGATCGAGCGGCCCACGCCCAAGAGCTCGCCCACGGTCAAGATCACAGTGGTGGACCCGGCCGACGTCCCGAGGACCCCGGTCAGCCCCCGTCCTCTGGTGAACATCGCGCTCGCCGTGCTGATCGCGTTGCTGCTCGCGTTCGGCTCACTCGTCGTCCGCGACCGTCTGGACACGACCGTCAAGACCTCCGAGGTCCTGCAGCAGATGTCCAGGAGCTCGGTCCTCGGGGTGATCACCTATGAGAGGGACGCTCGCCGGTTCCCCCTGATCGTCCGGGAGAACGGCCGGTCGACCAGGTCGGAGGCATACCGCTCGCTGCGCACCAACCTGCAGTTCATCGGAGTCGACCGGCAGCCCAAATCGCTGGTGGTCACGAGCTGCCTGCCGGGTGAGGGGAAGTCCTCCACCTCGGCCAACCTCGCGATCACGCTGGCCCAGGCCGGATGGCGGGTGATCCTGGTGGACGGCGACCTCCGCAGCCCGCGCATCCCGGACTACCTGGGGATCGAGGGCTCGGTCGGTCTCACCGACGTGCTGATCGACAAGGCGCGCCTGCAGGACGTCATCCAGACCTGGGGCGAGCCGAGCCTGTCCGTGCTGCCCGGCGGCCAGATTCCCCCCAACCCGAGCGAACTGCTCGGCTCGCGCGGGATGCGCGCGGTGCTCTCCCAGCTCGTGGACGACCACGACATCGTGATCGTCGACGCGCCGCCGCTGCTCCCCATCACCGACGCCGCGGCGCTCGCGGCCATCTGCGACGGAACGCTGCTCGTCGCCCGATACGGAAAGACCCGGCGGGAGCATCTCGTCCGGGCCGTCGAGACACTGTCCTCGATCAACGCCCGTCTCGTCGGGGCGGTGCTCAACTTCGCGCCGGGCAAGCGCGCGGCGTACTACGGGTACGGGTACGGCTACCGGGCCAGGGCCGAGGTCAAGACCCCGGTGAACGTGTGAGCAACTCGAGTGGGACGGCGAGCGACTCCGCGATCCGCCGTCCCGCCACCCGGTAGGCCCGCGAGCGGCCGCCGTAGGGGTCGGCGATGTCGGGCCGGTCCACCCGGACCCGCCCGCGCAGCGCCCTCACTTCGGCGACCAGCGCGCGGGCCCTGTGCACGGCATCCCGGTGGCAGGTGACCACCTCGGCCGGCACGGCCAGGGCCAGGATGGCGAACTCGGCCAAGGTGAACGTCCGCGCGGCGGCCAGGGGGTGCATCTCCACCGTCCTGGCGCGGTGCTCCGAGGCGGCGGTGAGCACGAGATCGGCCGCGGCGACCAGCTCAGGGGTCAGGGGGCGGGAACGGAAGCCTCCGGGGTCCGCCCCGAACCGGGCGAGCACCCGTTGTGCGCGCTCGGTCATCGGTCTCCCCCGCTCGGCGCCGGTCCCCGCGCTGATCACCTCGACCGCCGGGCACGGCCCGAGAGCCGACCTGGTGAGCCGCTCCGCCAGCGGAGAGCGGCAGATGTTGCCCGTGCACACGAACAGGATGCGGAAACGCGTCTCCTGCGGCTCGGCGGGCGCCGCCCCCGCGTCTCTCCAGCATCGTGGACCGCAGCCCGCGTGCCCGGGAGGCAGGGGAGGGACGATCCCGGCCGACCTGTCGGGCACCGCGGTCATCAGCGAGCGCACCCCCGCGCGTCGGGGGTGATCCGGGTGTACTGCGGGCGGACCAGGGGCTGAACCGGGACCACCGGCGGCTCCGCGGAGGCGGGCTCCACGAGATCGAACCGCAGTGTCCGCGACTGCCGGGGGTCCAACTCCAGCAAGGTCGAGTACACCGGATGCGAGCGCTCGACCTCCCTGATGACCTTGACCCGGTCGCCGTCGACGGACACCGCCCTGATCTCGGCCCCGACCCCGGCGTACAGCGACACCCACAACAGGTTGGAGCCGATCGGACGGGGACGCGAAGGAGCGTCGAGCCTGTCGGTGACGTAGGAGGGCAGCGGCCCGCGCGGCACGTCGTTGGTGAGCCTGACCCGCACGGTCGTGGAGCGGCGCCCTGCCTGGCACGGGCCCAGCTCGTAGTCGAGCGAGCGGTTCAGGTAGTAGTCGAGCTTCCCGCCGGCCGAGTTGTTGACCACCAGTCCGGCGTACGGCCCTGGCCGGCGCGGCACCACGCCGCCGAGTGCGGTGGAGGACAGGCGCCGCTGCTCGGCGTCGTGGCGGCTCCACATCTGGATCCGGTGCTCCTCCACCATGGGCTTCAGAACGGCCAGCACCCGGGATGGGTCCTCGAAGGACCTGGGCAGCGCCTCGCTGACGGCCTTCGCGATCCCGACAAGGAACCGCTTGCGCGCCGCCGGGTCGGTGTAACGGGCGTACGCGGCGCGCTCGGTCAGGTCGACGACGTTCGTCGCGGTCACCTTCTCCCCACCGGGGAGGGTGACCGGCCCGATCAGGCCGAGCAGGTAGGACAGCCCGACCGGGTCGATCGCGATGGCACCGTCCAGCCCCTGGCGGGTCTGGCGCTCCCACAGCGCGGTCCAGGTCTTCGCGGCGTACGGAAAATGCGGGGAGAGGTTCGAGACGGAGAGCAACTCGACCGCGCCGGCCCCATACCGCGCGAGGAACGCCGGGCCGTGGTCGGCGACGGGGCGCGGACTGCCGTCCAGACCGGTGTTGGCGGCGATCCGCTTGACGGCGATCCGGCCGTGGTCGGCGGAAAGGATTCCGAAGGCGCCCACGAGGCCACCGGTCCCCCGCGACTCGGCGTTGGTCTGAAAGGCCAGGAAGTAGCGGCGCGGGCCGCCGTTGCCCAGCATCGGAGGAATCAGGGCGGCGGCTGCGGCCCCGCCGCCGATCCAGCCGCGCAGCCGGCCGGCTTCGTGCAGCGCTGTGCCGCGTGCCTGATCCACCGAGGCCAGCCCGGTATGCGCAGGGGTGGCCTCAAGGCGGGTGTACATGACCCCGAGCCGGGCGGCGGCGCCATCCAGGACCGGCGCCGCCGCCTGGAGTCCGGCGAGCAACCGGCTCATGTCGTCGAGGGAGCCCGATCCGGCCGTGACGAACGACGCGCCGGCCCGCTGGACGACCGTCAGCACGTCGGTGAGCTCCGCGGCGCTTTCAGCGATCCCCCGTACGGTTTTCGCACCGTCCCCCGCCAGGGGCATGTACGTGATCAGCGACCAGTCCGGGCCGCTGGTGAGGCGCCGTGCCTCCATCGCGTGCCGCCGGGCGGTCGCCAGCGTCACGGCGATCCTATCGAGGTCGCGCGCGCTCACCACCGCGCGCAGATGCTCCAGCGCGTCCCTCGTCGCCTGCAGATGGTCACGCACGCCAAGACCGAGATGGACCGACCAGCCCCCGCCCAGCACCAAGACCGCGACGGGGGCGAGCAATACCGCTGCGACGACCCGGCGACGACGCCTAGCGCGCACCGGCGGATCGGCGACGCCGTACGGAGATCAGGACGCCGGCGGTACCCGCTGCCAGAAGGCCACCGCCGATCCCCGCGATGGCACCCACAGGCGCTCCCGTGAACGGCAGCCTGTTACCCGCTTTCTGCCCGCCGGGCTTCTCACCGCCGGGTGCGCCGCCACCGGCTTGGCCGCCTACCGCCTCGTGACCGACGGCCCCGCTACCGGACTCGGCACCGCCAGAGTGATGCCCGCCGCCGTCGTCCGAATGCTCCTCGTGAATTATCTTCCCGCCCTGGATCACTTCGTCGCCGTCCGCCGCATGGTGGTCGTCGAGTTCGTTGAACACCTTCTTGACATCACTGGCAGGGCGCGGCGGATAGGGATTCGGATTCGAAGCGTACGACGATGACGGCAGCCCGGGTCCGGCGACGGCCGTTCCCGCCGTTCCGACTACCACGCCACATCCGGCGACCAGCGCGAACAGAACAGGCACCGCGCGTTTCCCAGCCATTTGAACTCCCCGACGGCGATGATTCAGACCACCGAAATATGGCCCGAATACGGGCAACGTTTCCCTAGAAGCATGTATATCGATCGTCGCAGGAGGGCGTACCTGTCCGACTCGCGGCCTTTACCGAAGCATCGCCGGACCTTGCCGCCCAAAAAGCCCCTGCCGTGAGGGTTCACGGCAGGGGCTTCTCGCTGGGTAGAGCGGTTTCCTACTCGGAGCCTCGTGGAACGCGGCCCCCGGGTCAGCGGCCGACGTTGGCGGAGTGGCCGATGGCCAGACCGCTGTCGGTGTCGAAGAAGTGGAGGTTCTGGGTGTCCACCACGAGGTCGACGTTCTGGCCGGGACGGACGTGGCTGCGGGCGTTGACGCGGGCGGTCCACAGCGACTTGTCGCCGATCAGCGGCAGCACGGCCGCCTCTTCGTCGTCACCGGTGTCCTGGGCGGCCACGGTGTCCTTGTGCTCGACCGGCGGGGCGTCGATGAGGAACAGGACGTTGATCTCGCTGCCCAGCTCCTCGGTGACCTCGGCGCGGGTCGGGATGTGGGCCCAGCCGGTGGAGCTGCCGTTGGCCGCGGAGGCGTCCTCGAAGTCGGAGGGACGGATGCCGAGGATCAGCTTCTTGCCGAAGTACTGGTCGAGGCCCGGCTTCTCGGCGAACGTGGACTCCGGCACCGGCAGCTTCAGGCCGGCGAAGGACACCGCCGCGCCGGCGTCGCCGCGTACCAGCTCGGCGTTGACGAAGTTCATGGACGGGGAGCCCATGAACCCGGCGACGAACAGGTTGACCGGGCTGTCGAAGAGGTTCTGCGGGGTGTCGACCTGCTGGAGGATGCCGTCGCGGAGGACGCAGACCCGGTCGCCCAGGGTCATGGCCTCGACCTGGTCGTGCGTGACGTAGACCGTGGTGACGCCGAGGCGCTCGTGCATCTGGTTGAGCGAGGCGCGCATCGAGACGCGGAGCTTGGCGTCGAGGTTGGACAGCGGCTCGTCCATGAGGAACGCCTGCGGCTCGCGGACGATCGCGCGGCCCATGGCGACACGCTGGCGCTGGCCACCGGACAGGGCGGCGGGCTTCCGCTTGAGGTACTGGTCGAGGCCGAGCATCTTGGCGGCCTCCTGAACGCGCTTGGCGATCTCGGCCTTGGGCATCTTGCGAAGCTTCAGGCCGAAGGCGAGGTTCTCCTCGACCGTCATGTGCGGGTAGAGAGCGTAGTTCTGGAAGACCATCGCGATGTCGCGGTCCTTCGGCGGCAGGTGGTTGACCACCCGGTCGCCGATGGCGATCTCGCCGCCGCTGATGTCCTCCAGACCGGCGATCATGCGGAGCGCCGTGGACTTACCACAACCAGACGGGCCGACGAGGACCATGAACTCGCCGTCATGGATGTCCAGGTTGAGGCCGTTCACAGCCTTCACACCGCCGGCATAGATCTTGTCGACGTTGCGCAGAACGATTGATGCCATGACAGTCCTTCGTGCGTCCGGGTGCCGCCGGATGTGGATACGTTTTCATGAATCTCATCTGAACCGGACATCTCTGTCAAGCCTTTCTGAAATATAGGCTTCTCACACCGCCCGGATGGCGGCTCCATCTTGGCCGTTGCGTGGAAATCATGATGGAATCGTTTCCATGAAGGTGAGTGGACAGCGTCGTACGACCATCAAGGACGTGGCCGAGGCGGCGGAGGTCGGAGTGGCGACCGTCTCGCGCGTGCTCTCGGGCACGGGCTCGGCCAGCCCGGCCACGAGGGAGAAGGTTCTGGCCGCCGCCGCGCGGCTCGACTACCGCCCGAGCGCCCTGGGACGGAACCTCCGCCGGCAGCGCACCGGTGGTATCGGTCTGCTCGTCCCCGACATCACAGACACCTTCTACGGAAGGCTCACCGACGGTGTGCTCGCCTGCGCCCAGTCGGCGGGCGAGCCGGTGATGATCGGGACCACCGGCGACGACCCCGAGCGGGAGGCCGAGCTGATCGGCTCGCTCCTGGAGGAGAGCGTGGAGCGGGTGATCGCCGTGCCGTGCGGCGACGGCGAGATGTGGGGGCCCGCGTTCCGCGCCGGGCTCAGCGTGGTCTTCGCCGAGCGCCCGGTGCAGGGGCGCGAGAACGTCCCGTCCGTGGTGACCGACGACCGCACGGGGGTCCGCACGGCGGTCGAGTACCTCGCGGGGCTCGGGCACCGGCGCATCGCCTTCCTCTCTCGGCACGGCCAGGCGCAGCGCGTGCGCGCGTTCCGCGAGGCGCTGGCCGCGCTCGGGGTGACGGTCGATGAGGAACTGATCGTGCGCGCGCACGCGACCCGCGACTCGGCCTACGCGGCCGCCGCCGGGCTCTTCCAGCACCGCCCCGACCTCACGGCGGTGCTGGCCGGGGGCAACCTGCTGGGCGAGGCCGCCGTCCTCGCGGCCAAGGAGCTCGACTTCCGCGTCCCCCGCGACATCTCGCTGATCATGTTCGACGACGTGCCCTGGGCGGAGCTGTGTCATCCACCGCTCACCGTGATCTCCCAGCCCGCCCAGGACATGGGGTACCGCGCCGCCGAGCTGGTGCTGCGCGAGGGACGCCGGTCGCGCACGGTCACGTTGCCGACCGAGCTGATCGTCAGGGGCAGCTGCGGGCCCCGCCGCTGAGGGCCGTCAGCCGACCACCTTCTCGATGGCCTCGACGACGGCGGCGTCCTCGGGTTCTGTGCGGGGACGGAACCGCGCGACGACGTTCCCCTCCCGGTCGAGCAGGAACTTCTCGAAGTTCCACTGGACGTCACCCGCGTCGCCCGAGGCGTCGGGGACGGCCACCAGCGACGTGTAGAGCGGGTGGCGGCCCTCGCCGTTGACGTCGATCTTCTCCAGCAGTGGGAAGTCCACGCCGTAGGTGGTGACGCAGAAGTCCTGGATCTGCTCGGACGATCCCGGCTCCTGGCCGGCGAACTGGTTGCAGGGCACGCCGACGACCGTGAAGCCCCGGTCGCCGAACCGTTCCTGGAGCCGGACCAGGCCGGCGTACTGCGGGGTCAGACCGCACTTCGACGCCACGTTCACCACCAGAGCGGCCTTGTCGCCGACGAGCTGTCCCAGCGTGGTCGGCGCGTCGTCCAGCGTGCGCACCGAAATATCCCGAAGACTCATGAAGCCACCCTAGTCAGACACACCCGGCGTGCGCGGCTCGCCGGGCGCCGAATCGCATCGGTCCCGTGTCCACGGGCGGTACCGCGCCAAACCTCAACTCTCCGGCAATTCAGGATCATGTGGTGATCATGTGGGGCACGACGCGCGCCAACGAGGCACCGCGAGACGGCAGAGATCTACCGCGATGATCGCAAACAACTGTCCCAGGCGTGTCGCGAATCGCGGGCCACGGCCGGATCGGCCACTAGAAACCGCCCTAGAACACGTCGCGGCGCCTTCCGGGGACACCAGTGTCTTCAACCGAATCGGAACGGCCACGCGGACGTCGCACGCCCGAGCCACGGGCGCGCGACGGAGGTGGCCGCCCGCGTGCGGCCGCCTTCCGCACGCGACCCTACGAATAGGACCGCTTTGGACAGTAACCGCGCTTTTCGTGGCGCAGTAGCGGCCGTCATCGCCGCCGCCGCCCTCAACGGGACGGCGGGACCGGCACAGGCCCTCGTGGGGCCGGAGGGAACGGCCGACGCCATCAGTGGCACAGCAGAACCAGCCAATGCCCGGACCGGACCGGTCGACACGGCACTGGCGGCAACGGTCCCGGCCGAGGTGGCGACAGCCACAGGCCCGGCCGGAAGGCCCGCGGGCCCGGTCACGGGGCCCGTCACGGGGCCCGTCACGGGCCCGGCGACGGCAGGCGTCCTAGAGGGCGCGACCGTCGCACAGGCGCCCATCGCTCCGGCGCCGCTGCCACCGGAGCACCTCGCTCCGCTGGACACCGCGAACGCGACGACGATATCCGTCATCGCCCCGCGAGGAGCGACCACTCTGCCCGCGGGGACGATGTGGTCCCACGTCCAGCCGGTCTGGACGAGGACCCGGACGGCGAGGCCGATCTGGACCCGCGCGGGGCTGGCCGGAATGGCCGAGCTCATCGGGGCACCGAAGGCGACGGTGACGACCGGCGCCAGGGTGGCGAGGGCGGCCAGGAGGGCGCCCTACCGGGTGCACCGGGCGGTGTGGAGGACTTCGGCGCGTCCGAACGTGCGCGTGTGGGCGCCGAGGACGCCCAAGGGCAGGAACAAGGCGATCGCGTACCGCCTGGTCACCCAGCGATCCTGGCCCGTGACCCAGTTCCGCTGCCTCGACAGCCTGTGGACCAGGGAGAGCAACTGGAACCACCGTGCGCAGAACCCCTCGTCAGGGGCCTATGGCATCCCGCAGGCACTGCCGGGATACAAGATGGTCGGCATCGGGCACGACTGGCGCGTCAACCCCGCCACGCAGATCCGATGGGGACTGAAGTACATCAAGGGGCGCTACGGCTCGCCCTGCGGCGCCTGGGGTCACTTCCAGTCGCACAACTGGTACTGAGAGAGCGGAAGGGGAGTGCCCAGGGGAAGGGCGCACTCCGGCGCCCGGGGGACATCACCCCCGGGCGCTTCCCTCCTTGGATTCCTGGAGTTGCACGGCGATCGCCCTGATCAGCATGTCGAGTCCGAACTCGAACGCCTTCTCGTGGTCGCACACGCCGAGCAGCGGCGCGAGGGTGCCCACCTCGGGGAACAGCGAGGTGTCCACCTGCGGCAGCTGGACGTCCGCCTGGTGCACGGGGGCGAACGTGGGCGTCACGCCGACCTCGCGCAGCAGCGACCCGATGATGTAGGCGATGAAGGTGCGCAGGATCTGGACGGCTTCCTCGCCGTCGAAGCCGGCCTCGCGCAGCGTGGTCAGGGCGCGCTCGACGGGGAACAGCCCGGCCGGCGAATTGAGCTGGCGGCTCACCACGACCATCGTCGAGCGCGGATAGTGATGGGCGATCTGCCGGAACGCCCGTGCCTGGATGCGCACCCGTTCGGTCCACTCGGCCGAGGGGTCGTCGGTGAAGGTGATCTCGGACAGGACGGTCTCGGCGACCGCGTCGAGGAGCGCCGCCTTGTTCGGCACGTGGTTGTACAGCGACATGACGCCCACGCCCAGCTCGGCCGCGATCCGCCGCATCGAGATCGCGTCGGCGCCCTCTCGCTCGATCAGGTCGATGGCGGCTGCGACGATACGGGATCGTGTGAGGGCTGGCATGAGGTCATTCTCTCCCAGTGCATTGACGTACGTACAGCGTACGTGTCACTCTCCACGTATACGTACGGTGTACGTTCTCCCTTGGAGGCCGATGTGTCGACGCACGAGCTCTACACGATCCCCGCCGAGCTCTCCACCTGGGACGTGGAGATGGCCGGCTCCTCCCGGTTCACCTGGGAGTACGACGAAGGCCGTGACCGCATGCTCGCCCTGTACCAGAAGGGCAAGGACAAGCAGTGGGACTCGGTCAAGCGCATCGACTGGGGACTTGAGGTCGACCCCTACGACGTCCTCGGCGTGCCCGACCAGTCCATCGCCATCTACGACACCCCGTTGTGGCACAAGATGGACGAGAAGGCGCGCATGGAGGTCAGACGCCACGGCGCCGCCTGGCAGTTCTCGCAGTTCCTCCATGGCGAGCAGGGCGCGATGATCTGCTCCGCCCGCATCGTGGAGTCGGTGCCCGACCTGGACTCGAAGTTCTACGCCGCCACGCAGACGATGGACGAGGCCCGGCACGCCGAGACCTACGCCCGGTTCCTCCAGGAGAAGGTGGGCATCGCCTACCCGATCAACAAGTACCTCAAGGCCCTGCTCGACGACACGCTCAGCGACTCGCGCTGGGACATGCCCTACCTCGGCATGCAGGTGCTGATCGAGGGCCTCGCCCTGGCGGCGTTCGGAGTGATGCGCGACGTCACCACCAAGCCCCTGCCCAAGCAGATCCTCGCGTACGTCATGCAGGACGAGGCCCGGCACGTCGCCTTCGGCCGGATGGCCCTGCGCGACTACTACAAGCAACTGTCGGAGGCCGAGCTGCGCGAGCGCGAGGACTTCGTGATCGAGGGCTGCTACCTCATGCGCGACCGGCTGCGCGGGGTCGAGCAGTGGGAGACCCAGGGCTTCTCACCCGAGGAGGTGAAGCAGGCCATGAAGGCGGTCGACGAGTCGGAGTACCTCCAGCTCTTCCGCTCGCTGCTGTTCAGCCGGATCGTGCCGTGCGTGAAGGACATCGGGCTGTGGAGCGAGCGCCTGCAGAAGGCCTACGCCGACATGGGCGTGCTGGACATGGCGGGGCAGAACCTCGACGCCCTGATGCGGCAGGACGAGGACATCGCCGAGAAGCTCGACGCCGAGCGGTTCGCCGCCGAGCAGGAGGAGCGCGCGGAGGAGATCGCCGGGACCATCACGCTCGGCGGCGCCGGCTGAGAACCGCGCACGACCCAGCACGGCCCGACAGGGGTCAGGACACGGCTCACCAGGGCTCGGGCGCGGCTCAGGAGAGCGTGAGCACGAACACGATGGCGCCGGTGGAGACGGCCACCACGCCCAGCCACGCCAGCGCCGCGTCCGCCCGGACGTCCAGCGGGAGGCTCTCGCCGATCGCCCGCTGGACGCGCCGGTGCCGCACGCCGCTCCTGGCCAGCAGGACGGCGCCGCAGAGCGCGGCGAGCACGAACGACACCACGGCCAGGCCGTCTCCGGAGTGCCTCCCGGCGATGCCGGCGGCGATCAGCCCGCCGGCCCCCAGCGCGGTGGCGGTGCGCGTCCATGCCAGGGCGGTGCGCTCCATGTGCAGGCCGTCCGGCCCCTCGCGCCGCTGCGCCGCCCGCATCAGTGGGCCACGACGATGAGGACGAGCGCGAGCACGGCCACCGCCGCGACGCCGTACCCGAACAGCGGGGCCAGGGCGAGCGGCGGAAGGGGCGCCTTGCGCCGCAGCGCCCGCTGCACGTGGCGCCAGCGCGGGTACGCCATGGCGGCGGCCAGCGCGGACAGCAGCACCAGGACGACCGCCAGGGCGGTGCGCACCCAGGGGATGAAGACCGCCTCCGGCACCGCCGCCATGGCCACGCCGCCCGCGCTCAGGGCCAGCGACGTGCTCAGCCAGGTCAGAAACGTGCGCTCGTTGGCCAGCGTGAACCGGGGGTCCGGTTCGTTCCCCTCGATGTCCATGAGGAAAGGCTAATTTACGAGTACTCCCCCTAGAGTTGACGGGTTTTTTGGGCCTGTCAGGTACATTCCTGGGCAATCGTCTTGACCGCCTGGGCGCTGTCGGTGGCGACCTTCTGCGCGGCGTCGACCGCCTCGTTGGCGTCGTCGACGTTGAGCTTCTTGAAGCTGTCGGCCAGCTTCTGCAGGGCTTCGTTCAGGGTGGTGTTCCCGGCCGTGTTCGCCACGTCCTCCAGCTTGGCGGCCCCGTCTTCGAGTGCCTTCTCCATGGCCTTCGGGTCGCTCGCCAGACTCGCGACCTTGGCGCCCGTCTCGCTGATGACCTTGTTGGCCTCGATGCAGGCCTGGGCTTTGTCGACCGTGCTGCACCCGGTGGTCAGCAGGGTGAGACCGATCGCGGAAGCTGCGGCTAGGGGGAGGAATCGCATGGTGAAGACACTAGCCAACTTCGTTCAGCACTGGCCGCCGGAGAAATACTCTTCCAGCTCCGGGGAGAGGGGCGGCACGTCGAGGGGCACCGAGCCGCCGCGGAGCGACTCGGTGGCGAGCAGACCGGCGGCGACGCTGTCCCTGGCCGCCACCGGGGAGGTGTCGGTGGCTCCGCCCTCGCGGGCGAACCGGACGAACTCGGTGACCAGTTCCTGGTCGGCGCCGCCGTGGCCGCCCTCCCCCGCGAAGACGGGTACGGTCAGGTCGCCCTCGGGGTCGTAGCCCCTCCTCCCGGCGTTCCACACACGGACCACGCTCCCGGTCCCGGTGTCGCCGAAGTTCTCCAGACGCCCCTCGGTGCCGATCACGGTGTAGTTGCGCCAGTAGTCAGGGGTGAAGTGGCACTGCTGGTAGCCGGCGTAGACGCCGTTCTCCAGGCGCATGTGCATCATCGACAGGTCCTCGACGTCGACCACGGGGTTGAGGCCCTTCTGGGCGAGCGGGGGCCAGTTGCGCGCCGGGTCGTACCAGTCGGCGGGCAGCCCCTCGGCGCGGTCGGTGATCCCGCCGTACACGGTCAGACCGCCCATGCCGGTGACCCGGACGGTCCGGGAGCCGGCCAGCCAGTGGATCACGTCGATGTCGTGGGCGCCCTTCTGCAGCAGCAGCCCGCCGGTGTTGCGCCGGTCGGCGTGCCAGTCCTTGAAGTAGTAGTCGCCCCCGTCCCCGACGAAGTGCCGGCACCAGATCGCCTTCACCTCTCCGATGGCCCCCTCGGCGATCAGCCGCCGCATGGTGCGCACGACCGGCATGTGCCTCATGTTGTGGCCGACGTACAGCCGGGTGCGCCGCTCGTGGGCGGTGCGCAGGATCAGGTCGCAGTCGTCGAGGGTGATCGCGAGCGGCTTCTCTACGAAGGTGGGCTTGCGCGCCTTCAGCGCCCGTACGGCCAGCTCGGCGTGCGTGTGGTCGGGGGTGAGGATGATCACGGCGTCGACGTCCTCGTCCAGCAGGCGGGCGAAGTCCGCCGTCGTGCGGAGCCCGGGGCCGAGGTCGCGGCGCGCGGCGTCCAGCGCGTCCTGCCGGGGGTCGCAGACGGCGGCGACGCGGCTGCCCCGCCCGGGGCGATGCGCCTCCAGCGCCACCGACCGCCGCAACCCGAACCCCGCCACCCCGATCCGCAGATCCCCTCCCCCACCCCCGGAAGACCGCCCGCCGTCCTGCGACCCCTCGCCTCCCGAAGACCGCCCGCCGTCCTGCGACCCCTCGCCACCGGAAGGCCGCCCGCCGTCCTCCGTAGCCGCGCTCCCGCCGCTCATTCCCTGGCCCGCCTTCCCGCCGATGCCTATTTGTGCCGATTTTTTAGCATAAATAGGCACATTAGAGCACAGTGCGGTCGTTCCAAGACGGCGAGAGCTGGCTCTGGTGCTACGTGCACGAGATCGTCGGCTACCCCAAAGCTCCCCAATAGGCACCGGCCTCCGCCCGGCAGGCCGTACGATCCGGCGGGCAGGCAGGCCGTACGGACCGGCGGGCGAACGGCCGCGGGCGGGCAGGCCGTACGGACGGGCGGCGGGCGGGGAACGGGGGGTCGCTAGTCGCGCGCCAGGGTCGCCTCTTCGTAGTCGAGCTCCCTGGTGACCCGGCGCAGCACCTCGTCGTCGATGCGGCGCTCGTCGCGCATCCGCACCAGCACCGAGCGCTCCGCCTCCAGCATGGAGCGGCGAAGCCTGCGGTAAAGCGCGCTCGGCGTCTCCTCGCCCTCGGGGCCGACACCGCCCCCGAGGCGCTCCCAGGCTCCCATGGCCCGGCGCTCGGCGTTGTTGCGCAGCCGGTCGACCACCTCGGCGTGGGTCTCGATGATCCCTTCCTTGGTGAGCTCGTCGAGCCGGGCGAGCGCCGCGCCGGCGGCGGCCTGCTGCGCCGCCGCCTCGGAGAGGTTGTCCTTGTAGATCTCCTGGTCGCTGGTGACGCCCATCTTCCTGATCAGCCAGGGGAACGACATCCCCTGCACCAGCAGGGTGCCGATCACGACGACGAAGGTCAGGAAGAGCAGCAGGTCGCGGTTGGGGAAGCCGACCGGGAGGGCGAAGGCCGCGGCCAGCGACACCACGCCCCGCATGCCCGCCCAGCCGATCACCGCGACGTGGGCGGCCGTCGGCCTCGGCTCCCGCTCGCGGATCTTGCGGAACAGCATCCTGGGCAGGTGGACGCCGGGGATCACCCAGAGGATGCGGGCCACGACGGCCGCCGCGAAGATCGCAACGGAGTACCCCGCGACGCGCCAGGGATCCTGGCCCTCCAGCCCCTGCAGGATGAGCGGAAGCTGGAGCCCGATCAGGGCGAACACGATGATCTCCAGGAAGAAGTCCAGCACCTTCCACACCGAGTAGGAGACCACCCGCGTGCCGTAGTCGGCGCGGTTCATCCGGTGGCCGAGGAAGACGCCGACCACCACTACGGATAGCACTCCCGAGGCGTGCACCGCCTCGGCCGCGAGATAGGACGCGAACGGGATCAGCAGAGAGATCGTGTTCGTGATCAGCGGGTCCTTCAGGCGGTCGAACAGCCGGCCGAAGGCGTAGGCGAGCACGAGGCCGATGAGCAGCCCGCCCCCGGCGGCGTACGCGAACTGACCGCCGGCGCCCAGGAGGCTGACCCCCTCCCCGCCGACCGCGGCGACCGCGACGCGGTAGGCCGTCAGCGCGGTGGCGTCGTTGAACAGGCTCTCGCCCACCAGGATGGTGATGATCTTGCGTGGGAGGCCCAGCCTGCGGGCGACCGCGACGGCCGCCACCGCGTCGGGCGGGGCGACGATGGCGCCGAGGGCGAAGGCGGCGGCCAGCGGCAGGCCGGGGACCAGGACGTGCATCAGCAGGCCGATCACCGCGGCGCTGAAGAGGACGAGCCCGACCGACAGCAGTCCCACCGGCCGGCGGAAGTCCCGCAGGCGCAGGTAGGAGCTGTCCAGCGCCGCCGAGTACAGCAGTGGCGGCAGGAAGACGAGCAGCACGACCTCTGGGTCGAGCTTGTATTCGGGCATGCCGGGGATACGGGATCCGACCAGCCCGACGATCAGTCCGACGAGGACCAGCAGCAGTGGAGCCGGCCAGCCCCGCCACCGGGCGAACGCGGCGATCGCCACGGCACCGGCGGGGAGCAGCACGAACTGGAGCGCTGTCGAGATATCCATCGATCAGAAGGATATGCCGGGTCCGAAGGCGCGGAGGCTCGGCGGCATCCCCGAGCGGCCTTCACCCCCGTACCGCCCGCGGCGGCCATCGCCCGGCCCACCTCGGATCACCGCTCGCGGCCGTACTCCCGTCCGCCGAGGGTCACCGCTCGCGGCCGTACTCCTGCGGGTAGGGGCGCCCGGCCTCGTCGGTGTGGGGCCTGCCGTCGGTAGGGACGCGCTCGCCGGTCGTGTACATCGGGTCGTGGACGTACGGGCGTGACAGCCGCGGGTCGGTGGAGTCCCCGGGCGGCTGCGCCAGGGAGCCGAGGCCGAGCGGGTCGGAGGGATCCACGGCGGACTGCGCGGGCACCTGCGGAGTCCAGTCGTACCCCGGGGACTCATCCGCCGCCCGGTACTCCTGGCCGGGCTGACCGGGGGCGGACGGCTGACCGAAGGGCAGGGAGTCGTTCACGATCATGTTCTCTCGCGGGACCGCGTCCCCGTACCGGGACGCGCCGCCGTACTCAGGGAGCGGGGGGAACTCCGGCGATGAGCCGTAGCTCGGCGGGGCCGAGTAGTCGAGAGGAGGCGTGCCGTACTCAGCGGGCGCGATGGGATCCACCGGACGGCCATACTCGGGCTTGGACCCGAACTCACCGGCCGACCCGAACTCGCGCGGCGACCCGTAGCCGGACCCGGTAGACGACCCGTAGCCCGACTCGGTGGGCGCACCGTAGCCGGGCTCGGCGGAGGGGCCGTAGCCGGGCTCGGCCGTCGAGCCGTAGTCGGTGTGGGGTCCGAAACGGCCACCGGGGGTGAACTCGGCCTGGGCGCCGTAGTCGGTCCGCGTACCCGGCTCGCCCTGGGGCCCGAACTCCCCGAGGGTCGCGTAGTCGGCCGGCACCCCGTAGTCGCCGCGCGCCGCGTGATCGGCGGGCGCCGCGTAGTCGCCGGTGAACGTGAAGCCGCTGGGGGGCGTGTAGTCGGGGTTGACGCCGTAGTCGCCCGAGGCGGCGGCCGTCACCTGCTGCTGAGGGCCGGTCTCGGGCATCGGGGCGGGGCCCTGGTGGCTGAAGGGCGGCGGGGCCTGCGGGGGGAACTGCGGCGGGACCAGCCCGAGCGCCGGATCGGCCTGCGCCGGGTAGTCCGCCTGGGCCGCGAAATCGGCCTGGGGCGCGTAGTCGGCCTGGGGCGCGTAGTCGGCCTGGGAGGCGAAGTCGGCGGCGTAGCCGGGCTGGGCCGGGTAGTCGCCCTGCGAGGGGTATCCCGCGTAGTCGCCGTGGGAGGCCGCCTGCGCCGGGTAGCCGGAGTAGTCGCCCTGCCCGGAGTAGTCACCCTGGGGAACGGCCTGCCCGGGGTAATCGCCCTGGGGAACGGCCTGCGTGGCGTAGTCGCCGTGGCCCTGCGGGCCGAGGTCCTGCGGGAGGTCGCCCGGCGGGCCGTACTCGGCGGGGCGGGCGCGGGGGGCGACCAGCTTGTCACCGGCGGGCGCGGCGCCGCGCGCCACCAGCACGTCCTTGGGCCCGAGCACCGGCACGGGGGCCGCTACCGTGTCCTCCTGCGGGTACGCGCCGGCCACGCCGCGCGCGAAGGCGGCCTGCTCCTCGGCGTACGAGACGGCCTCGGGGTACTCGTCCTGTTCGTCGGGAACGCCGGACGGACGGGCGTACTGCCCCGTTCCCGGGTACGCGGGGTATTCGGCGTACTCGGGGTGCTCGGCCCCGTCGTCGTAGTCCTCTTCACCCTCGGCGTACTCTCCGCCCGCCTCCGCGTACCCCACGTCGAGCGTGTCGAGGAGGCGGCCGACGTCGTCCATGGGCATACGGAAACTGGCGGTGCACATCTCGCCACGCCACAGGCTGAGGACCAGGGTGCCCTCGTGCCAGGTGACCCGGAGAACACGCTCCTGGCCACGGGCGTCGAAGAACACCTCACCGAACGATGGCAGTGGGACAACTTCCGACATGGCAGACATCGTGCTTTAACCAGCCTTTATTCGTCCACTCGACCTCAGAAACCCTACCGAACCGTTCGTGTCGCCGTCATGGCAGACTCCGCAGCTCACCCCTCGCACACCGTTCCTCGGTAGGGCAGGAGTACGGTAGATCTTCTTTGACCCCCCGGCACCCAGCCCCGTCAGTCTGCCACGCGAAGCGTGATGCGGCTTCCGGAATGCCGAGATGGACCCGGAACGCACCGCGAGTCTCGGCCGGTTTCGGGGCGCGCCGACCCCTCGGGGGCCGGTAGCGTTGCGTGTCGTGCTCGACGACTCCCTCAGCTCCGCCGACGACGTCCTCGACGACACCGAGGTCGTCCCGCACGACGACGACACCCTCGATGACGACGAGACGTTCGAAGAGGAAGAAGACCTTCCGCCCGTCGAGCAGCTCCTGAGCGCCGCCGTCACCGGTGTCGGAGGAGCCGAGAGACCCGGCCAGGTCAAGATGGCGCAGGCCGTTCGGCACGCCATCGAGCACGACGAGCACGTCGCCGTCCAGGCGGGCACCGGCACCGGCAAGTCGCTGGCGTACCTCGTGCCCGCGATCCGCCACGCGATCGAGTCGGACAACGCCGTCGTCGTCTCCACCGCCACCATCGCCCTCCAGCGTCAGCTCGTCGACCGAGATCTGCCCCGGCTCGCCGAGGCGCTCGCCGACTATCTTCCCCACGAGCCACAGTTCGCCATCCTGAAGGGAAGGCGAAACTATCTATGTCGTTACAAGGTGACGGCCGCCTGGCCCGACGAGGACGGCGACGACCAGCTCTTCGACCCTCGCGAGGTCAGCGCCACCGGGCGCATGGTCCAGCGCATCCAGGAGTGGGCGGAGGAGACCGAGACCGGTGACAGGGACGAGCTGGTGCCGGGGGTCAACGAGCAGGCCTGGCGGCAGTTCTCCGTCACCGCCAGGGAGTGTCTCGGCGCGCAGCGGTGCCCGAGCGGCGCCGAGTGCTTCGCCGAGCGTGCCAGGGAGCGCGCGGGCAACGTCGACGTCGTGGTCACCAACCACGCCCTGCTCGCGATCGACGCCATGGAGGAGTTCGCCGTCCTGCCCGAGCACGACGTCGTCGTGGTGGACGAGGCCCACGAGCTCGTCGACCGGGTGACCAGCGTGGTCACCGACGAGCTGTCCGAGGTCGCCGTCGCGACGACCGTACGCCGCGTCGGGCGTCTCATCGAGCAGGGCGTGGCCGACCGCCTCCAGGAGGCGGGCGAGGACCTGAAGGCGCTGCTCGCAGCCGCCCCGCCCGGCCGCCTCGACCAGCTCCCGCAGGTCCTCGGGGACACGCTCTCCGTTCTCCGCGACTCCGCGTTCGCCTGCATCACCGCGATGGGCTCGCGCGGCGGCGACATGTGGGGCGGAGGGAAGAACGACGACCCCGAGAAGGCCGGGCTGCGCAAGGCGGCGTTCACCGCGCTCGACGAGCTGCACGACACCTCCGTCCGCATCCTTGAGGCCTTCGGGGGCGAATCCGAGGTCGACAGGGCCGAGGTCGTGTGGCTGGAGGGGGCGACCGACCGCCGTCCCGCCCTGCTGAAGGTCGCGCCGCTGAGCGTCGGCGGCATGCTGCGCGACAAGCTGTTCGCCGACCGCACCGTGATCCTCACCAGCGCGACGCTGGCGCTCGGTGGCACGTTCGAGGGCATGGCCCGCCAGTGGGGCCTCGGCCCCGCCCGCCCCGACGACGGCCGCCAGGCCCACCCCGAGCAGGACGGCCCCGGCGCCTCCCCCGAGCAGCACGGCGAGGCGGGTCCCGAGCGGAAGGCCGGCCAGAAGCGCAAAGACTGGGTCGGGCTCGATGTCGGCTCGCCCTTCGACCACGCGCGCAGCGGCATCCTCTACGTCGCCAAGCACCTCCCCCAGCCGGGGCGCGACGGCCTTCCCAAGGAGTACCTCGACGAGATCACCGAGCTGATCGAGGCGGCGGGCGGCCGTACGCTCGGCCTGTTCTCGTCGATGCGCGCCGCGAAGGCCGCCACCGAGGCGCTGCGCGAGCGGTTGGGCGTGCCGCTGCTGTGCCAGGGGGACGACTCCACGTCGCTGCTGGTCAAGCAGTTCGCGGAGGACCCGGCCACCTGCCTGTTCGGCACGCTGTCACTGTGGCAGGGCGTCGACGTGCCGGGGCCCTCGCTCAGCCTGGTGATCATCGACCGCATCCCGTTCCCCCGGCCGGACGACCCGCTGGCCTCCGCCCGGCAGCGGCACGTGGCCGCGAAGGGCGGCAACGGGTTCATGGCGGTCGCGGCCACCCACGCCGCGCTGCTGCTCGCCCAGGGAGCGGGAAGGCTGCTGCGCGGCCAGAGCGACAAGGGCGTGGTCGCCGTCCTGGACCCCCGGCTCGCGACCGCGCGGTACGGAAGCTTCCTGCGTGACTCGCTGCCGCCGTTCTGGACGACGAGTGACCCCGCCAAGGTCCGCGCCGCCCTCCGCCGCCTCACCGCATAGGACCACCCCGCCGCCGGGGCCCGCCGGTACGTCCGGCCCGGCTCGCGTTCGAGACCTCGGGCGCACGACCGGGGCGGGCAGGGCCGGATCCGCCAGACGCGTGATCGCGCAGGACCGCCCGGTGGCCGCGCCTTCAGGCGTACGGCTCCAGGTGGGGGCGTTTGGGGTCGACGGCGTCGCCCGATGAGGTGCCACGCAGGCGGCGGCCCACCCACGGGAGAAGGTGCTCGCGCAGCCACAGCCGGTCGTCGCGGAGCTTCGCCCTGCGGTCGACCCGCTCCCTGGGCGGCCAGGCATGGCGCCAGTCGTCCTCGGACGGCACACCGAGCACCTCGCACACCTTCGCGGCGACCAGGCGGTGCCCCTCGGCGTTCATGTGGAGCCGGTCCTCGCTCCAGGCCCGCCAGTCGCGGATCGACTGCATCGACCACTGGTCGACGACGTGGCAGCCGTAAAGGTCGGCGATGGACCTTATGTGCAGGTAGAACACCGCGAACCTGCCCCTGACCTGGCGCATGAGCGGGGTGTCACGCGGGTCCACGCCGGTGAACAGCACGACGTCGGCGCCGGTGCTCCGCAGGTCGCGCACGGCCCTCGCCAGGGTCTTGGCCATGCGGTCGGGGTCGCCGCCTGGCCGCAGCAGGTCGTTGCCCCCGGCGCAGAGGCTGACCAGGTCGGGCTTCAGCTCGATCGCCGCCGGCACCTGGTGCTCCACGATCTGGTCGATCAGCTTGCCGCGCACCGCGAGGTTGGCGTACCGGAAGCCGGGCTCCAGCGCGGCGAGCCGCTCGGCCACCCGGTCGGCCCAGCCACGGAAGTGCCCGTCAGGGCCGGGGTCGTTGAGCCCCTCGGTGAAGCTGTCGCCGATCGCGACGTAGGAGGTGTAGGCCCTCATTGCCCGTCCTCCGCGATGGCCCGCAGCGCCAGCTCGTACGAGCGCAGGCCGAACCCCGCGATCGTGCCGGTGGCGACCGAGGCGACCACCGAGGTGTGCCGGAACTCCTCGCGGGACGCGGGGTTGGAGATGTGCACCTCGATCAGCGGCGCCGTGCGCTGGGCGATGGCGTCACGCAGCGCGTACGAGTAGTGGGTGAAGGCCGCGGGATTGAGGACCACGGGGATCGACCCGTCGGCGGCCTCGTGGAGCCACGACACCAGCTCGGCCTCGTCGTCGGTCTGCCGGACGTCCACGGTCAGGCCGAGCTCCCTGCCGGTCTGGCGGCACAGCGCGGCCAGGTCGTCGAAGGTATCCGCGCCGTACACATCGGGCTCGCGGCTGCCGAGCCGCCCGAGGTTCGGGCCGTTGAACACGAACACGGTCCTCATCGCGCCCTCGCCGTGCTTCCCCTGCCCGAGCCGAGCACCGTCCTCATCGCGCCCTCGCCGTCCCCTCCGTGCCGGAGACGACCGTCGTCGTCGCGGCCTCCGCCGTGCCGCTCGCGTGCGCGGCCGTCATCTTCCGACCTCCCGGTAGGCCGCTTCGAGCAGCTCCTCCGGTGGGTCCTCCAGGCGCGCGACCTTGCCGATGTCGTCGAGGATGACGAACCGCTGCTTCGCCCCGCGGTTCTTCTTGTCGACCCGCATGTGGTCGCGCAGCTCGGGCCAGGCCTCGTGACGGTAGGCCGTCGGAAGGCCGACCGAGGTCAGGATCGACCGGGTGCGCTCGACGAGCCCCGGCCCGGCGTGGCCGGACAGCCGGGACAGCTCCGCGGCGTAGACCATGCCGATGGCCACGGCCTCGCCGTGCCGCATGTGGTAGCTCTCGACGCGCTCGATCGCGTGGGCCAGCGTGTGCCCGTAGTTCAGGATCTCGCGCATGCCCGACTCGCGCAGGTCGGCCCCGACGACGTCGGCCTTGACCTGGATCTTGCGTTCGATCAGCGCCCGCGTGTGCCGGCCCTCGGGCACCCGGGCGCCCTCGGGGTCGTCCTCGACGAGCAGCAGGATGGTCGGGTCGGCGATGAAGCCGCCCTTGATGATCTCGGCGAGCCCGGCGACGTAGTCGTCGCGCGGCACCGACACCAGCGTGGCGAGGTCGCACAGCACCCCTACGGGCGGGTGGAACGAGCCGACGAGGTTCTTGCCCTCGGGGGTGTTGATGCCGGTCTTGCCGCCCACCGCCGCGTCGACCATGCCGAGCAGCGTGGTGGGCACCTGGACGACCTTGACGCCGCGCAGCCAGGTGGCCGCCACGAAACCGGCCAGGTCGGTGGTGGCTCCCCCGCCGACGCCGACCACGGCGTCCGAACGGGTCACCCCGTACCGGCCCAGGGCCGACCAGAGCTCGGCGGCGACCTCGACCGACTTGGCCCGTTCGCCGTCGGGCACGGGAAGCGCCACCACGGAGAGACCGGCGGCCTCCAGCACCCCGCAGACCGGCCGGGAGATCTCGGGAAGGCTCGCCGGGTGGACCACCGCCACCGTGCGGACGCCGTCGCCCAGCAGGCCGGGCAGCTCACCGAGCACTCCCGCCCCGACGACCACGTCGTACGGGCGCTCGCCCCTGACCGTGATGCGGGTGCTCGTCACGCCGGGAGCCCCTTCATGATCTCGTCGGTGATCTCCTCGGGCGCGCGGCCGTCGGTCGCCACGACGATCGACGCGAGCCGCTCGTAGACCGGGCGGCGCTCCTCCATGAGCCTCTTGAGCTGGCTGCGCGGGTTGAGCACGAGCAGCGGGCGCGCCTGGGCGAGGCCCACGCGCTGCACGGCGTCGGCCAGGCCGACCTGGAGGTAGACCACCGAGTGCCCGGCGAGGAGCTCCTGGGTGGCCTCGCTCAGGATGGCGCCGCCGCCGAGCGCGAGCACGCCGTCGTGCTCGGCGAGCGCCTGGCCAACCGCCGCTGCCTCCAGCTCGCGGAACCGCTCCTCGCCGTCGTCGACGAAGATGTCGGCGACCGGCTTGCCCGCCACGGTCTCCACGTCGGTGTCGGTGTCGCGGAAGCTCGCGCCGAGACGCTGGGCCAGCAGGCGGCCGACGGTGGACTTGCCCGACCCGGGCGGGCCGACCAGCACAGCTCTGGGAGACGTCACTTGATCACCATCGACGACAGGTAGCCGGAAAGGTTACGGGCGACCTCCTCAACGGAGTCGCCGCCGAACTTCTCGACGGCCGCGTCGGCGAGCACCAGCGCGACCATCGCCTCAGCGACGATACCGGCGGCCGGAACCGCGCACACATCCGACCTCTGGTTGATGGCCTTGGCGGGCTCGCCGGTGAGCACGTCGACCGTGGAGAGCGCGCGGGGCACGGTGGAGATCGGCTTCATCGCGGCGCGCACCCGCAGCGGCTCGCCGTTGGTCATGCCGCCCTCGACGCCTCCGGCGCGGTTGGTGACGCGGCGGACGCCCTCGGCGGTGTTCTCGATCTCGTCGTGGGCCTGGGAGCCCCGCCGCCGCGCGGTGTCGAACCCGTCGCCGACGCCGACGCCCTTGATCGCCTGGATGCCCATGAGCGCCCCCGCGAGCCGCGAGTCGAGGCGCCGGTCCCAGTGGACATAGCTTCCGAGGCCCGGCGGCAGGCCGTACGCGACGACCTCGACCACCCCGCCGAGCGTGTCGCCTTCGCGCTTCGCGGTGTCGATCTCCTCGATCATCGCCGCGCCGGCCTCCGGATCGAGGCAGCGCGCCGGGTGCTCGTCGACGGCGGCGAGCTGGCCGGGCGCGGGGATGAGGCCGTCCGGGGCCTCGGCGGTGCCGATGGCGATGACGTGGCTGACGATGTCGACGCCGAGCGCCTGCTTGAGGAAGTTGCGCGCGACCTGGCCGAGAGCGACCCGGGCGGCGGTCTCGCGGGCGCTGGCCCTGTCGAGGATCGGGCGGGCGTCGTCGAAGCCGTACTTCTGCATGCCGGACAGGTCGGCGTGGCCGGGACGCGGGCGCGACAGGGGGGCGTTGCGGGCCTGGGCCGCCAGGAGGCCGGGGTCGACCGGGTCGGCCGCCATCACGGTCTCCCACTTGGGCCACTCGGTGTTGCCCACGCGGATCGCGACCGGGCTGCCCAGCGTGCGGCCGTGACGCACGCCGCCGACGATCGTCACCTCATCCTGCTCGAACTTCATCCGCGCGCCGCGGCCGTAACCCAGGCGGCGTCTCGCCAGGGCCTGCTCCACGTCGGCGGTCGTCACTTCGACTCCGGCGGGCATCCCCTCAAGGATCGCGACGAGCTCGGGGCCGTGGGACTCACCTGCGGTCAACCAGCGCAACATGATGACAAGTCTTCCATGCACGGCCCAGTGCCATCGCCCGCCCATGAACCGATCAGCGAAGGACCGCCGCGAGGGCTCCGAGGAGGATGAACGGCCCAAGGGGGAACTGGCTCTGGAGAGTGCCCCTGCGGGTGATCAGCAGCGCGACGGCGTAGAGCGCGCCGAGGAACTGCCCGCCGACCGCGCAGACGATCCAGGGGTCCAGGCCGAGCGCGCCGGTCAGCATCCCGGCGAGCCCGGCGAGCTTGACGTCGCCGAGGCCGAGCGCGCCGGGCCGTACGAACCACAGGACCGCGTAGACGCCGGCCAGCGCGAGACCGCCGAGCAGCCCGGCGACCAGGTGGCCCGTGGGGACGAGCAGGAGGGCGATGATCGGGTAGGACGGCAGCGTGATGGCGTCCGGCAGCCGCTGGGTCCGCCAGTCGATCACCGCGAGCGCGCACCCGGCCACCGCCGCGTACGACCAGGCGGCGAGCGCGGGGGTCCACGCGAGCCTCCAGGCGACCAGGGCGCAGGCGGCGGCGGTGCCCAGCTCGATCAGCGGCGGCCACGCGGGCACGGGCACGGCGCGAACCGCGCGGCCGAACGCCTGACGAGCCTCCACCCGGTACGCCCGCCGCCGCTCAGTGAAATCGAGCTCCGGGGCATCGAGCCGCGGGGCGTCGAGCTCAGGGGCGTCGAGCTTCGAGGCATCGAGCTCAGGGCTGTCGAGCTTCGAGGTGTCGAGCTTCGGGGTGTCGAGCTTCGGGGTGTCGAACTCCGGGGCCGGGCCGAAGCCGCCCGCCAGGACGCGGACATAGACGCCCGCGAGAAGCCCCAGAAGGGCCGCCCCCGCGACGATGAAACCCACCCGCCGACCTTACGGGGATCTCAGCTCGGCGTACGCCGGAAGTGGCGGAGAAGCCCGCGTTTGGGGGTGGGAAGCCGTGCGACGGTCACCTCGGCGTGCTCCGACAGCCCGCGCAGCAGGGCCTGGATGCTCTCCTCCTCCGCCGTGACCTGCCCGATGGAGGCCAGGGCGTGCAGCATGGCGCCCTCGATCGCGAACGGCACAGGACCGGCCACGTCGATCACCACGGCGGCGGCCTTCTCGCCGAGCGCGGCACGGCAGACCTGCGGGGTCACGGCCTGGATGGGCCGGGCGTCGGCGCGCCAGAGCTTCAACGACGCGGCCCCGGTGAACGCGGGGACCGCCTTCCTGCCGTCGGCGCCGACCAGCACCGGCAGGGCCATCTCGCTTTCCTTCTCCTGCTTGAGCCCGTGCTCGCCGACCTCGGACTCCGTCAGCAGGGCCACGACGGGCACGAGCAGGCGCGCCGTGCTCAGGGCCGACATCACACCGGCGGAGTCGGCCTCACCGGTGGCGAAGGCGGCCAGCGCCGCTGAGACGGACGCGTCGGCGCTGCCGTCGTCATCGGGGACCAGAGGCTGCGGAATGCTGGGCACGACCCGCGAGCCTACCCGCCGTCGCGACCCCACCGCGTCATCGGCGGGTGCTCCCACCCTGGGCGCGTGGCGGGGGCGCGGTTCGCCCCGCCACGCGCCCCCGTACCCACGGGACCCGGGCTTCAGCCGAGGTCGGCGATGGCGGCCACGGGGCCGCCGCCCGAGGGGCCCTGGTGGACGGCCGCGACCGAGACGAACACGGCCGGGTCGCCGGTGACGCTGGCGGCCACGCCGCCGACCGTGGCCTTGATCTGCCGGTGCCAGTGCACGTCGGAGTCGTCGAGCATGATGTTCCTGCGCCCGCGCACCCGTCCGCTGGGGTCGGCCTCGCACTTCATGAACACGTTGACGAGCTTGTCGCCGAGGTCGCTCGGGTGCGGGCGGTCGGGCAGCTCGATGCCGCTCCCGCGGATCGCCTCCCAGATGCCGTCGGCGTCCAGCGCGTCCTTCATCACGCTGTGCCCGATGCGGTAGCGACCGCCGATGCCCCGCACGTTGCCGACCACGACGATCTGCGCGCGGTCGAGCTCGACGCCGGAGGAGCACGAGGCGACGCTGGAGTAGAGGGACAGATCCTTGTGGATCTGGTCGGCCGAGGGCATCTCGATCTCGCCGAGCGCCACCGCGATGCCAAGGGCGGTCGTGGAGTTGGAGATGTCCATGGACGGGCCGGTGTCCTCGATCACCACCTCCTGGCCGCGCGACTTCGCGTCGGTGATCGTGGCCAGGGTCAGCAGCGGCGTCTTGGTCTGCACGTAGTGGACGTCGGCCGGATCCTCGATCCCCGCGATCTTCATGGCCTCGCGCACGCCGGCGGCGACCTTCTCCACCATGGCGGGGCGGCCGATGTCCTCGGGCAGGATGACGTCGCTCATCGCGACCCCGACCGAGACGCGCGGCTCGTCCGAAGGCTCGACGCCCGAGGGGTCCACGGAGGCGAAGATCGTGGCGTGCGGGCTCAGCACGCCGTCGGTACCGCCCGACCACACCAGCGGCACCTGCGCGGCCTCCTCGGGCGTACGGGTGCCCTTGGCGACGAGCACCTCGCGGAAGGCGCGGTCGGCGAGGATCCGGGTGTAGTCGTTGACGCCGCCGTTGCCCTCGGTCTTGCCGATCACGGCGAGCACCCGGTCGGCCTCGATCACCCCGTCGTCGATGAGTTTCGCGAGCCCGGAGGCGTCGGTGACGCTCTCGATGGCGACCTTGCGCACCTCGATCGGATCCGGCATATCTCCTACCTCTCAGTCATTCCAGTAATCGCAGTCATCTGGTCCATCACGCATCGAATCAGCACGGCTCACGCCGTCGTCGGTCACGGCTCGACGATGGTGCCGACGTCGCCGGTCAGCGCCCCGCCGATGTGCTCCAGTGAGGTGATCACCGCCCGGCCTCCGCTTTCCGCGAACCGCAGCGCCGCCTCCACCTTGGGGCCCATGCTGCCACTCGCGAAGTGCCCGGCCGCCTGAAGCGCGCGCATCTCCCCGAGGCTCACCCGGCCGATCGGGCGGGCGCCGGGCGTGCCGAACCCGGCGACGGCCCCCGGAACGTCGGTCGCGAGGACGAGCACGGTCGCCCGTACGGCGGGTGCGAGCACGGCGGCCGCGGTGTCCTTGTCGACCACGGCCTCGACACCGCCGAGCGACCCGTCGGCGCGGCGGACGACGGGCACTCCCCCGCCTCCGGCGACGACCACCGTGTAACCCGCGTCCATCAGGGTGAGGGCGGCGGGCGCGTCGAGGATCTCCACGGGGCGCGGCGAGGCCACGACCCGCCGGAAGCCCCTGCCGGGGAATTCGAGCCAGGTCTGCCCCAGCTCCTCGAACCTGCGCGCCTCGGCCTCGGTGAAGTACCTGCCGATGGGCTTGACCGGGTTCGTGAACGCCGGATCGCCGGCGTCCACGAGCGTCCGGGTCACCACCACGGCCGTACGGTCGCCGAGCGCGTTGAGGATCAGCACGCCGATCGTCGCCTGGGTCTGCGCGCCGCACCAGTCGAGCGGCACCGGGGGCACCACGTCGGCCGCGAGCTGGTTCTTCAGGAGCAGGTTGCCCACCTGGGGGCCGTTGCCGTGCGTCAGGATCACCTGGTGGCCCTGGGAGATCAGCGCGGCGACATGCGCCATCGCCCCTTCGACGGCACACCGCTGATCGACCGGCGAGGCGCTGCCGTCGGGCGCGGTCATCGCGTTGCCGCCGAGAGCGATCAGTACGCGTTCACCCACAGCCCGAAGCTATCCACACTGACACGCCACCTCATTGTCCATAATTGCCCACAAACCACGAATCCTTCAGAGAAACTCGCCAAGCGAAATCCGGCCATGACCACATAGAAGCCCCGCCGCCACTATTCGGTTACCCGGGACCGGCGTATCGGTGAACACCTGTTCAGGTAGGGGTCCACAGTGTCATAATGATCAAGGTCGGCCATCCAGCGGACCGCCCGTCCCACGCTCCCGCAGACCGCACGGCTCGTGCCCGATCTCATGGCGGTTCCCATGACCTCGTCCGACGCGCTCACCGAGTGGCGGCGACTCGACGCCGTGACGAGGAAGTCCGTGAAAGACCAGGCCGCCCGCGGGCGCCGCCACCATCGGCCCGGGGTCGCCGCCACCTCGGCTCGCTACGCCGGCGCCTCGCTGTCCAGGCCGACGGCGTGGATCTACGCGGCCGTCGCGGGAGTCCTGGTCGTCGTGCCGCTCGCGCTCCTGTGGAACGCCGAGGACATGTCGTGGGCGGACAAGCTCATCGCCATCCTCCTCGCGAGCCTCCTCCCCCTGCTCGCCACCACCGAGCTCCTGCGGGCGAGGCGCGTACGGCTGCTCCAGATCCTCACCGCGAACCGTGAGCCCACCGCGTTCGTACCGCTCGCTTCCGCGTCCGGCACGGCCGTCGAGGGCTCGGGCGCGACCCTGATCGTCCGCGTCACCGCCAGGCGGCTCCTGCGGGCGGATACCGTCCCGCTGGGCATCGCCCTGTGGCTGCTGTCCGGCCTGGCGTTCCTGTTCATCCCGGGCGACAGACCGGACGCCGTCGGATACGTGATCATCATCGTGATCATGCTGTTCCGGGGAGCCCCCGGGGTCGTGCGCTGGCTGTACTGGCTCATCGGAAACCGCACGGCCCTGATCGTGAGCCCCGACGGCATCGTGCTGCCGGGAGTGAGGGACATCCGGATGGCCTGGGAGGACATCACGGAGATCAGGCTCCTCCCCTTGTCGGCCGTGTACCGGAACGGCCGTGCGGGCGACACGGTCCTGGCTTTCGTGCCGGCGAACCCCCGCAGGGTGTCCGCTGCGAACGACGACCCGCCGCGCTGGGGAGATGTCCGCTCCGGGTTCTTCGCCCTGCCGGACGGATGGCTGGCACCGGCCGCCGACGAGATCGGATCGGTGGTCGTGCGGATGTCGGGCGTGCCGGTGTACGACTACCGGTGACCGTCGGCGGCCGTCGGGCGGACCCTCCAGGCGGGTGACCCGGTGAGCCGGCTGCTAGACGGGGGCCACGAAGCCCCAGAGGACCTGGGCGATCTCGTCCACCTCGGCGAACTCGCCCGAGGCCACGGCGGAGACCAGGTCGTAGACCGAGTCGTCGTCGGTGTCGAGCTCGACGCCGTTGTACTCGAGGAAGACCACCGTGCACACCCAGGCCAGCCGCGTGTCGCCCTCGGCGAACGGAGGGTGGACGGCAAGGGAGTGGAGCAGCGAGGCGGCCTTGATCAGCAGGTGGGGGTAGGCCTCGTGGCCGAACATGGACGCCTGCGGCCGGTGGACGGCCGAGTCGAGAAGCCCGGCGTCACGGAACTGCGGAGGCCCCCCGGCCGTGAGCTCGGCGAGGTCGATCACCTGCTCCACGGTCAGGTAGCGCGTCATGCGCCGCCCTCCGCGGCCGGGTCTATCAGCCGGCGACCCGTGACCGGATGGATCAGGCAGGAATCCTTGGCCAGGTGGATCGGGGAGGGATCCTTGGCGGGGCGGATCACGCAGGGACCCTTGGCCAGGTGGATCGGGGAAGGAACCTTGGCGGGGCGGACCACGCCGGGCCTAGGTGCCGGGCCGGCCGGGGGGCGTGTCACTCGCCGAGCCGGTCGAGGACGGAGCGCCAGCGCCTGACCGCGGCGACCCCCAGTCGCCGCACCTCCTCGTCGGCGTCGTGGCGCGCGATGTACTCGTCCACTGCGGCCTGCACGACCTGCTGCACGCTGCGCCCCTCCTTCTCGGCGCGCCGGCGCAGGGCATCTGTCTGCTCGTCGCTCAGGCGAAGCGTCATGGCCATACCTCCACGGTACGCATCCGGCATCAGGATGATTTGGACACGGCGAGTGTATGACTATTTACAGAACGCTGTCAGATGATTTCCCGTCCAGCCGGCTCAGCCGGGCGACCGCCTCGTCGATGATCTCGTCCTTCTTGCAGAAGGCGAACCGGACGAAATGCCTGCCCAGCTCGGGCCGGTCGTAGAAGACCTGGGTGGGGATGGCGACGACGCCGGCCAGCTCCGGCAGCCGCCTCGCCAGGTCGGCGCCGTCGGCGAAGCCGAGCGGCCGGATGTCGGTCTGTACGAAGTAGGTACCGGCGGGACGGTACACCCCGAAGCCCGCCGCGGAGAGCCCCGCCATGAGCCGGTCGCGCTTGGTGGCGAGCGCGTCGCGGAGCCCGGCGACCCAGCCCAGCTCCTCCCGGAGCGCGTGGGCGACGGCGAGCTGCCAGGGACCGCCCGCGGTGAACGTCAGGAACTGCTTGACCGTCTGTACGGCCCGCACCAGCTCGGCCGGCGCACAGATCCACCCGGTCTTCCAGCCGGTGACGGAGAAGGTCTTGCCCGCCGAGGAGATCATCACGGTGCGCTCGCGCATGCCGGGAAGCGTGGCGAGCGGGATGTGCTCCACGCCGTCGAAGGTCAGGTGCTCGTACACCTCGTCGCTGATCGCGACCAGGTCGTGCTCCTGGCACACGGCGGCGATGGCCGACAGCTCGCCGAGGGTGAAGACGGTGCCGGTGGGATTGTGGGGTGAGTTGACCAGGATCGCCCGGGTGCGCGGCCCCACAGCGGCGCGCAACTCGTCGGGGTCGAAGGCGAACCTGCCCTCGACCGGCCGCAGCGTCACGGGCCTGCGTACCGCTCCCGCGAGAGAGATCGCGGCGGCGTAGGAGTCGTAGTAGGGCTCGAAGACGATCACCTCGTCGCCGGCCTCGCACAGCGCGAGGACGGAGGCGGCCAGCGCCTCGGTCGCGCCGAGGGTCACCAGGATCTCGCCGTCGGGGTCGTAGACGAGCCCGTAGTGCTCCTTGCGGTGCTCGGCGACCGCCTGCCGCAGCTCGGGCAGGCCGGGCCCCGGAGGGTACTGGTTGAAACCCTCGCGTATCGCCCTCACGGCCCGCTCAAGCATCGCCGAGGGCCCGTCCGTGTCGGGGAAGCCCTGCCCCAGGTTGATCGACCCGGTCCGTACGGCAAGGGCCGTCATCTCGGCGAACACCGTCGTGCCGAACTCACGCATGCGGGCCACCAGAGGTTCGTTCACGCCGGTCAGCCTATCGGGCCGCCGCGCGCTAGCCTCTTCGGGTGATCGCCTGTTTTGCCCCCAATTGTGGGACGTATCGCCTTGGCCGGCCCCGGTGACGCGCATCCGGGAACTGGACGCGCTGCGCGGCTTCGCCGTCTGCGGGATCACGCTGGTCAACACCTGGCAGCACACGGTCGGCGCCGTGGAGCGGCGGTCGGTCACGCCCACCGACTGGATCGTCGAGAACCTCCTGCAGAGCCGCTTCTTCCCCATCTTCTCCTTCCTCTTCGGCGTGAGCTTCGTCCTGTTCCTCCGGTCCGCGGCGCGCAGGACGCCCCGCCCTCGGCTGGTCCTGCTCCGCAGGCTCGCCGTGCTCGCCTGCCTCGGGCTGCTCCACCGGATGGTCAGCCCCGGCGAGGTGCTCCTGCCCTACGCCGTCACCGGGGCGATCGTGCTCATTCCCGCGTCCTACCTGCACCGCCACCTCGTACTCCTCGCGGGGATCGGCGCCACGCTGTGGGCGGCGCTCGCGCACGCCGGAGGGGTGTGGCTGATCCCGGGCCTCTTCCTGCTCGGTATGGCGATGATCGAGTACGGCCCGGGGCGCCGCGCCCTGAGACCGGCGTTCATCGCAAGTGCCCTGCTCGGCGTGATGCTCACCGGGGCGTGGGTGTACCTGTGGGGTCGTCCGGAGACGTTCGACTTCCCCTACACGGTGAGCGTCTACCCGCTCGCCGGCCTCGCCGCCGCGACGGCCTACTGCACGGGCGTACTGCTCCTGGTGCGCCAGCGGCCCGGGTTCCTGGCGTTCCTCGAACCGCTCGGGCGGATCGCGCTCACCGCTTACCTGTCCGGCACCCTGGCGATCCTCGCGGCGCTGCCCCTCCTTGTCCAGGACGGCAGCAGGGCCGGCGTCGTGGCCGTCGCGGCGGTCACGATCGCCGCGCAGGCGGCCTTCGCCCACTGGTGGACGGCCCGCTTCAGGTACGGCCCGCTGGAGTGGGGGTGGCGCTGCCTCACCTGGTGGGAGATCGTGCCGAACCGGCGCCCGGCCGGCGGGCCCCCCACCTGACCCGCGGCCGTGCCCCTCGGCCGTGGCTGTCGGCCGTGGCTGTCGGCCGCGCCCCTCGGCCGTGTCCCTTGGCCGTGGTCGTCGGCCGTGTCCCTGCCGTGTTCCTCGGCCGTGGCTCTCGGCATGCGCGGCCTCCGGCCTTAGGCTTGTGCGGTGACCCGCATCGCCCTGTGCCAGATCCCGGTGTCCGAGGACCCGAAGACCAACCTCGAATGCGTGCGCGACGCGCTCGGAAGGGCGGCCTCGCGAGGCGCCACCCTGGCCGTGTTCCCCGAGGCGACGCTGACCCGGTTCGGCAAGGGCGTCGCCGAGCACGCCGAGCCGCTCGACGGCCCGTTCGTCACGGCCGTGGCCGACGCGGCGCGGGCGCACGAGGTCGCGGTGATCCTCGGCACCTTCGAGCCCGCCGGCGGCCGGGTCCACAACACCGCCGTCGCCCTCGACCGGCGCGGCCGGATGCGGGCCGCCTACCGCAAGATCCATTTGTTCGACTCCTTCGGCGCCCGCGAGTCCGACCTGGTCGCACCGGGCGACACGCCGGTGGTCGTGGAGCTGGAGGGCCTGCGTCTCGGCCTGATCACCTGCTACGACATCCGGTTCCCCGAGCTGGCCCGCGCCCTGGTCGACCAGGGCGCCGACGCGTTCGTCGTGATCGCCGCGTGGGGCACGGGCCCGATGAAGGAAGAGCACTGGGCCACGCTGGTCAGGGCGCGGGCCATCGAGAACACCATGTGGACGGTCTCCGTCGGGCAGGCGCCGCACCCCGAGTTCAGGGACTTCGGAATCGGCAGGAGCATGCTCGTCGACCCGATAGGAGTGGTCCGTGCCGATCTGGGCACCTCGGGCGCGGTCCAGGTCGTCGAGATCGATCCCGCCGAGACCGAGCGCGTGCGCTCCACGCTCCCGAGCCTTTCCCACCGGCGCCCAGATATTTATCGCGCCGTGCCGAACACCGAGGTCGCCAGATCGTAAAATGCGGGATGTGAGCGAGCCGGCACGAAGTACTCAGATGCAAAAGGTCATTCCGCCTCGCCTGCTGGTGCCCTATCTCGCGGGCCAGCGTACGATCATCTCCGGCTATGTCTACCGCGTCCAGGACTGCTCACGGCTGACGAGCCCGGAGCAGATCGTCTCGGCTCTCGACCTCTCCTTCGAGGGCTCCGAGCTCACGCCCTCGGTCCCCGAGCTGTACATCCTCCGGTGGCAGGTGCGCGACACCGACAACTACGTCGTCCCCTACGGCCCTCATATGGGCGGAGATTGGAACGATTCGCCGCCCTTCGCGGGCAACGGGTTCACCACCTCCCGCCAGCACGTCGTCCCCCAGTTCCACACCACCCCGATGCCCATCCCGGCGGGAGCGGAGATCCAGCACGTGACCACGCGCGGCGAGCGGCGGTTCGCCGAGTACGACGGGCTGACCTGGCGGCGCGCGGCATGAGCGACATCGAACCCGTGGGCCTCGGCTTCATCGCCCACCAGCACGAGCAGACCTACGCCGCAGCCCTCGGGCCGGGCCCCGACGACGTGATCCTGTTCAGCGAGGACTCCAGGGAGGGGTTCGCCCAGGTCGGGGGCTACTGGCGGCGGCAGGTCCGGCGGGGCGAGCTTGAGTGGCTCGTCCTGCTGCGCACGGTCGGCGCGTTCGGCGGGGAGCCCTGCGTGGTGCTCGACGAGGACGACGACGGGCTGCACATCGCCTACACCGGCCACAGTGGCCTGAAGGCCGAGGCCCTCGGCTACTGGATGGTCGACCACGGGGCGTACGAGGTGGTCGTGCCGCACGACGAGGTCCACTCCATCCGCGTCGAGCGGATCCCGATCCCCTGTCAACCGACGAAGGGCGCGAGTGTCTCTGGAGTGTGACCGAAGCTCAAGTCCTTTCCCGCGAGCGCCCCACCTTCGCCGAGATCTTCGCCGCGCACTACTCGGCGATGGTGCGGCTGGCGGGGCTGCTCGGCGCGGACGACCCGGAGGACATCGCGCAGGAGTCCTTCGCGCGCCTGCACCTGAGACAGGCGCGACTACGCGATGACGCGGCGGCCGTGCCCTACCTCCGCTCGACCGTCTGCAACCTGACCCGCAACCGGATCCGGCACCTGAGGATCGTACGGCTGCGCAGACCGGATCCGCCCCCTCCTGAGAGGAGCGGCGAGCAGACCTTCCTGCTGGCCGAACGGCACCGCGACCTGCTCGCAGCGGTCGACCGGCTGCCACGGCGGCAGCGCGAGGCCCTGGTGCTGCGCTACTGGCTTGATCTGTCCGAGCGCGAGATCGCCGACGCCATGGGCGTCTCCCCCGGCTCGGTGAAGAGCCACACCAGCCGCGCCATCGCGGCCCTCGGCCGTGCCCTCAAGGAGGACAGCGATGACTGACGAGCCCTCAAGGAGGACGGCGATGATCGAGGACGACCTCCGCGACGCCCTGCGCGCCCGCGCCTCGACCTACGAGGTCAGCCCGCACGCGTGGCTGGAAGTGCGACGGCGCGCCGCAAGGTCGCGCCGCCTGAGGTGGACGCTGCTGGCAGCCGTCCCACTGGCGACGGGCGCGGTGCTGGCCGGGATACCCCTGGTCGTCACGCACGGCGGGCCGGACGCGGTCACCGGCGCCACGACGGCGGTCTCCGGCGAGCCCACGCCGACGTACAAGGACGCCTACGCGGCAGGCGTCGCGGAGAACCCGCCGATCGGTGAGACGCTCACCCTGGTCAATCCGGCGGACGGCAAGTCGATGCTCCTGTGGTTCGCCCGCGCGAAGGCGAAGGGCGCCGCGGGGTTCGCCGACCTGTGCTCGGCCACTCAACTGTCGTCGGGCGGCACCATCGGGAGCTGCGCGTACGACTCGCGAAACCCCGCCCACACCGGTGAGGTCGGCTGGTACGTCGGGGGCACGGACGGGATGCTGCCACGCCCCGGCAAGCTCATCACCTATGGCGCGGCCCGCGACGCGGTGACCAAGGTCGAGGCGGTCGCCGACGACGGCTCCCGGTTCCCCGGCACGATCTACAGGCCGAAGGGCGCCCCGCTGGCGATCTGGACTGTTTCCTACCCTGCCCAGGCCAAGCTGACGGCGTACGAGCTCTCCGGCGCCGGCGAGAAGGTCCTCCAACGGGTGAAGACCGATCCCATGCCCGTCCCGGGCTCGACCGCGGAGCCCGTCGGACCGGCCGCGAAGCTGGGCGGAGGGGTGACCGCACGGCTGCACAGGGACCAGAGTCTGGTCTGGCGGCAGGACGGGAAGGTCGTCGCGCTCTTCGTCGTCGCGTCCACACCCCAGATCGAACCCGGCGAGACCCTCGCGGACGCGCTCAAGGGGAACAGGAGGCCGGTGATGTCGCGGTTCACCCACGACCGCTGGCTGGGCTATGCCAGGGCCGGCACCGGCAGGGTCGTACTGACCTTCAAGGACGGCACGTCCATCGAAGCGGACGCGATGCCTGACCCATGGGGTGGGGACGCGGTCCTGTTCTCGGCGCCGTACGCGCATGAGGGCGACATCTACGCCGAGGGTTATGTGATCACCGGGTACGACCGCGACGGCGGGGAGGTCTGGCGCGACGAGGCCAAGCCGGTGTCCGATCTGTGGGCGTCCCCCGCCCCGGGCGACCCGGCCTTCTCGGGTCCTGCGGGTCAGACCGGGCCGCCGAGGTGGCGGTAGCGGGTGAGGCGGGTGGCCAGGCGGTCCTCGGGAGGGCGTCGCATCAGGCCGATGATCTCGTATTCGAGGGTCCTGGCGACCCGCTCGCAGAAGGCCTCGGGCTCGTAGGCGGCGTCCGGTAGCTCGGGGATGATCCGGTCGACGATGCCGTCCCGTTTGAGGTCCGTCGCCCGTACCCCCTGCGTCTTGGCGATCTCGGGGGCGAAGTCGATGGTCCGGTACAGGATCGCCGACGCGCCCTCGGGCGGGAGCGGGGACAGCCAGCCGTGCTGGGCGCAGAGCACCCGGTCGGCGGGCAGCAGGGCCAGGGCGGCCCCGCCCGCTCCCTCGCCGAGGAGCAGGCAGACGGTCGGCGCGTCGAGCATCACCAGGTCCGCGAGGGAACGGGCGATCTCGGCGGCCAGCCCGCCCTCCTCCGCCGCCTTCGACAGCGCCGCTCCGGCCGTGTCGATCACGGTGACCAGCGGAAGGCCCAGCTCCGAGGCCAGGTGCATGCCTCTGCGGGCCACCCGCAGCCCGGCGGGACCGAGATGGCGGCCCGCGCTCTGCTGGCGACGGTCCTGGCCGAGCACGACCGCGGGCGCCGTGCCGAACCTGGCCAGGGCGAGCAGCAGGCCGGGGTCGTTCTCGCCCACGCCCGTGCCGTTCAGCGGGGTGACGTCGGAGGCGCCCAGCTTGAGCAGGGCCCTGACGCCGGGCCGGTCGTCGCGCCGCGACCGGCTGATCGCCTCCCAGGCCTCCACGGCGACGGCCCGCTCACCCGGCTCCGGCACTCGCGTGAGCCCCTCGCCGCGCTCCCCGACCTCCTTGGGCGCGCAGAGGACCGACAGGGCGCGGATCGCGATCTCGCGGGCGTTCTCGGCCGACACCACGGCGTCGACGAGACCGTGCTTGAACAGGTTCTCCGCGACCTGCACGTCCTGCGGAAAGGGGTATCCGTACAGGGTCTCGAAGACCCTCGGGCCGAGGAAGCCGATCAGCGCGCCCGGCTCGGCGGCGGTGACGTGGCCGAGCGACCCCCACGACGCGAACACCCCGCCGGTCGTGGGATGGCGGAGATAGACGATGTACGGCAGGCCGGCGGCGCGGTGGGCGGAGACGGCGGCGCTGATCTTGATCATCTGGACGAAGGCGAGCGCGCCCTCCTGCATCCGGGTGCCGCCCGAGGCCGGGGCGGCGAGCAGTGGCAGCCTCTCGGCCGTCGCCCGCTCGACGGCGCGGACCAGCCGCCCGGCGGCGGCCACCCCGATCGACCCGGCGAGGAAGGAGAACTCGCAGGCCATGATCGCCACGCGCCGTCCGCCCAGCAGCCCCTCGCCGGTCACCACGGACTCGTCGTAGCGGGTCTTCGCGCGCGCGAAGGCCAGCTCCTCCGCGTACGGGGAGCCGGGCGGCGCGGGGTCCACGGTGGGCTCGTCCCACGACTTCCAGGAACCGGGGTCGAGGACCGTGTGGATGAGGGTGTTGGCGTCCGGACGGGCCGGGCTCATCGGCGGCCTCCCATCACCGGCCGGATCACGCTTCCCGCTTCGCCAGCCAGTCGAGCACGGCCTGGGTGTCCTGGCCGAGCGCGGGCGGGGCGAGGTGCTCGGCGGGCGGCTCGCCGTCGAACCTCAGCGGCGATCCCGGCAGTTCGATGACGCCGAGCTCCGGGTGCTCGACCGTGACGACGAGATCCTGCGAGCGCGTCTGGTCCCAGGCGTAGACCTCGTCGAGGGTGCGGATCGCCCCCGCCGGGATGCCCGCGCCGGCGAGTTCGGCCAGCCAGTGGGCGCGGTCATGGACGGTCAGCGCCTTCTCCATGTCGGCGATCAGCTCGTCGCGGTGCGCGAACCTCTCCCTGTTGACGGCGTACTTCGGGGTGGCGGGGTCGATGCCGAGGATCGGGGCGAGCTTGCGCCACTGCGCGTCGTTGGCGACCGCGATCTGGATCATGCCGTCGGCGCAGTGGAACGCCCCGTACGGGGCGATGGAGGCGTGGTGGTTGCCGCCCGCCCCCGGGACCTTGCCGCCGACCGTCCAGGCCGTCCCGTGGTAGGAGTGCACGCCCACGACCGAGGCGAGCAGGGACGTGCGCACGACCTTGCCCCTGCCGGTGCGCTCCCTCTCGTACAGCGCGGCCAGCACGCCGTACGCCCCGTGGATGCCCGCGAGCAGGTCGGCGATCGAGGCCCCGACGCGGTACGGCTCCGCGGGCGAGGGGCCGGTGAGGCTCATCAGCCCCGCCTCGCCCTGCGCGATCTGGTCGTACCCGGGACGGCCGCCCTCGGGGCCGTCGTGGCCGAAGCCGGTGATGGAGAGGATCACCAGGCGCGGATTGAGCTCGTGAAGACGCTCCACGGGAAAGCCGAGCCGGTCCAGCACGCCCGTACGGAAGTTCTCGACGAGCACGTCGCTCTGCTTGATCAGCCGGGTGAGGAGCTCTGCCCCCTCCTTGGACTTGAGGTCGAGCGCGATGGAACGCTTGTTGCGGTTGGCCGAGAGGAAATACGTCGAGATGTCACCCGAGGGGCCGACGAAGGGCGGGCCCCAGCCACGCGACTCGTCGCCGCCGTCCGGATGTTCCACCTTGATCACCGTGGCGCCCAGGTCGCCGAGCATCTGCGCTCCGTGCGGCCCGGCGAGAGCACGGGACAGGTCGAGGACGACGACGTCACTGAGAGGTCCCTGCAAGGTCAGCCTCCACGGGGGCTCGGGGGGAATGCGCGTTCCGGTCTCACTGGCAAGCCTGCCAGGTCCCCCCACCCGCCAGACACCCAGGTCCCCCCGCGATCACGGGCTCCCGATCATCCCCATCGTGCGCGCGGCCCGGCCGACGCCGGTCACGCGCGTCCATTATCCCGATCTTCCACGCGCCCGCACCGGCAGCCGGGTCCCTACGACCGGGACGTCCAGGACGTTCGCGTACGTCCTGGACGCCCGGGAACCTGCTGGAACCCTCGGGGCATTCCCTGGATCCTCTACATCGTGTCCGGGCTGTCCTATCTGTGCGTCTTGCGCCCGCGCCACTTGTCCATGAACTCGCGCAGCTTGCGCTGGTTCTGCTGGTCCTTGGCCATCGTCTTGACCTTCTCGACCTGCTCGTGGCCCTTCGGGCTGCGCAGGTAGTCCTTGATGCGGTCCACCATCGATGCCATCTCTTCACCACCGTCTGTTCGGTCACCGTTTCCATTGAACGGCTACCCAGGACGACCCTCGCCAATCACGCATTGTGCTCAGTAGCTGCAAAAACAGGACAACCAGTGACGGAACCACGACGAATCCACGATCGCGGCGTGACGATTCCCGCTGTGGGCCGGAGGCGCCCGGCCCTCCACCATGACGTGGGCTAGGTTGGTGACCCGCCGGGTCGTCGGAGGGGGCGGGAACGCGATGGGGACACCGTCAGGGAAGGGCCGGCCTTCGCCCGGTGCGCCGGTGAGGGTCCGCTGACCGGCCCCGATGGGCCGTCCAGGACCAAGGTCATGGAGCGGGTCCGGCGGCTGCTGGACCTGGCGGAGCACCCCGGCACGGGCGAGGAGGAGGCGGCGATCGCCTCCGCGCACGCGGCTGCGCTGATGCTCAGGCACGGCCTGGACGCGTCCGCCGTGAGACGGGGGTCCACGGGCCGCGCGGAGACCATCGACGGCATCGAGTTCGAGGTGTCGAACCGCGGCGGGCACGCCCGCGAACGCTGCTGGGCCCTCCACCTCGTCTGCGACGCGCTCGGATGCAAGGGCGCGCAACGCTGGACCGGCGTCAAGGGCCGGGGCATCCGCGGCGCGAGGCACGTCACCATGACGGTCGTCGGGCCGGAGGCCGTCCTCGACAGCCTGCGCGTTCTGCTTCCCTCCATAAGCCTGCAGATGGAGAACCAGGCCAGACCCGCCCTCCGGCGGTTCACGTCGTGCGAGCTGGAAACGGTCACGGCCAAGGACCGGCGCGCCCGCGCCGCCGCCGACTTCCGGCGGGCCTTCTACGTCGGCTTCGGCTCGGGCGTCTCCGCCAAGCTCCGCGACCGCGTGGCCGAGGTGGCCGAACAGGTCGCGGGAACAGGGGCGGAGCTCGTACTCCTGGACCGTACGGCCCTGGTGCGGGCCGAGTTCGACCGCCGCTTCCCCGGCCTGCGGCCTGCCCGCGCGACCGCTCTGGACCGCGACGGCTACGCCACCGGACGCGAGGCAGGCCGCCGCGCCGACCTCAGCGACCGCGACCTCGGCGGCCTCACGGCCGGCGAGCTGCCTGCGACGCCCCGCCCGAGATGACCCTTGACGACAGGTGAGGCCCACGGGCGCCCGCTGTGGCGCCCGTGGGCCCGCCCGGCTCGATGTCGGACGCCCTCGGCGTCAGGACCTCGGCGTCAGAACGTGGAGACGTTCAGCAGCTTCTCCGGGATGCCGGCGAGAGTCGTTCCCGCCGCCTGGAGCGCGGCCTTCACCGCGGCGGGACCGGCCGTCGGATGCGTAGCCTTGTAGAGGGCCGCTCCACCCGCGACGTGCGGGCTGGCCATTGAGGTACCCGAGATGGTGTTGGTCCCGCTGCCCGTCCACGTGGACAGGATGCACACGCCCGGGGCGATGAGGTCCACGTCGGCGCCGAAGTTGGAGAAGCTGGCCCGCGTGTCGTCGGCGCCGTAGTTGGCGCAGGTGGCCGCCGCTCCACCGCCGGGAAGCCCGTTGTAGTCGGCGAGCGCGCTGACCGTGACGACCTCGTCGTAGGCGGCGGGAACGTGGTTGGCCGCGTTGTCCGTCTCGTTGCCGGCCGCCACCACGAACGTCACGCCCGCCGCGACGGCCGCGCAGATCGCGCGGTGCATCGCGTCGGCGTTGGTGTTGCCGCAGTTGCCGTCGTCGGTTCCGAGGCCTCCGAGGCTCATGTTCGCGACCTCGATCTCGGAGGCGTGAGCGGTGACGTAGTCGATGCCGCAGATGACCTGGGACCAGGTGCCGCTGCCGCTGGCGTTGAGCACGCGCACCGGCCACAACCGGGCGCCGGGTGCCACCCCGACGACGGTGCTGGTGTTGTCCAGCGCGCCGATCGTGCCCGCCACGTGCGTCCCGTGGCCGTTGCCGTCGTTGGCGCTGGTCCCGTTGTTGCAGTTCTTGGCGCCCGCCGTGTAGACGTTCAGGTCGGGGTGGGTGAGCTGGATGCCGGTGTCGATGATCGCCACGTCGACGTTGACGCGCGTGTCCACGCCGTTGATGGCGGCGGTGGGGCTGAGCTCGGCGTCGACCCGGTTGATCCCCGTCGGCAGGGTCTGGGCGTCGATCGACACCACGCCGTCGGGCTGTACGAACTGCACCTGCGGGTCACGGGCGAGATCGGCCGCGGCGGCGGCGGTCATCCGCGCCGAGTAGCCGCGTAGCGCGTGACTGTAGACGTTCTTGAGGGTCGCGCCCTTGGACCGCGCCTGGGTGTTGGCGACGGCCGAGGGATCGGCTCCGTCCCGCAGCACGACGATGTAGTCGCCGGCGGGCGCGAGGCTGGTGTCCACCGCGGCCGTGGCCGGGCTCACCGCCATGACGAGGGAGCTTGCGAAGAGGATGGTGAGGAGCGTTTTGCGCACGGGGGGATCCTCCACTCTGCGGTCCGGGTGGACCGGCAAAGTCGACATTGACTACCTAAGTCAGACCTTTCCACCCCAAATCCAGATTTGTTACATGAATTTGACATTTGTCATTTGGGTTGTCAGATTTTATGGAAAAAGGGTGGAACAAGAGATAAATCATGATCAGCCGGTCCGCAATGGTCACGGGTCCGGTTTGATCACCGGGGTAGACCACGCCCGAGGCATGATCGGGGAATTGCTTTCCGGCCCGTACCGCCCAGCCGCTCGTCCAACGAACATTCCTGGGGGCCTACAACGGCGCTCGGCGCGCCGACCGAACCTGCGGTCGCGTTTCGAGAGCTCCACCGATTGCGACACGGCGACGACACCGATCCGACGCCTGGGTGCCGTGTCACGACCCATCCGGACATCACCGACAGCCGCGTCGGCGACTTAGCGTCGCCGGGTGAACCCGAGAAGTGATGACCCGACCCCTTGCGAGTCCTTCGCCGCCATCCAGCGCATCCGATACTCCGTGTGGTCCGTCGGACTCTCCCTGATGCTGCTGGCCACCAGCGTCCGACCATGGGTGCGCTCCGCTGAGCCGTCCGCCGGCACCGTGCTCTCGCTGTGGGACCTGCCGACCTCCGACCTCCGGATCATCAGCGAGAACGGCACCAGCGCTTTCGGCATGCTGGTACTCGCCCTCTCCCTCGCCATGGTCACGGCGCTCAACCCCGTACGCCCGATGATCCTGGGCACTCTGCTGTCAGCGATCCTGAGCTTCCTCAATCTCATGTGGCTCCATCAGGCCCTCCCCAGGCCGCACAGCCGCTTCCCCTGGAGCACGGCGTGGGTCACGCCGGGATCCGCCCCGACCGCCGCGCTCGTGGAGACGCTCGCGCTCATAATCGGCCTCGCCCTGGTGGCCGTGGCCGACTCGTCGGACGAGCGGGACGTCATCCAGCAGACGTCGCCGGACCCCGCGGAACAATCTGGAACCTCCGCGTGGTCGCCTTACCCCACCCACAGACTCGCCCAGGCGGCCCGGGGGATGGTCCTCGTCCTCCTGCTCTTCTTCGCGGGCACCCTGCCGTGGATGCGCTTCCGCCATCACCTTCGCGACGGGAGCGACACGATCAGGCACCTGTCGCTGTGGGACCTGTCCGACGCGTCCATCAGCGACAAGGTGACCACGGCAGGCCAGGTGACGCTCACCCTGCTGGTCGCTTCATGCCTTCTCGTCTTACTGGCCGCCGCCGAGCCCCACCGCATGGTCGCCGCCTGCGGCGCCATGTCGCTCTGTCTCACCGTCGCGTCGGTCATCCGGCTCTGCTTCATGGCCACCGACCTCCACCGCCGGTACCCAGCCGTCGAGTTGACCGCGCTCCCGGGCCTGGTCCTCACGGTCGCCTTGCTCCTGGTATCCACAACCGTCCTCGTGGGGCCGTCGCTGTGCCGGAGGCTGCGAACAACCGCCAGACGCCCTTACGCGGAACGCCACCCGGTTTGACACACGCCCTCTCCACGCGCCGCCGACTGCGTTAGGTTTGTGGTCCGGCAACTGGGGCGTCGGAGGGGGCGTGAGCTCGTGAACACCGTGCCGTCAGGAACGGGGCCACTGTCACCGGAGTTCACCGGGATCGATCCCGCCCTGATGGACCGGTTCATCAGCGAGATGGAGCACGCCCGGGGGCTCATCGGCGAGCACACGCAGGCGATCCGCCAGGTGTTCGCCACCGAAGGCGTACCCGCCACCTCGCTCGACCCGATCGGCGAGGTGGAACGCTGGATCGACGAACACCTCCCCGACCTACGCCGCCGCAGCAAACTAGCCCACAACACCGCCCAACTCCCCAACTGGTCCCCGGGGGCGGCGAATGGCCTGATGTCCTACGAGGAGAAAGACGTCCTGCCTGCGGCGGAGGCACGCCGCCTGGGCGCGGAGCTGGCCGCTAAATACAAGAAGCTGGACTCCGGCGTCTTGTCACCCCTCGGCCGGGACCAGAGCTACCAGCAGATCGTCGACACCCTTGCCGCACATGTCAACGATCCCGAGTACACCGCCGCGTTCTTCGCGGCCCTCGGGCGGCAGGGCACGCTCGACCTTCCGGCGACGCTGCGCCACAACCTCGCGCCTCCCGGAGAGGCGACCCTCGCGCCACCCCGATCCGACGACGGCATATTGAGCACCGTCAGCCAGGCTTTCGGCACCGCCGTCTCGGCGGGGTCCCACGTGCCCGGATTCTCCAAGATCAAGGACTCGCTGGCGCACACCGCGCTGTCCGGCGCTGATCAGGTCAATGCCGGCCTGCTGCTGAGCGCGGGATCCTTTCCTGCGAAATGGCTCGCCCAGGTTGCCGTGACGCAGGGGCTCGGAAAGCCACGTAACGTCAACGCGGGACTTCTGTACGCCCTGGGAAACAACCCCGGCGCGGCACGCCTCGCCCTGAGCACCGTCACAGGGCAAGATCAGTCGAAACTAATCAAGCTCCTCAAAGACTTCACCGCCCACACCAGTGGCCCGTCGGCGCTGGCCGGTGAGGCCGACGCCTTCGGACGCATGCTGGCCGCCGCCTCCGGCACCTACGACGAGAAGGACGGCCAGCACAGCAAAGACGCGGCGGCATTCGCCTTCACCGTCATGACGACCCTCGGGGGCCTCAACATCGGCAGAGCCACCCGCATACACCTATCGGAGATCGCCGGCGCGTACGCGACCGAGATAGCTGAGGGAGCGGATTTCAGCGACGCCAACCACCTGCTGCCTAGCGCGTTCGGAGAAGTGACATCCCAGACCCCAGGGTTGAAACCCATATTCCGTCTGAGCCCGAAGGACACCTACCGGTTCATCGAGACCTTCTCTGACAGCACAGCAAACCAGCGACCGTTCCGGGAAGGCATGGGAAACCTGGCTCGCAGGCTGGTCAATGCTGAAGTTCCCGCCATGCTGAAGAGCAAGGATTCCACCCGCTTGAGCGACGTTTTCGCTGCCTTGGGCAATGTGGCCGGACTCCAGTTAGCCGCTGAAAAGAAGCACAGCAAGGCTGCGGATGACGCCGACGACGCAGCAGGGAAGAACTTCAGCACCATATCCGGCAATGCCTTGGGTGTCATCGGCATCTTTATCCCAGGCGAGGAGTTGGGAGCGACCTTATGGACCTTGCTGAGTGGGGCTTGGTCGGCATGGGACACATACAAGCCCGATAGGGAAAAAGAGGGCGAAAAAGTCGATAAGGCCAATCATGAGGAAACACTCGGCCGCCAGCATGGCATAGCACAATCACTGATTGATGCCGGAATCAAACCGAAGGTGTCGCCGCGCGACTATCAGACCATGTACCCATCTGATGCCTCTATCGTTGGCGACGATGACAAACTTCACCCCTTCGCCGAGATCCTTAAGTCCAAGAACAACGGCAGCCTGGAATCCCTTGACCGTTGGTTACTGGAGAACGGCATGGGCAAGAGCAGCCAGCTCTCAATCGGCGAATTGTCCAATCGCTTTGCCGATAGATTCGAGGGCAAAAAAGAGCGCACAAAAGAACGCGCCCTCGACTTCGAATAACAACTCAAGAGGGCCGCAGACACTCAGTCTCACCCCGTATCGAGTATTCACCCTTCGTGTGCGAGTTTAGAAGCAGAACAGTCGCCGTTGAGTTGTCGGCAACCGTCACCGTCCCGATGCCACCGTTCCCATCAACTATGGAGTAGTCTCCAACTCGTTTGACGGCTCCAAGCATCATGTCGTTAAGCGCATCCGGTGCCGTCCCTGCTTCAAGGTCACGACCTGTTGCAGCATAAGTTTGTTTGGCTTTTCCTTCGGCACACGGGATGTCTTTGCCGCCTGGATCCGAGATAGTGACACTCTTAGCATTTCGTTCCTTCAAGAGTTGAAGGATGTGAGCTTTCAACGTCTGCCCCGCTTGGGCGGCGGTGGGGCCTTTGTCGGATGTGCAGGCAGTCAGGGACAAGGGCGTGAGCAGTGCGAGTACGGCGGCCTTGCGGCGGAGCTTTACGGGACTGGTCAGGCCGAGCATCGTTTTCGCCTCCAGGTCTGGCCGGGGAACCGGTCGAGCCCACATAATCTCAGTGAGAACCCCTGCGCCATCTAGTATCTACAGTTTCATCGATCCTTCCACCGCAGCGGGAGCCAGGGTTGCCCCTTGACGACGATCTGGTGCCGAACCCGAAGTATCGGGATCTGGAGACGGCGCTCGCCGCCGTGCGTGCGCACATCCACGTGCTGGAGACCGCCCTCGATCCCGTCTGCGCGCACTTCGGTGGCCAGGCCGTATGGGTGGGGCCTACCGCGCGGGCCTTCGGAGAAGAACTGAACGGCCGCAGAGCAAGGATCAGAACAGCGGCGCAACACGTCCTCGCCGAGCTTGAGGCAGAGTTGCGCGCCACCCCCACCAAGGTCTCCCGAGCGGCGGCGTCCAGCATGAGTGGTTGGGGTTGACCCATCGCGTTCGCCACGGGTACGGACTGCCAGTCGCCGCCCCAAACGACGGCCGGCCCTGAGTGAACATAGTGACAGGGTTGAAGTACCGGGTCAGGCTCTCGAAGGTGACATGGCCTGGAGCATTGCCGGGTCCGGTGCCCGTACATCGGCCAGTGCCTCGCGCCAGTCGGCGCTCGCCGCCCCAGTGGGATTAAGCAGGGCGTCGAAGTCGTGTGCCCGTACCACCACGGTGATGCTGGGCCCGGTGGGAGGCGTCTCCCGGATGGCGTCGGTGGCGAATCGACAGGCCTCCTCGATCTCCCCAGCCTTGGCCAGAGCACATGCGTAGGCGAAGCGCACAAGCGCCGGATCGTTGGAAGCACTGTTGTCGTACGAGGCGAGCGCGCGGCTCACGGCCTCCGCCGTGCCGTCCAGGTCACCGAGATCGGCTCGCCCACGTGCCTCGTAGAAGGTGTGCCTTTCGGGTTGGAACGACAGGATGCCCGGCTGAAGCTCGTCGGCTGAGCATCGCTCCAAGGTGGTGCGGGACCTGCTGATGGCTCGTTCGAAGGCGGTCCGATCGCCCAGGGACGCGTGGGCCAACGCGGCGAGCCCCCACATCCACGCGATAGCGGGAGTGGCGCCCACCGCGTGCTCCAGCCTTGCGGTGACGGTCGTCAGGACTGAGCGTGGGTCCGCCGAATATGTCGGCATGAGTGCGGCGCTGGTCAGCGCGAGGTCACCGAGGTAGAGGTCTCCTGCCTCGTCCGCCGCCCGCCTCGCAGCGGCGTACCAGCGGCGAGCCAGCGGAAAGTGATTGGCGCAGAACATGATCTCGCCGACGACGATGGAGAGCTTGGCTCCTACTCGCGTCAGCCGACGTTGCGCCTCGGCCGGCTGCCTGTAGGCGAGCAACTCCCTGACGCTCGCCAAATGAAGGAGCGCTTCCGGCAGCACCGACGGCGGTGGAACCTTCTGGCCGAGCCGGTCGGCTTCGTTCTCCAGAAAGAGCAGCCGAGCTTCGCCGACGTTACTGGAGTCGAGTGCCTGCTCGAACAGGTCAGGGCCGCGCAAGATGCTCTCGCTGAGGCCGATGGCCAAGGTGGTCGCGCCGAGTTGGAATACCTCTCGCCGTCTCGTGGCCGCCTCCCGAGGGTCGGGGCGCATGGCATGAACGCCGGAGTCCTTTCCTACAGGGTCGTACGGCGCGAGGAGTTCCGCAACGGTGTGGCCGGGAAACATCCGCTCTAGGACCCGGCAATGGTCGGCATGCGGCTTGGTCTTCAGGTGGCCTTTGAGCCAGCGACCGAAAGCCTCCCGGCTCGGCGACGACCCGATCAGGTTGCGATCGAGGCTCCGGGCCACCTTGTCGTACTCCAAGCAGAACGCCCGATGCGTCTCCTGATGACGCTTCATCAGCAACACCTTCAGCAACGTCTGCCGGCCAGACATGGGCGATACCCACCCTCCGCTATCGATCACCTACAATAAGTCACCTCTGCACACGGTAAAGCTTCTCACCACCGCGTTCAGCTTCTTTCCTACGACGACACAGACAAGACACACCGGCGACAGCCCGATGACCTGTCACGCCGAACCGGACCGCTCCGCGTGATCCTCAGCGGCCCGACCCGAGCTACGCAAACGGCCCGAATTAAACCGGTACACGAAATCACCGGACACCCCGAGGCAGACAGGGGTGACCCAGGCACATCATCGGAGCCACTCCGCGCGGCGCCCAGACCCCCAAACGGCGACTGGCCCTGGGCGAACGTAGTGAAAGGGCTGAGATAGCGGCTCCGCTTCATCCCGTATTAGCCAGAGTCGATTTCACCCTAAGTAGCAACCCAGCTCCGGATGGTTACGAGATGATGACCGCGTGCATCCCCCCCGCATCGACTTTGGCCGGATACATCGACGAATCGATCCACACCGGTGCCCGCCTGTACGTGATCGGTCTCGTAGTGGCGGACCCGGGCATCGCGGACGACGTCAGACGTCATGTGTCGGCACTGGTTCCCTCCGCGCGCCCGCCGCACTGGGCGATGGAGGACGAGCCGACCCGTGCTGCACTGATCAAGGAGATCGGTGCCATTCCGGTCGAAGCACATGTGTACGGCTGCCGCTTCGAACGGCCGAAGCGCAAAGAGGCCGCGCGAGCGCGTCCCTGACGTGGCTGGCGCAGGACCTGCCGCGCCAGGCCCGTGAGGTCGTGGTGGCCGAGCGGGAGGCAAGCCAGGACCGACAGGACCGGAAGGTTCTTGGCGGGCTGGCAGGACGACCGGCGCGCTTCGCGTACCGGCATGCTCCCTATGCGAAGGAGCCACTGCTCTGGCTGGCGGACGTCATCGTGAGCAGCACGGCCAAACTGCTGGCACTCGATGAGGACATGACGGGCCGGGGACTTGACTCCGTGCTCGATACATCGGCTGCGAGCCCGAGTAGTCTGCGAACACGCGAAAGCCGGGCCACCACCTGCGGAGGTTAACCCGGCTCCACTTCATGACCCCGAGTGGGCCATGCATCACCCATGGTAGCCGGGCCGTCGCAGCGTCTGTCAAGCCGATAGCCCACATGGCCGAGGAACACCGCGCTCATCACGTCCCGCCCTGTCAGTTATACGGCTCGCGTCTGGCGATACTCGGGTCGTGCCCGCCGCTTGCTCCGTTCTCGGGCTGACCAGGGCCGGTCGGCGAGTATCGCTTACCGTCGATGGCCCACACCATGGGCTTGGAGCGGTCGTTCGCCCAGGCGGCCCGGACATTCCGGAAACCCAGCAGACCCAGACCTTGCTGGAGAATCTGGAGCAGCTTTACCACTGACGCAACCCGCCCCGACCTAGGCATACCGTCCATGGCGATCTCTCGCGTCCGGGCTCGTCCATGGCCGTTATCACCCAGATATCACTCAGCCACGGTCCAGGCGAGGGGTTGAGGGACACTATGCATGCCTAGACATGGAACCTGGGCAGTTGGAGCTCGATATGATCTTCAACTGGATAACAAAGATCAAGCTACATCCACTGCACGCGGACGATGTATACCTCGCGTTGGGGCTCCAACACTAGATAGGTCACGAGTCCACGCTCTCCAAACGGCATGACCCGCATGTTGCCATCGGGCTTGCTGGGCGCTTGCGGTCCGCCGGCCCAGGGCTCCAGCTCAACCAAGTCCAGCACCCCGACCAGATACCGTATGGCATCCTCGGGGAGGGCCGCGATCTGTTCTTGAGCGACAGGATCGGGCTCAACGATCGAGTACACCTACCGCTCGACCCCGCGCTCAGCCAGCAGTTGGCGCCACGTCTTGTCTCCCCGAGGGAGCGGCTTGCCGACGTCAGCCAGTTTCTGGACACGGGCAGACCGCTCGTAGAGATCTCTACGACCCTGCGGATCCTTGATCGAGTCGCACGCGATAAGCCACCAGGTATGGATGAACTCGCTTAGCCGGCCGAGGTCCAAACTGGCGCGGACCTCAGCCAAGACGACGTCAAGACCCGCGTCGAACCCATCTCGGTCCTGCGGCACGACCAACGCTCTGCGGATGGCGCGCAGATTCTTCTCCGGCAGGGGGCCTTCGGGGGTGAACTCGTGCGGTTGCGCGCTCATGCCGCCAGTGTACTAACAGGTACTTAGCGCGGCCCAGCCAATCGCAGGACCTTACGCAACATCGAGTGGCCACTCATCGCTCCCGAAGCCGCCAAGGTGGAAGCTGCCGCCCCACTCTCTCAGTCGGCCTGTGGGAGGGAGCTGACCACCGACGAATCGATGCCGGCTCCACCCACACCGTGAAGACTGACGTGCTACGGCACGGAAGGGACACGGGAGGGACAGTTCCACGACCTTTCGCGGCGCAGCGGAACGCTGCTGGCAACCTCCTCCGCTTCCTAGCGTCACCGCCGAACGACAAGCGAGTGATGGAGGTAGCGCAGATGCCCGGTGAAGACGCCGGAGCGGGCCTGTGGGGGCACTGGGACAGTGATACGAGGCGCGGACGCCTGAGCGCCGGGGTCCGGTCGCTGGAGAAGGCGGTGTTCCGGGCCGGGGAGGTGAACGTGGGTGAGGCGCGGCTGTGGATACGCAAGGTCCTCGACGGTCATCCGCGCTGTGACGACGCGGTGCTCCTGCTGTCGGAGGCCGTGACCAACTCGGTGGTCCACACCCGTTCCACGGTGATCGGGACGGTGGTGCGCATGGAGGAGGACGGCCGCGTACAGATCGAGGTCGTCGACGACGGCGCGGAGACCATGCCCTCCACCTGCCGCCACTCCCCCGGCGACCTCGTGGAGTCGGGACGCGGGATCGCGCTGATCCGCGCACTGTCGGACCGGTGGGGGTTCAGCGAGGAGAGCCCCCGCTGCGTCGTCTGGTTCGTCCTCGATCCGTAGTGGTTCACGGGACCCGGGGCGGAGGCCGGGCGGACCCCGCCGCCGGCCTGCCGCTTCACATGTCGGTGGCGGCCCGCCACCGGCCTGCCGCGTCACGTGTCGGGGGCGGCCCGCCACCCGCCTGCGGCGTCATGGTGTCGGCGTCGGCCTGTGGCGGGCGTGGCGTCAGGTGTCTACGTCTGCCTGTGGGCGGCCGCCGGACAGGAGCGGGTAGCCGGGTCCCCGGTCGAAGAATGCGGGTGGCCGCGCGGTACGGAGCTCCGCGCGGAGCCTCTCCGTGGCGTCGAGGTCGACCCGAGGTTCCCCGCCCGAACCGGCCGAACCGGCCGAACCGGCCGAACCGGCCGAAGCGTCCGAACCGGCCGAAGCGTCGGAGTCGCCCGGGTCGTGCAGGATGACGCCGTAGTCGTCGTGGGCCGCTTTCGCCGAGACCTTGCCGTCGCGGACGTCCGCCGCCACCAGCGCCGGGTCGCGGTCGTACGGTGAGCCCCAGCCGCCGCCCCCGGTGGTCCTGACCCGGACGATCTCGCCCTCCTTCACCGGGAAGTCGTCGACGAGCCCCTCCATCTCCCGGTCGCCGACGGTCACGAGGAACGGACGTCCGGCCCTGCCGCCGTTCACTCCCCAGCACGCGAGGATCGAGCGGTCGGCGATGGACATGAACGAGGCGTCCCGCAGCATGCGGATGTGCTTGTCGTACCCGAGACCGCCGCGGTAGAGCCCCGGGCCTCCGGAGTCGCGGGCGAGCCCGAGCCGCTCCACCCGGAAGGGCCAGCGCGACTCGGCGAACTCCACGGGGATGTTGCGCGAGTCGGGGACGACGTGGATCGTGTCCTCCCCGTCGGCGTACCAGCGTCCGCCCGAACCGCCGCCGAGCACCTCCCTCATGAGGTACGGCCGGCCCTCGTGGTCGTCCCCGTACACGCCGGTGTAGCGGATGGTCTCCTGGTCGGCGGGCATGCGCCCGCCGGTGGCCTTGGCGAGCACCCCGGCGAGCACGCCGAGCAGGCGCAGGATGACGAAGGTACGGGCGTTCGTCGGCGCCGGGAAGATCGGCGTCAGCAGGGTCCCCTTCTCGGGGAACCTCATCTCGATCAGCGGCACGACGCCCTCGTTGACGTCCAGCTCCGCCATCCGCTCGGGGGTGTCGGCGAGGTTGCGGAGGATCGGCGCCAGCCACTTCTTCAGGAACACCCCGTCGGCGTAGTCGCCGGCGTGGTTGATCGGGCCCTTGGCCTGCGGCGAGGTGCCGGTGAAGTCGATGACGAGCGGCTTGTCCGCCGCGTGGTCGACGGTCAGCGTGATCCGCTGGGCGTGCAGTCTCGGCTCGTCCACGCCGTCGTGCTCGGCGTAGTCCTCCCAGACGTGGACCCCCTCGGGGATCTTGGCGAGCAGCTCGCGGCGGAACGTCTCGGTGGTATTGGAGATGATCGCGTCGAAGCACGCCTCGACCGCGGCCCTTCCGTACCGGCCGAACAGCTCGCCGAGGCGGCGGGCTCCCATCAGGCAGGCCGAGCACTCGGCGTCGAGGTCCCCGGCCAGGGAGTCGGGCATGCGGGAGTTGCGGGTCATGATGGTCAGGGCGGCGCGGTTGGGCTCGCCGCGGTCCCACAGCTTGATCGGGGGGACCATCAGCCCCTCCTCGAAGGCGCTGCGCGCGTGGGAGGGCATCGAGCCGGGCACGGCCCCGCCGATGTCGTCGTGGTGGCCGAACGCCTGCACGAACGCGACCACCTCGCCGTCGTGGAACACCGGCACGGTGACGCACAGGTCAGGGAGGTGGCCGATGCCGCCCTCGGACAGGTAGACGTCGTTGTGGAAGAAGACGTCACCGGGGTTCATCTCGGATACCGGGAAGTCGCGCACGATCGGCTGGACGAGGGCGGAGTACGAGCGGCCGGTCAGCTTGCGCAGCCGTACGTCGTGGATTCCCGCCCGGAAGTCGTGCGCGTCACGGATCATCGGGGAGCGGGCCGTGCGGGCGATCGCCGTCTCGACCTCCATCTCCACCGACGCGAGCGTCCCTTCGACGATCTCGACCAGCACCGGGTCAACCGTTGTCACTCGCCCGCTCCGTCCTTGTGCGCGGTGGTCCGGCGGACCACGAGGTTGGCGTGCCGGTCCACCTCGGCGGTGAAGCCCGGATGCAGGGGCAGCGTCGAGCCATACTCCTCGATCACCGCGGGCCCGGTGACGACGTCACCGCGGCGCAGGTCGCCGCGCCGGTGGACGGGCGCGGTCCACCAGCCGTTCTCCTGGAGCGGCGAGTCCGGGTCCTCGTCGAAGTACACCAGCCGGTCAGCGGGGGGCACGCTCACCGCGTCACCGGCCGCGGGAAGCCCGCGGGACTCGGGAAGCGCGCGGAGCTCGGGAAGCCCGTGGGACTCGGGAAGCGCGCGGAGGTCGGGGAGCTCGGGGATGGCCGGGCGGGTGATGGGGCCGATGCCGGAGACCCGCAGGTTGACCCATTCGACGGCGTGCCGGGGATCGTCGCGGTAGCCGTACCCGTAGAGCTTGTGGTGGGCCTCGTGGAACCGGTCGAGCACCTCCGCGCGCCACGCCTCGTCTACCGGACCGGCGGGGGCGGGCACGCGCACCTCGTACGCCTGGCCGTAGTAGCGCAGGTCGGCGCTGCGCGCGTAGACGTGCCGGTCGCCGGGGAAGCCCTCGCGGTCGAGCGTGGCGGCGGCCTGGGCCTCCAGCTCGCCGAGGATGCCCGCCGCCGTGTCCAGGGAGAAGTCGCGGGTGACGTGCGTGCGGACGTAGTCGTTCTTCACGTCCACCGTGAGCAGCCCGAACGCCGACACGTTGCCGGGGTTGGGCGGCACGACGACCGCCGGGACGGACAGGATGTCGATCAGACGGCAGACCAGCAGCGGCCCCGAGCCGCCGAAGGCCACCATCGGGAAGTCCCGCACGTCGAGCCCGCGCTTGACGGTGATCTGCCTGATGGCGTTCGACTGGTTGAAGGCGCTGATCTCAAGGACGCCGACGGCCGTGCGCTCGGGCGACAGGCCGAGCTTGCCCGCGAGCGCCTCGATGCCGGCCCTGGCCGCGTCCGCGTCCAGGGGGATCTCGCCGCCGAGCAGGTGGGGCGGCACGCGGCCGAGGAAGACGTGCGCGTCGGTGACCGTCACCTCGGTGCCGCCCTTGGCGTAGCAGATGGGGCCCGGGTCGGCTCCGGCCGACTTCGGCCCGACCTTCAGTGTGCCCTCGGGGGAGATCCACGCGATGGAGCCGCCGCCCGCGCCGACGGTCACGATGTCGATCATCGGGATCTTGCACGGGTAGCGGCCGATGGAGCCCTCGGTGGTGAGGGTGGGCTCGCCGTCGACCACGACCGCGACGTCCGTCGAGGTGCCGCCGCCGTCGAGGGTGATGACCGAAGGGTGCCCGCCCGTGCCCGCGATGAGCGCGGCGCCCAGCGCGCCCGCCGCCGGGCCCGACAGCACCGTCGTGATCGGCTGGTGGACCACCTCCGTCGCCGACAGCACCCCGCCGTTGCTCTTCATCACCGAGAACGGCATGCCGAGGCGCGAGGACAGGTTCGCGATGTAGCGCCGCATGGTGGGCTTGACCGCCGCGTCGACCAGGGTCGTGACCGAGCGCTCGTACTCGCGGTACTCGCGGAGCACGTCGCTCGACAGGGACACGACCGCGTCGGGATGCTCCCGCTCCAGCACGTCGCGCATGCGCCGCTCGTGCGCGGGGTTGGCGTACGAGTGCAGGAAGCACACGCCGAGCGCGGTGACGCCGCGGTCGCGGAACCACCGTGCCACCCGCACGGCCTCCTCCTCGTCGAACGGCCGCACCTCCTCGCCGAGGTGGTCGAGCCGCCCGCCGACGGTCCTCACCCGGTGTACGGGCACGATGCGCGGCGGCTTGACCCAGAAGTATGAGTTCCCGTAGCCGTCCGGCACGCTCTGCCGGGCTATCTCCAGGATGAACTCGAAGCCCTCGGTGGTGACGAAGCCCAGGTCGACCGGGCGGTCTTCGAGCAACTGGTTGGTCGCCACGGTCGTGCCGTGCACGATGCCGCCGACCTCCGACAGGCTCCTGCCGGCCAGGACCTTGTGCACGCCGTTCATGAACCCGTCGGCGGGGTTGGCCGGAGTGGAGGGGGTCTTGGTCGTGATGATCTCACCGGTCTGCTCGTCCACCGCGACCACGTCGGTGAACGTGCCCCCGGTGTCGACGCCGATTCGGACGCTGCGCATGCCTTCAGTGTCTACTGAACCCCTCCGGATTCAGGAATCAGCAACAACCGCCAAGGAATCATCCACCCGTAGGCAGATCTCGCTTCCCCCATCGTCACCGCGTCCTCGCAGGCCATGGGCGCCACCGTCGGCCGCCCCGGGCGTCTTCCTACTCCGTCACGCGTCGACCCGGCCGGAGGGATGAGCGACCGAACTGTATGCTGACGCCCCGTGAGTGAAATGTCCGCCCTATCCGCCGCGCCCGCACATCCCCACCGCGACGGCGTTCTGAGGTTCTTCCACGGCCCCATGGACTGCGGGAAGTCCACGCTGGCGCTGCAGATGAACTACAACCACGGCCGCCAGGGCAGGCGGGGGCTGGTGCTCACCAAGCACGACCGTTCGGGCGGACCTCAGGTCACCAGCCGTATAGGGCTCGGGCTCGAAGCCATCGAGGTCCTCGACGACCTCGACCTGGTGGAGCTCGTACGGGCGCACGACCCCGTCGACTACCTCATCTGCGACGAGGCGTGCTTCTACACGGTCGCCCAGATCGAGCAGCTCGCCGACCTGGTCGACGCGCACGGCGTCGACGTCTACGCGTTCGGCCTGGCCTCGGACTTCCGGTCGCGGATGTTCCCGGCGGCGCAGCGCCTGTTCGAGCTGGCCGACGAGGTGTCGCGGTTGCAGGTCGAGGTGCTCTGCTGGTGCGGGCGCGAGGGCAGGCTCAACGCCCGCGTCGTCGACGGGATCATGGCCCGCACCGGTGAGCAGGTTGTCATCGCCGACACCGACGGCGCGCAGGTGCACTACCGCGTGCTGTGCCGCCGGCACTACCGCACCGGCGACCTCGGCGTCGCGGTCCACGCCTAGCGTTCGCTCGCCTGCGAGAAGCCTTCGGGCCAGGAGCCTTAAACCGAGCGGGTGTCGCCCTGGTCCGGCGGCGCCTGGCCGGTGAGGGAGGCGACCTCCCGCAGGGCGGCGAGCAGCGTGTCCTCGGGTTGCGCGCCCGAGACGGCGTACTTGCCCTCGAAGAGGAAGAGCGGCACACCGCTGATGCCGAGCTCACGGGCGCGGTCGAGCTGCGCGCGGGTCTCCTCGGCGCCGTCCTCGCCGTCCAGGGACACCTGGACCCCCTCCTCGGCGGCGAGCCGGGCGAGGGTCTCGCGGCTGCCGATGTCCAGGCCGTCGCTGAAGTAGGCGCGGAACAGGCGCCGGGCCATCCGCTCGCCCCTGCCCTGTTCCGTCGCGGCCAGGATGAGCCGGTGGGCGTCGAAGGAGTTCGCCTGGACGGCCCGGTCCATGTGCAGGTCGAGGCCGGACTCGGCCGCTACCCCCGTCACCCGCCCGGTGAGCTCCCGCACCTTGTCGGGCCCGCCGAACCTGCGCTCCATCCACGTGCTGAGCGGCTCCCCGAGGGACTCCGCGTCCGGCGCGAGCTGGAAGGGGCGCAGCCGCACCTCCACCTCGCCGCCCTGCTCGCGGTAGCGCTCGGCGGCGCGGGTGAAGCGCGTATGGCCGATGTAGCACCAGGGACAGACGACATCAGAAAAGATCTCAACCTTCACAAGATGCTCAAACCCCAAGTATCAGGCGAACATTCCGGGGCGACCGTCAGGGAGCGGAGGAGATGTCGTCCATACGGGCCGCGAGCTGCTCGGGGTCGCCGCCGAGCAGTGCCGAGGTCGCGCGCCACCAGGCGAACCACTCGCCGCTGCGCCACATCCAGTCGACGCGCTCGACCGCGGCGATGACGTCGCCCTTCGCCTGCCACCACGGACCGACCTGCTCGCCCGTGGCGCCGTGGCGCAGCGCCCAGTGACGTAGCCGCTCGGCCGCGTGCTGGTCGACGGTCACGGCATACGGGTCGGGGTCCTCGCCGGGAAGCGGGTGAGGGCCGAGCCCCGCCGCCACTCCCCAGCTCCACTGGGCCTCGGCGGGCCCTGAGTAACGCAGCGTGGCGAAGTCGAGGTTCGACCCGAGCCCACCGCCGGGCCGCTCCAGCACCACGGCGTCCAGGCGCCCGCCGGCGTCGAACGAGACGACCAGGCGCTGCCCGGGGATGACCTCCTCGGGGAGGTCGATCCGGTCCTGCTCCTGCCAGGAGTTGAGGTCGACCGACGCGACCGGCGCGCCCCACGCCACGTCGGCGGTGTCGTCGGCGATCCAGGCGGCCAGCATCTCCAGCACCGTGAGGTCGGTCCACGGCTCGATGGCGGTGTTGGCGGCCAGTACCTCGTCGGGGGCCGGGATCTTCCCGCCGCGCCCGGCCGTCCACCATCCCGTGCCGAGCGCGCCGGTGCCGATGAGCAGGCCGGCGATCGCGGCGAGCTCGGAGGACCGCCTGGTGAGCGCGGCGCCCTGCGCCAACTCCACACAGCGCGCCATGCGGTCGTCGCCGAGCGCGGCTCTGGCCTCGCTCAGCAGCAGCGCAGCGGTCGGATGCTCCTCACCCAGGAGGTCGTGGATGAGTCGCCGGGCCTCCGATCGAGCATCCTCTGCACGGAACTCACGCATATCACCACGTTACGCCCGGAGATCCTCTTCCGCGAGGTTCCGTAACAACCCTGGGATCTACCTGTCACGTACGCGCGTGAACGTTGCCGGGAACAGGCGAAGGATCTAAGCAGGGCCGCTAGCGCCCGCGGCCGGTGCGCCCGAGCAGCCATCCGATGACGGCGCTGCCGAGGGCGATGCCCGCGCCCATGCCGAAGGCCGTCAGCACCGGCCAGACCGGGGCGCCGCCGCGCGACCGCTCGGACGCCTCGCCGCGGGGCCGTTCGAACACCTGCCCGGCCTCGGGCCGCTCCGCCGCCTGGCTCCTGCCGCCGTTCGCGGAGGGGACGGGCGGGGTCGCGGAGGGGACGGGCGCCAGGCCGCCGGGAACCACCGCCGGAGCGAGGCCGTCCTGGAGGTGCTGCTCGACCGCGGTGAAGAACTCCCCGGCGGTCTTCTTCGCGACGGAGCCGAGCATGCGCTGGCCGACCCCGCCGATCATGCCGCCGACGACCGCCTCGGCGTCGTAGTCGACCCGGGTCGCGCCGCCATCGACCTCGCTCAGCGTGATGCGCACGGTGGCGTCCACGGTGCCGGGGGCTCCGGCGCCCCGCGCGCGCAGCGTGAACCGCTCGGGCTCCTCGGGGTCGGAGAGCGCGACCTCACCCTGGTAGATGCCCTTGATGGAGGCGACGCCCGCGCTGACCGTCATGCGGTAGGTGTCCCCGCCCGTGGCCTCCAGCCGCTCGCACCCCGGGATGGTGCGCACCAGGACCGCCGGATCCTGCAGGGCGGCCCAAACGCGACCCCGGTCGACTCCGACCACGGCACTGCCAACGACCTTCATGGACACCTCCGATGCCGAGAGACTAGAGACCCACCCGCGACGCGGATAAGGGCAACTTCTGCCCGCCGATGACGCCGGGCGTCGTCAGGTCTCGCTGGCTCACTGCCATCCGTCTCACGTGGGGATCACGCTAACACCGGCGTGACGCGGCCGCCTTTGAAGGCCACCACGGCCATTCCAGGGACAATCAGGGACATTATCCCGATAACGTCCCGACTTCGGCCCAGATTCATGAGCGGTCTTCGTCTTACCGTGAGTTCGGGATATAACTAGCCAATTGTTCCGCAGCTGCGGAGGGGGCGACACGCTGGGGGGCGGATCACCGTGAGTGCTCAAACGACGGGGCTTCACTTCTCTGTCCTGGGGCCGCTCACCGCGACCCGCGACGGGGAGGTACTCGACCTCGGGGGCAACCGCGTCAAGGCGGTCATCGCGACTCTCCTCATCGCCCAGGGCAAGATGGTGACGGCCGAGCGGATCGTCGAGGCGGTCTGGGGGGAGCAGGCGCCGAACAGCGTCATGGCGAGCCTGTATTCCTATATCACCAAACTCCGCAAATCCCTCGAACCCGACCGGCCGTCGCGGTCCCCCACCGGCATCCTCGACCGCCAGGGACCCGGGTACGTACTGCGCGTCAGGCCCGATTCGGTGGACGCCGAGCGCTTCGCCGCGCTGGCCGAGCGCGGCGCCCGGCTGCTCGTCGACGACCCGGCCACCGCGGCCGACAGCCTCGCGACCGCGCTCGGGCTGTGGCGCGGGCCCGCGTACGTCGACCTCGGCGACAGCGACGTGGCCACGGCCGAGGTCGCGCGGCTGGACAACGCGCGGCTGGCCGCCCGCCAGGACCACGCGGCGGCCCTCCTGGCCGTGGGCACCGCCGTCCTGGCCGTGGGCGAGCTGGAGCCCCTGGTCCGCGAGCACCCGCTCGCCGAACGCTCCTGGGAACTGCTGGCCCTCGCCCTGTATCGCACGGGACGGCAGGGGGACGCGCTCGCCGCGCTGCGCACCGCGCGCGAGCGTCTGATCGACGATCTGGGCGTGGATCCGGGCCCCTCCCTGCGCGCCATGGAGGCGGCGGTGCTCCAGCAGGACCCCGGCCTGGATTGGCAGCGTCCCCGCGAGACCGTGGCGCTCGCCGAGCCGGCCGAGCAGCGGGAGGCCCCCGGACCTCGCCTTCCCGCGCCACTGACCCGCCTCATCGGAGGCGAGGGCGCGGTGAGCACGGTGAAAGGCCTCCTCGCGACGCAACGCCTGGTGACGATCACCGGCGCCGCCGGCACGGGCAAGAGCCGCATGGCCCTGGAGGTCGCCCACCAGCACGCGGACCAGGCGGAGGGCGAAGGGCCGTGGCTGGCCCTGCTCGCCGACGTGGCCGACGAGGCGCTGCTCCCCGGCGCCATCGGCGCGGCGATGGGCACGGCGATCACCAAGAGCGCGGACGAGCTCGCGGCCTCGATCGGCGACCGCGAGATGCTCCTCGTGCTGGACAACTGCGAGCACCTGATCGACGCCGTCGCCGGCCTCGCCGAGAGCCTGCTGTCCCGGTGCCCCGGCCTGCTGCTGCTGGCCACGAGCAGGGAGCCGCTGTCGATCACCGGGGAGGCGACCTGGGATCTGCCGCCGCTGGATCCCGGCGGCGCGGGCGTCGAGCTCTTCGTGGAACGCTGCCAAGCCGTACGTCCCGGCTGGCGGCCCCGGCACGCCGAACGCCAGCTGATCTCCCAGATCTGCCAGGAACTGGACGGCCTGCCCCTCGCGATCGAGCTCGCGGCGGCCCAGACGCGCATCCTGTCGCTCCAGCAGATCGAAGAGGGGCTCAACGACCGCTTCTCGCTGCTGGCCGGCGGGTCGCGGACCGCTCCCGCGCGCCATCGCAGCCTTGAGGCGGCCATCGAGTCGAGCGTGAGCCTGCTCACCCCGCCCGAGCGGCGGCTCCTCGGCTGCCTCAGCGTGTTCGAGGGCGGGTTCGACCTGGAGGGTGCCGAGCGGCTGGACGACAGGCCGCCCGTGCTGCCCCGGCTGAGCGGGCTGGTCTCCAAATCGCTCGTCACCGTGGACGGCGCGGGAGGGCCCCGCCGCTACCGCATGCTGGAGACGATCCGGCGGTACGCGATGCGCGCCCTGACCGGAGACGAGCGGTCCGGCTGGGCGAACCGGCACGTCGCGTGGGCGGTAGAGCTGGCCGAGACCGCCGACCGCCGGCTGCGGACGTTCGACGGCGAGCGGTGGATGCGCAGGCTCCGGCACGAGCAGGCCAACATGCGCACCGCGCTCGGCCACGCCCTCACCGCAGGCGACGGGGACTCCGCGCTGCGGATCTCCACGGCGCTGGCCTGGCACTGGTACCGCGCCGGGAACGTGCATGAGGGCATCGGGTGGCTGACCAAGGCCCTGGACTCCGCCGGCCCCGACCATCCCAGCCGCGGGCAGGCCCTCATCGGACGGGCGCAGCTCCGCTACCTCGCCGGGGATCCGATCACCGGCAACGACGACGTCGAGGTCGCGCTGCGGCAGGCCGAGGCCGCGGGCGACATCGAGGTCATGGCCCGCGCCCTGCCCTACAGGGGGTACTTCCTGCAGCTCAGCGGCAACCCCAGCCAGGCGCAGCTCGCCCTGTCGGAGGGGTGGAAGCACGTACGGGCCGCCGGGCTGCCCTGGGTGGAGGCGGAGCTCATGATGGTGCGCGGGCAGATCACCCGCGTCGCCGGGGACCCCGCGCTCGCCGCCGGGCAGCTCCTGCAGGCGGCCGACATCGCCGAGGCGTGCGGCCACGACTGGGCGTACTGCTCGTCCGGCTGGGTCGGCGCGAAGGTCGCCATGGACCTCGGCGAGGCCGACCGGGCCGTCCAGGAGGCGGCGCGGCTGGTGGTGTACCTCGACCGCACCGAGGACATGACCTTGTGGCTGGCCTGCGCCCACGTGCTGGCCGGGGCCCTCGGCATGGCGGGCCGGGCGATGGAGGGCGCCGTGCTGCTCGGCGCGGTGTCGGCCATCGGCTCCCGCGTGGGCCACTCGCCCCAGCTGATGGACCCGCTCGACGGCCCGCGCAACGTGGCCGTCGTGCGCGCCACCCTCACGGTGGAGGCGTTCGAGGAGGCGACGGCGATGGGGGCGAGCCTCAGCAAGGAGGACGCCACCTCGATGGCCCGCCGCCTCCTCGTCCGCTCCCCCGGCGTCGAGGAGCACCGGACGGCACTCCGCGTCGACCGCTCCTGACCCCCGGGGCGGGCCCGGAGTACCCGCGCGGAACCGATGTGGCGCTCACGGGGTGCCGGGGGACTCTTCCGGGTTCCGGGTCATCGCCGTTCCGCCGTTGAGGCTGTACGGGCGGCGGGGTCCGGACACGATCGCGCGGTGCCCGGCGGCGACGCCGTTGTAGGAGCGGTTGCCGGGCCTCGGGCGCTCCTCCGCCGTCCGCCGGCGCTCCCAGGCCGCAAGGCGCCGCCGCGGCTCGGCCCCGTCGAGGAGGCGCGCCTCTCCCATGGCGGCCAGGGTGACGTTTCCGTACGCTCCGGCGAAAGCCCCGCTCAGCAGGCGCGCGATCAGCTGATGGTCGGCAGGGCGCACCTTGGACACGGCCTCCCGGATGTGCCGCCGGAAGGCGTCGAGGTCGTGCAGTTCCTCGTCGATCATCGCCAGGTTCAACGGCGGGCAGGGGCTCTCCGGGCAGAGCCGAGCGGCCCTGAGGAGGAAGGCCCGTGCCCGGTCGTGGTCCTTGGGCGGGTCGAGCGCGATGAGCGCCGCCTCCACCAGCAGCCCCCCGGCCGCCTCCCGCGCCTCCGCCCCCACGGGCTCCTCGGGCCGCGCGTGCCGGGGCTCGGGGCGCGGCGCCTGTACGACCTCCGCGAGCGACCCCTGTACGGGCTCCGCGCGGGAGGCGCGGCCGGGCGGGGCGATGAGGGAGCTCCCGTGTTCGAGCAGTTCGAAGGCGGCGGCGCGGTCGCTGTCCGCGAGCACCCGCGCCAGGGAGATCCACGCCTCGGCCACCAGGGGCCGGTGGGCGAGGACGGTCTGGAACGCGCGCTGGGCCCCCGGCTCGTCCCCCATCTCCGCCAGGCACGTGCCGAGCAGATACCAGGCGAGGGGCGCCGGATCGACGCCGGGATCGGGGAACACGGCCACCGACGCCGTCAGCTCGGCCGCCGCCTCGGAGTACCGCCCGAAGTACAGACGCAGGCGCGCCCGCTGGATCCCCACGCGGGCACGCCTGCGCGGATCCACCACCACCGCGTCCGCCAGGTCGAGCGCCCGCGCCGCGTCCTGGAGGCTCACGCCGTGGTCGATCCAGATCTGCGCGGCGTTCGTCAGCGCTACAGGGTCGTTCGGTGACAGCCGCAGCAGGGCGCCGTACCGCCGCAGGGCCTCGGCGGGCATGCCGTCGGCGTGGTGCAGGATCGCCGCGTTCAGCTCCTCTCCGTACTGGCGCCGTTGCCACTCGGCCGGCTCACGCCCGTGCTCGTCCCTGAGCCGGAGCGACGCCCTGTGCGAGTGCAGCGCCCGTACGACGGCCAGTCCGGCGACGGCGATGAGCGGTCCCATGCCGTTCCCGACGTCCTCGCCGTCCATGGCCGTTTCCGTCAGTACTCGTCGATGTTGACGATGGGGCCCGTCAGGCCGGCGCTCATCCGCGCGGGGGTGACGCGGACCCGGGGCGGGAGGTCGCGCCCGCCCCGGGCGGCGTCCGGCACGCTGATCCACGCCTCGGTGACGACGTCCTTGGAACGCACGGTCACCCGGCGGAACAGGTGCCTTCTCAGGTCGCGGTGCTCGTGCTCGATGACGTCCTCGAAAAGCTGCGCGGACAGGATGACGGCCAGGTCGGCGTCCGGATGCTCGTCGAGCGCCCCCCGCAGCTCGTCGCTGTCGCGCAGGCGGCACACCATGTTCACGGCACTGCCGGTGAAGCCGCCGTCGCCCACCCGCGTCGGACCCTGGTGGAACGCCACGCGCAGCCGCAGCCGTACGGGCGCGTTCCTGCCGAGATGGCGGTTGTGCTGGCGCAGGGCGACGCGCAGCTCACCGGCGAACCCGGCGATCGCGCGGGCCTCGTTCACCCCCGACGGCAGCAGCAGCACCAGCCCCTCGCCCTGCTCCCCCCGGAACATGACGGTCGCGGTCCCCGGCTGGGCGGGCTCGCGCCACTCGGTGAAGTAGAGCCGGTCGAGTCCCGCCTGCCCGCTCGCCTCGGCGATCACCTCGACGAGACGGCGGCGGAGCTCCTCCTGCCCGGGATCGTTCCATCGGCCGCGATTCTGGACGTCGAGGGCGATGCAGAGCCGACGGACCTCACCGCTCAGGTCGTTCACCGGTTCTCTCCTTTGGACGGGGCGGGACTGCTGGAGCTCACACAGCGTCCCGCTCCGGTCACGCCGGAACCTCATAATCCAACGGGTTGTCGCCGAGTCCGGCGAAGGTCTGCAGCCTGCGGATGTCGTGGACGACGATGCGGCGGTAGCCCGTGCCGACGACCCCGGCCCTGCGCAGCACGGTCAGGGCCTTGTGCACCGTCGGGTCGGCGGCTCCCACGAGCGCGGCGAGCTCCGGCTGCGTGAAGGAGACACCGATCATGATGCCCTCGTTCACCGGCTCGCCGTACGAGCAGGCCAGCTCGACGAGGATGCGGGCCAGCCGTGTGAGGGTGGAGAACGTGCCGTACTCGACCCGGCGGCGGGTGGTCCAGCGCACCTTGGTGACCACCGCCCGGTTGACGGCGAGCGATGCCTCGGGACAGCGGCCGAGGAACGTTACGAAGGCCTCCTGGGAGATGAGCCGCACCAGGCAGGGGCCCGCCGCGGTGACGGTGGCCGCCCGGGGACGCCCGTCCAGGGCCGCGAACTCCCCCACGAGATCGCCGCCGACGCGTACCCCCAGCAGCGCGACCTTGCCGCTCTCGGTGTTCGCCGTGATCTTGACGCAGGCGTCCACGAGGAGGAAGACGTCGGTCGCCCTGTCCCCTTCGAGGATCATCGTCTCGCCCGCGGTGAACTGCCGGGGGCGCCCCAGCCCGAGCAGTTCGTCCCTGGTGGCATCGCCGAGGCCGCCGAGGAGGCTGCCGCGCGGCCATGGGCCTACCTTGCGAATCACACGGCGCCGCCCGGGTTCGGGGCCGTTCATGGTGATCCTCCCAGCGTGATGGTGGCCGGCTCGCGGCCGATGGACGACGCCCGGACCCCCACCCGAGCTTTCCGGCGATGAGGAAGGCCACGTCCACGGTGATCCGAGGAGCTGGGCGGCCGTCCTCGCCTGAGCGCGCCGTCCTTTCCGCGCGCTCGGGGTGCCGCGATTTTCGTTCGCCCTACGACTATGGGCGGAGGTCCTTGCGAAGACCTTGCGGCTGGGTGACGGGCCCCCGGCCGTGATCTCGGGTTTGCGGCAGAGGATCACCGCGATGGCAAGATGGCTCACCATGATCTGGGGACGGAAGGCGTTACGCGTCGCGCTTGGAATTGGACTTGTCGGGATATGTTCGGCGAGCGGCACCGTCCTCCCCGCCACCTCCGACGCCGCGCCACCCCTCCCCACCGCGCCGCCCCTCCCCACCACGCCGCCCCTCCCCACCGCGCCGGACGCGACCGCCGTACCGGACGCGACCACCGCCTCGGACCCGGCCGCTGCCCCTGACCCGGCTGCCGCGGCGAGCCCGTCGCCCCCCTCGCGGGTGGGGGCGCTCCCCCGGCCCGGCGAGGTGGACCGCGTACGGAAGCGCGCCGGACGGCTCCCTGTGGTCACCGCCATCCCGACCAGGCGCAAGGTCGTCTTCCTCACCATCGACGACGGCTGGGAGCAGGACCCCGGGTTCGTCGAGCTGGTCAGGGAACGGGCGGTCCCGATCACCGTGTTCGCCATGCGCGACGCGGTGGAGGCCAGGGGCGTGCCCGACCCCTCCGCCGCCGGCGGGCACTACGTGGGCGCGGGCAAGTGGTCCTACTTCCGCGAGCTGCGCGACCTTGGCGTGCCGATCGAGGACCACACGCTCACCCATCCGAACCTGTGGGGTCTCGGCTACGCGGCCCAGAAGGCCGAGATCTGCGGCTCCGCCAAGGTCATCGCCAAGCGGATCGGGCGCCGCCCCACGCTCTTCCGCCCGCCCTTCGGCAACTTCAACGACACCACCCTCCGCGCCGCCAAGGCGTGCGGCCAGTCGGCCCTGCTCCTGTGGACGGCCAGCGTCCAGCCGGGCGGCAAGATCTCCTACCAGGCCCCCGACAAGAAGCTCCACCCCGGCGACATCCTGCTGCTGCACTTCCGCGCCGATCTGGCCAGGGACTTCCGCGTCCTGCTCGACAAGATCGAACGGCGCGGCTTCGAGCTCGGCGATCTGGACGCCTACCTCAGGGCCGCCGGATTCCTGCCTCCGGCTCCACCGGGGGGCGTACCCACGAGTCAGCCTGTGGAGTGACGCCATACGGGCGGCCGGGAACGATCATTGGACAGGCCGCCGGGAACGCCCGGGGTCCATCCGGGGAAGACGGGGCGCGAGTCCCTTGTGACCGGGGCGCCCCGGCGAGCATTCTCGGTTCCGCGGGGACCGGGTGCCGCGAGTGGGGGCCGGTGTGCCTGTGGGGGGCCGCCGGGCCGATGTGACGAAGATCGCATGACTCGCGGCACCCCCAAATGCTCTACAGCCTGTAGTACTACCTAAAGTAGAACTACGACGTGTAGAGCTCCTGACCCGTGAGGGGAAGATGGACGCATTGGACCTGGCTCGGTGGCAGTTCGGGGTCACCACCGTGTACCACTTTCTCTTCGTACCCCTGACGATCGGCCTCGGCGTCTTCGTCGCCGGGCTGCAGACGGCCTGGCACCGCACGGGCAAGGAGCACTACCTCAGGCTGACCAGGTTCTTCGGGAAGCTGTTCCTGATCAACTTCGCGATGGGCGTGGTCACGGGCATCGTCCAGGAGTTCCAGTTCGGGATGAACTGGAGTGAGTACTCCACCTTCGTGGGCGACGTGTTCGGGGCGCCGCTGGCGATGGAGGCGCTGCTCGCGTTCTTCCTGGAGTCGACCTTCCTCGGCCTGTGGATCTTCGGCTGGGAGCGGCTGCCCAAGCGGATCCACCTGGCGTGCATCTGGGCCGCCGCCATCGGGTCGAACCTGTCGGCGTACTTCATCCTCGCGGCGAACGCCTGGATGAAGCACCCGGTGGGCTACGAGGTGGTCGACGGGCGGGCCAGGATGACCGACCTGTGGGCCGTGCTGACCAACTCCACGGCCACGGCCCAGGTCCCGCACGTGATCGCGGCGGCCTTCATCGTCGCCGGAGGGTTCGTCGTCGCGGTGAGCGGCTACCGGATCCTGCGCGAGCGGCGCCTCGCCGCCGACGGGGACGCGACCGTGCCCCTCACCAGGGTGGCGCGCGGACGGGCCGCCGGCCGCGTCCCGCGCGACCCGGCCATGTGGCGGACGAGCCTTCGCGCCGCGCTGGTCATGACGGCGATCGCCGGAGTGGTCGCCGCGGGCAGCGGCGACCTGTCGGGCCAGCTCCTGCGCGAGCAGCAGCCCATGAAGCTCGCCGCCGCCGAGGGGCTGCGGCACGACGTCGAGGGCGCGCCGTTCTCGCCCGTGCCGGGCCTTGAGGTGCCGAAGGTGCTCAGCCTGCTCGCCGCGCACGACCCGGACGCCGAGGTCCAGGGCCTCGACGACCTCCAGAAGCGGTACGAGGAGCAGTTCGGCCCCGGCGACTACCAGCCCAACGTGCCGGTCGTGTTCTGGTCGTTCCGGGTCATGATCGGGTTCGGGCTCGCCACCGTGGGCCTGTCGGTCCTCGGGCTCTGGCTGACCCGGCGCCGCCGCGCGACGCCCGCGTGGTTCGCCAGGGCCTGCCTGCTGGCGCTCCCGCTGCCGCCCCTGGCGATGATCGCCGGATGGCTGCTCAGCGAGATCGGGCGGCAACCCTGGACCGTCCAGGGCGAGTTGCTCACGGCGGCGAGCGTCTCGCCGGGGGTCACCCTGAGCGAGGTGGCGATCTCCCTGGCGATCTTCACGCTCCTGTACGGGGTGCTGGCAATCGCCGAGGCCAGACTGCTGGTGCGGCACATCAAGGCGGGACCCGAGCCCGTCGAGCCGTCCGTCGACCCCCGCCTCCCCGACGACCTCGACGCCGAGGCCGCCCGCCTCGCGCCGACCCTGATGTACTAGGAGACCGCCATGGAGCTCACCACCTTCTGGTTCCTGGTCGTCGCCTTCCTGTGGACCGGCTACTTCGTGCTCGAAGGCTTCGACTTCGGCGTCGGCGCGCTGCTCCCGCTGCTCTCCCGCGACGAGGCCGAGCGCGAGCAGATGCTCGCCACGATCGGCCCGGTCTGGGACGGCAACGAGGTCTGGCTGATCACGGCCGTGGGCGCCATGTTCGCGGCCTTCCCGGTCTGGTACTCGGGGCTGCTCAGCGGGTTCTACCTGCCGCTGGTCATGGTCCTGATCGGGCTGATCGTGCGCGGCGTCGCCCTCGAATGGCGCGGCAAGGTCACGGCGCGGGAACGCGTCCTGTGCGACGCGGGCATCGTGACCGGGAGCGTGCTGACCGCCTTCCTGTGGGGAGCCATCTTCGGCAACCTGCTGTACGGCACCACGGCGGCGACCGTGCTGGGCGGCGCTCTCTCGCTGTCGCTGGCCGTCCTGCACGGCGCGGTGTTCGTCGCCCTGAAGACGGCCGGGCCGCTCCGCGCCAGGGCGCGCCGCGCCGCGCTCGCGGTGGCGGCGCCCGCCCTGCCGATCGCCATCGTGGCGCTCCCCGGCCTCCCGTCGGCGGGACCGGCGGCCACCGCGGACGCGGCCGGCCAGGCCGGTACGGCCGGTCAGGGCACGGCCGGCCAGATGGGTACGGCCGGTCAGATGGGTACGGCCGGTCAGATGGGTACGGCCGGTCAGATGGGTACGGCCGGTCAGGCTCAGGTGGACGGCGTCGGCTGGACCTCGCATCCGCTGCTGTGGGTGGCGGCCCTGGCGGCCATGATCGCCCTGGCCGCCGCCGTCGCGCTGATCTGGCGCCACCGCGAGGGCTGGGCGTTCACCGCCACCGCCGCGTCCATCGTGCTGATGACCGGCGCCCTGTTCGGGACGCTGTGGCGGGCCCCGCTCCCCGGCCTCACCGTCGCGGAGGCGGCCTCCGGGCCGTACACGCTCGGCGTCCTCACCTGGATCGGGCTGATCGCGCTGCCGTTCGTGCTGGCCTACCAGGGCTGGACGTACTGGGTGTTCCGTAAGCGCGTCACGGTCTGAACGCCCCTACCAGGGCTTGACGTACCCGGTGATCCGCAGGGGCGTCACGGTCTGAACGTCCCACGGTCGCGCCCTGCCCGGCCGCCGACGTGCCGCGGGCGCGGACCCCAAGGTCCGCGCCCGCTTCGCCGCCGGGGATCAGCAGGTGGGAGCCACCGCGTCGATCTTGCCGCCGAAGTCGTTCTTGTACACCTGGCGGTAGTCGCCCTTCCTGACCACGCGCGTCTCCTTCTTGTCCGGCACGTGGATCCAGTTGATGAAGCAGCCGTCGGCGTCGGCCTGGAAGGACCCGACGTTGTCGTGAAGGGCCGACGGCACGTCGACGTAGCCGTTCCCCGGGTTCCAGCACCATGACGCGCCCGTGTAGTCGCGCCCCGCCCAGAGACAGATGTCACCCGGTCCCCTGTTCTCCGGCGCGCCCTGGGCGCCGGCGGACGCCTTCGAGGGCACTCCCGACGACGCCACCGCCTCGGGAGCCGGGGTGGCGAGCGCCACCACCATGAATCCGATCATGCCCGTCGTCGCGGCGATACGCGTCCTGCGTGTCATCGGCTGCACTCCGCTTCCTCCTCGTGTACGGCGGTGCCCAGGTGATCCGGGCGGCTTCCGTCACGAAATGTAGCAGCGTGAATACACAGAGCGACCATCTCCGTCCGGCCATATCGACCAGGCGGCCGGGCCTGTGAAGGCTGGCCCGCGGGATATAGACGGGATACAGACGGGTCAGGGAGCCGCGAGTCCCCGCAGTTCGTGGAGCTCTGAGGGGGAGATGGGCATCCGGGCGATCGTGATCCCCTCGGCGTCCTCGACCGCGGAGGCGATGACGGCCGAGACGGGGATCACCCCGGCCTCCCCCGCGCCCTTGATCCCCAGCGGGTTCAGCGGCGACGGCGTCTCAAGGTGAGCCGTCTCGATGAACGGCACCTCCGTGGCGTACGGCATCAGGAAGTCCATGAACGAGGCGTTGAGCAGCTGACCATGGCCGTCGTAGACCATACGCTCGTACAGCGCGCCGCCCACGCCCTGCGCCACTCCCCCGTGGATCTGCCCTTCGACGATCATCGGGTTGATGAGCCTGCCGCAGTCGTGCACGACGGCGTAGCGCAGGATGTGGATCTCCGCGGTGTCCGGGTCGGTCTCAACGATGGCCGCGTGCATGCCGGAGGCGAAGGTCGAGCGGATGGGCGAGTAGTAGTCGCGCCCCTCCAGCCCCGGCTCCTCCCCCTCAGCGACGGGCGGCCGGTCCATCGAGGACACGCCGGAGAACTGGGTGGCCCGCTTGGTCTCCTCGTCGAAGGCGTACCGCAGGGGGTTGGACAGCACGGCCACCGTCGCCAGCGGGATGGACGCCCCGGGGTTGCCCACCACGCGGACGAGCCCGTCCTCGATCTCCAGGTCGCGGGGATCGGCCTCCAGCGCCTCGGCGGCGATGCGCAGCGCCTTGTCGCGCACCTTGCGGCAGGCCAGCGCGATCGCGTTGCCGCTCATCACGGCCGCGCGCGAGGCGAAGGTGCCCACGGCGTAGCCGAAGCGCCGCGTGTCGCCCGTCACCACCGAGACCTTCTCCAGCGGCACCCCCAGCTCGGTCGCGGCGATCTGCGCGAACACCGTCTCGTGCCCCTGGCCCTGCGAGGTCAGGCCGGTCGACACGTGTACCCGCCCGTCGGAGGTGACCTGCACGTGGCCGCCCTCGTACGGGCCGACGCCCGTGCCCTCGACGTAGCATCCGAGGCCGAGGCCGATGCGGCGCCCCTCGGCGGCGGCCCGGGCCTTGAGCTCCGCGAAACCGTCCCAGCCGATCAGCTCCTTGAGCATCCGAAGCGACTCGGGGTAGTCGCCGCTGTCGTAGATCAGCGGCCGGCCGTCCTGGAAGATCAGCCCCTGGTCGTACGGGAAGTCGCCGGGCTGGATGAAGTTGGCCGCCCGTACCTCCGTGCGGTCGAGCCCGAGATGGGCCGCGATGCGGTCCATCGTGCGCTCCATGCAGAAGACGCCCTGCGGGCGCCCGGCCCCTCGGTACGGGGTGACCTGCACCGTGTTGGTGTAGATGGAGGAGAACTCCACGCGGTACGCGCCGACACGGTACGGCCCGAGAAGCTGGGTGGCGGTGATGATCGGCACGATGATGCCGTACGGCGTGTAGGCGCCGTGGTCGTGAAGGATCGTGACGTCGAGGCCGAGGACGCGGCCCCGGTCGTCGAAGCCCACCCGCACGTGCTGCACCTGGGCCCGCTCGTGGGCCGAGGAGATGAAGTGCTCGCGCCGGTCCTCGGTCCACTTGACCTCCTGGCCGAGCAGCATCGCCGCCCAGGGGACGAGGACCTCCTCCGGCCACGGATGCACGATCTTCACGCCGAACCCGCCGCCCACGTCCGGCGCGATCACCTCCACCGAGGGCAGCGGGAGCCCCAGCTTGGACGCGATCGCCATGCGGACGCTCGTCGAGGTCTGGGTGGAGGAGTAGACGCGAAGCGATTGGTCGTCGGGGTCCCACCGGGCGTACACGCCCCTGCCCTCCAGCGGCATGGACGCGCTGCGCTCGAAGTCGAGCCGGAACGCCAGCGTGTGCGGCGCCGCGTCGATGGCCTCGCTCGCACCCGCGCCCGCCGCCGAGGGCACCTCCTGGACGAGGTGGGCGCCGACGTTGCCGGGGACGTCCTCGTGGACGAGGTGGGCGCCCTGCGCGGCCTCCTCGATGCCGACGACCGGCTTGAGGAACTCGTACTCCACCTCGATGAGGGCGGCGGCGTCCTCGGCGAGGTAGCGGTCGCGCGCCACGACCATGACCACCGGTTCGCCGACGTGCCGGACGATGTCCCTGGCGAGGGGGTACGCGGTGCGCCCGTGGGTCAGCGCCGGGTGCGGGATCAGCAGCGGCAGCGGGTCGCGGACCCGCTCGGGCAGGTCCTCCCAGGTGTAGACGGCGACCAGGCCGTCCACGTCCAGCGCGGCCGACACGTCGATGTCGCGGATGCGGGCGTGCGCGTGCGGCGACCGTACGAACGCGGCGGCGAGCGCGTCGTGCCCGAGGTCGTCGACGTAGCGGCCCTGCCCGGTGATCAGCCGCAGGTCCTCCCTGCGCTGGACCCGCTCGCCGAACAGCTTCGTCGTCACGCCTCATCACCCATCAGCTCGGCCGCGCGGTGGACCGCCTTGACGATGTTCTGGTAGCCGGTGCAGCGGCACAGGTTGCCCGAGATGCCCTCGATCACCTCGTCGTCGGTCGGCGAGGGGTTGTCGCGCAGCAGGGCGGTGGCCGTGCACAGGAAGCCGGGGGTGCAGAAGCCGCACTGCAGCGCGTGGCATTCGGAGAACGCCCGCTGCACCGGTGACAGCGTCCCGCCGGGCCCGCTCAGTCCCTCCACGGTGGTGATCTCGTGGCCGTCCACCGAGACCGCGAAGGTCAGGCACGACCGCACCGGCTCACCGTCGAGCAGGACCGTGCAGCACCCGCAGACGCCGTGCTCGCAGCCGACGTGGGTGCCGGTCAGGCCGAGCTCGCGGCGCAGGCAGTCGGACAGCAGCCGCCGGCCCGGCACCGTGGCCTCGCGCACGACGCCGTTGACGGTCAGCGTGATCTCGTGCAGCGCTTCACTCATTCGGGTACTCCCCAGCTCGCTCGTCCGCGGCCTCCTGGGCGGCGATGCGCAGCGCCCGCTCGGCCAGGACCCCGGTCAGGTGCCTCCGGTAGCCGGCCGTCGCGTGGATGTCCCCGTCGGGGTCGATGAGGTCCCGTACGGCCCGCGCCACGGCGGCCCAGTCGACGGAGGCGGCGGGCCGGTGGGCGCACACCTCCGACACATCCAGCAGCACCGGGACCGGGCCGACGCTCACGCAGGCGACCCGGGCCGAGGCGATGCGCAGGTCCTCGTCGAGCGTCACCACGGCGGCGGCGCCCGCCATCGCGTAGTCGCCGTGCCTGCGCGCGACCTCGCAGAAGGCGGTGCCGGTGCGGGCGGGCAGGGACGGGAAGAACGCCGAGACCGCCAGCTCGCCCGGCTCCAGGGCCGACTCCATCGGGCCGGTGAAGAACTCGCCGGCAGGGACGTCGCGCTCGGGGGCCCCGTGCCGCGCCAGCCGTACCGAACCGTCGAGGACGGTCAGCACGGCGGGCAGCTCGGCCGATGGGTCGGCGTGGACGAGGCTGCCGACGACGGTGCCGCGGTTGCGGATCACCGGGTGCGCGACCAGTTTGAGCGCATCGCGGAGCAGGGGCTGGGCCCGCGCGACAAGGGAGGACCGCTCCACGGCCGCGTGCCTGGCCAGTGCCCCGACCCGCACGCCGCCGTCCTCCACCGCGATGGTGTCGAGCGCGGCGACGCGGTTGATGTCGATCAGGTGCGACGGGGCCGCCAGCCGCATGTTGAGAAGGGGGATCAGGCTCTGGCCGCCGGCCAGCACCTTGCCGTGCGCCCCGGCCCCGGCGAGGACCGCAAGGGTCTCGCCGAGGTCGCGGGGCGCGTGGTAGTCGAACGCCGAAGGCTTCACGAAGTGCTGTCTCTCCCTTCCACGAGGGCCTGCGCGGGACCTTGCTCGCCGGCGGTTCCCGACCGTCCGGAGATCACGCGCAGCAGGTGGTATCCGCCGAGGACCACGATCGTGCCGAGCGCGATGCCCGCCAGCGAGAAGTCCTTGGTGATCTGGTGCGACACCGGCCCGATGGCGAGGATGATGCCCGCTCCGATCGGCACCATGTTCACGGGGTTGGAGAAGTCGACCCGGTTCTCGATCCAGATCTTCGCGCCCAGCAGGCCGATCATGCCGTACAGGATGACCGTGATGCCACCGAGCACGCCACCCGGCGTGGCGGCGACCAGCGCGCCGAACTTGGGGATCAGGCCGAACAGGATCGCGACCACGGCGGCGATGTAGTAGGCGGCCGTGGAGTAGACCCGGGTGGCCGCCATCACGCCGATGTTCTCGGCGTACGTGGTGGTGGGCGAGCCGCCGACCGCGGTGGCCACGGCCGTGCCGACGCCGTCGGCGAAGACCGCGTGGCCCATGTAGGGGTCGACGTCGGCGCCGGTCATCTCGCCGACGGCCTTCACGTGCCCGACGTTCTCGGCGATGAGGGCGATGACGGCCGGGAGCACCAGAACGATGGCGGACCCGGCGAACTGCGGCGCGTGGAACTCCGGCAGGCCGAACCAGGGCGCGTCCGCGACCGCCTGGAAGTTCACCCGGGGGTGGGTGTCGACCTTCCCGATGCCCGCGTTGAAGGCCGTGATGTTCCCGAAGGTCTTGTCGGCCAGCCAGGACAGCACGAAGCCGATGACCAGGCCGAGCAGGATGGCGATGCGCCCGATGAACCCCTTGAAGGCCACGATGATGACGAACGTGACGACCATGGTGATCAGGGCGATCCACTGGTCCTGCGGCCAGTACACGTCGGACACGACGTAGGCGAGGCCGAACCCGATGAGCATGACCACCGCGCCGGTCACGACGGGCGGGAAGATCTTGTCGATGGCCCGGACGCCGAGGTAGTGGATCGCGACGCCGCACAGGGCGAGCACGACACCGGCGACCAGGATCGCGCCCGTGACCGTGGCGCTGTCGCCCCCGGCCGCGCGGATCGCGACCACGGCGCCGACGAACGACGCCGACGTGCCGAGGTAGCTCGGGATCTTCCCCTGCACGATCAGCAGGAACAGGATCGTGGCGACGCCCGACATCATGATCGCTAGATTGGCGTTCAGCCCCATGATCAGGGGGAACACGAACGTCGCGCCGAACATGGCGATGACGTGCTGCGCGCCGAACCCGACCATGCGCGGCCAGCTCAGCCGCTCGTCGGGCTTGACCACCTCCCCGGGAGCGAGACCGCGCCCGTCGCCGTGCAACTTCCATCCGAAGGCCATATGAGCCCCTTCACTGACCGGGCCGGGCGGTCGGTGGCCACCCCGCAGGCGGACCTCCGCGGCGTATTGCCATCTCTTCGCGTTGTTGTCTCTTCGCGTTGCCGTGTCGCGTGCCGCGCACTGCCGCCGGGTGAGCACACCTCACCCGCCCGCGATGAGCGATGGGAAGACCTCTCCCGTTGCGGGCACATTAGACCTGTTAGGGGCCGTCCACATGGTAAGGATCTGCCAAACGTGCCCGCCCCAGAAGCAGTCCTCTTGCGCACCGGCACCTCCGGCCCGCCGTTAGCCTTCCTAGATGCCGCGCATGCGGAGGACGTGCAGGGCAAGGGTCAGGTTGAGGCGCAGGTGGGCGTCCTCGGTGAAGTTGCCGAGCATGCGTTCCAGCTTCCCGATGCGGTAGCGCAGCGTGTTGTAGTGGAAGTGCAGGCGGCGGGCGGTCTCGGCCACGTTGAGGTTGGTCTCCAGCAGCACCTGGAGCGTGCGGCGCAGGTCGGCGTTCTCGGCGTCCTCGTCGAGTGCCAGCGGCCCGAGCGTCTCCTTGACGAACGCGTGCAGCTCCGCGGTGTCGTTGACCAGCGACAGGAGCCGGTAGACGCCGAGCTGGTCGAAGTGGGCGACCGCGCCCGGCCCGTGGAGCTGGCGGCCCACCCGTGCCGCCTTCAGAGCCTGGCCGTAGGCGTCGGGCAGGAGCTCGGCCCCCTGGGCGACCCTGCTCATGCCCGTGGAGAAGGTGGCGGGCCGGAAGTCGGCGAAGGCGGCCACCGCGTCCTTGGCCAGGCGGGCCATGTCGACGCCCGACCCGACGATGGCGACCACCTCGTGGGAGAAGCCCGCCACGGCGCCGCGCGGGTCGTGCCGCCGCAGCGCGGTGACCCACGCGGTGAGCAGCCGGTCGGGGGGGATGTCCCACTCGGGGTCGATCTCGGCGACGAGCACGCCGACGGGCCGTTCGAGATCCCACCCGAAGGCGCGGGCGCGGGCGGCCACCCGGACTCCTCCCCTGCCGGTGAGGACGTCGCGGAGGAAGTCGGCGCGGTACTTGCTCTCGACGGCGGCGACGGCCTCCTGCCGGGTCACCACGAGGGCCGCCACCGTGGCGGCACGTTCCAAGATCCCGATGTCGCCGTCCCGGATGGCTCCGCCGGGGCGGTGGGCGACGATGCGCCCGTGGTGGTGGCCGCCCGCGACGACGGGGACGACCGTGTAGTCGCCGCCGGAGACCGCGGGGGCGGCCCGCAGCGGGGTGAGGTCCCCGGCCGCGTCGAGCACGTGCCCGGCGGGGTCGACCACGGCCACGGCCATGTCGAGGAGCCCCGCCACCTCGGCCACGACCTCGCGCAGCCCGCCGCCGGCCAGCACGATCTGCACCAACGCCCTGTGCGCCTCCTCCGTGCGCGCGAGCAGCGCGGCCTGACGGTTGAGGATGTCGGTGAGCACCTGGTTGAGGATGTCGTCGAAGCCGACGTCGTTGGGAAGCAGGATCAGGGGGAAGCCGAGCCGGTCGGCCTGTTCCACCATCTCCTCCGGGAGCTCGTCGACGTATCTGCCGAGCTTGATGCCGAGCGCCGCGAGGCCGCGCTCGTCGAGGTCGGTGACGAGCCGGCCGAGGGACTGCGGGGTGTTCCTCAGGGGGTATCCCGTGGTGAGCAGCAGCTCATGGGGTTTCACCCACGCGAGGATGTCGGGGACCTCCATGACGTTGAGACGCTGGACGATGCGGTCGAGGCCGGCCCTGCCGCCGATCAGGCGGGCTCCCGCCAGTGTGGAGACGCCGAGCACCTCGCCCACGGACACGCCGTGAATGATGGTGCCCGTGGAGGCCAAACGCATCGCCGGGGGTGATGGGTCAGCTGTCATGGTGATGCTCCAGGGTGGAACTCTGTTTCAGAGATTCTGACGGAACAGGGCGTCTGTCAACAAGAGCCAACTCATCGGAGAACTGTTGGCATCTTTCTCCGTACGGCCGATCTCCGGGACCGTTCTACGGTTCCCCCAGACTCGCGGGGAGGCCGAGTGACACTGGGGACGCGTACACGGATCCAACACCGCGCGCCGGCGGACGCCAAAGCGTTCGGCGCGGCGAGCACCGCGCTTCGCCCGGCGCTGGAGTCGCCGCGGCGGCCCGCACGGGTGCTGGCGGTGTTCCCGCTCTGCGTCTATGTGGAGGTCCGCACCGACGTCGAGCCGTCCGTCGTGGCGGTGGTCACCGGGGAGGCGACACGGCTGCCCAACGCCGTCGTGCTGAGCGACCCGCTGCCGGTGACGGCGGCGGGAGACGAGGCCGCCGTCGGCGACGGGTGCGTCGAGATCGGCCGCCTCACCGTCCGCGTCCGCCGCTGGTGGGATCCCGCGCCCCCGCTCGGTCGCGTCGAGCTCTCGCGGCTGGAGCGGGTCCTCCCCCGGTTCGGCCAGATCTGCGGGACGTCGGCCCGCCGGCCGGGGCTCGCCGACGGCGACGCCGGGGCGCTCCTCGCCGAGGGCTGCGCCCGGGGCTCGCTGACGGCGGCCATCACCGCCACCGAGCAGCTCATGGGCCTCGGTCCCGGCCTGACGCCCAGCGGCGACGACATGCTCGCGGGCGTGCTGGTCGCGCTGCGCCAGATCGGCAGGGCGGCGGGCGTGAGCAGGGCCGTCTGGCTGGCCGACTGGCTCGCCGCGACCGTGGCGTTCGACGCGCGCACCCGCACCACCCCGATCTCGGCGACGCTGCTCCACTGCGCCGCCCAGGGACAGGCCTGCTCCGACGCGCTCGCGGTGCTGCGCGGGATCGCCGGCCACCAGCCGCTCGAACCCGCCGTGCACCGTCTGCTCCGGCTCGGCCACACCTCAGGCGCCGACCTCGCCTGGGGCCTGCGCGTGGGCGCGTCGGCGGTCGTCGCGCTCGGCCGGAGCGTGCGAACGGCCAGGTGAACTACCAGATATACGCTCCCGCAGGCGACGCGGCGAGCGATGATCGACCTGTGAGCGGACTTCTGACGAGGGGCGGTGAGCGACCGTTGACCATGACTACTGATCTGGTGGAGGTACGCGCCGGGGTCTACCACGATTCGGTGAGCCTGATGCGGATCAGCCAGGCGCTGAGCTCCCGTCCGGGCGTCACCGTCGCGGTGGTGGCCATGGCGACCGAGCTGAACCTCGGACTGGCCAGGGAGGTCGGGTTCTCGGTACCCGAGACCGGGCCGTCCGACCTGCTCGTCGCCATCCGGGCCGACTCGGACGCGGCGCTGAAGGACGGGGCCGAGGAGCTCGAACGGCAGTTCGCCGCCCTGGCCAGGGGCGCGGGGCCGGGAGGCGCGCGCACCGAGAGCCCTCCCCGCACGACCCGGTCCGCCGCGCGGGCGTGGGACGCCTCTCTCGCGCTGGTGTCGGTGCCGGGCGAGCACGCCTTCGCCGAGGCCATGGACGCCATCGACGCCGGGCTGTCAGTGATGATCTTCAGTGACAACATCCCCGTGGAGCAGGAGGTCCTGCTCAAGGAGCGCGCGAACGAGCGGGGCGTGCTGATGATGGGTCCCGACTGCGGCACGGCGGTCGTGGGCGGCGCGGGGCTGGGGTTCGCCAACGTCCTGCGTCCCGGGCGCGTGGGCGTCGTGGCCGCCTCCGGCACCGGCGCCCAGCAGGTGACCTGCCTGCTCGACCACGCGGGCGCCGGGGTGAGCCACGTTCTGGGCGTCGGCGGAAGGGACCTGTCGGCGGCGGTGGGCGGCCGGTCCACTCTGACGGCCCTCGCGGCCCTGGACGCCGACCCGGCCACCGAGCTCATCGTGCTGATCTCCAAGCCGCCGGCCCCCGAGGTGGCCGAGGTCGTGCGCCGGGCCGTCGAGGGCCTCGCGACGCCGGTCGTCACCGCCCTGCTCGTGCCGGGACAGGGCGACCTGACCTCCGCGGCCGAGAGCGCCCTGCTCGCCCTCGGCCTGCCGGTGCCCGAGTGGCCCACCTGGACGGTCCCGCAGCCGGTGACGCCGTGCGCCGGGCTGTCGGGGCTCTACTCGGGCGGCACGCTGTGCACCGAGGCGCGCATCATCGCGGGGTCCGGCGCGTTCACCGACTTCGGCGATGACGACTACACCCGTGGCCGCGCCCATCCGATGATCGATCCGACCCTGCGCCTGGAGGCGCTCGGGCGGGCGTCCGGCGTCGTGCTGCTCGACGTGGTGCTCGGCCACGCGGCCGAGCCCGATCCCTCGGCCCGCCTCGCGCCCGCCGTCCGCGAGGCGCGCGAGCGTGGTACGGCCGTGGTGGTGGCCCTGGTCGGCACCGAGTCCGACCCGCAGGGCCTGCGCCGGCAGGCGGACGCCCTGGTCGCGGCCGGGGCGTCGGTGTTCACCTCCAACGCGGCCGCCGCCAGGCACGCCGCGAGCCTGATCGGGAGTGCCCTGTGAGGTTGTCCATGCTCGACGGCGAGCCCCGCGTGATCACCGCCGGTGCCGCCGTGCTCGCCGAAGCGCTCGACCAGCAGGCCGTGCCGCGCCTCGGGGTCGACTGGCGACCCCCGCTCCCGGGCACCTCGCAGGCCCTGGCCAAGGTGCTGGCCGACCCGCGCCGGCGGAGCGCCAACGAGGTGGCCGTGGGCCGGCTGCTCTCCGCCCGTCCCCAGCTCGTCGGGGTGAGGCCCGCACGCGAGGTGCTCGACCTGCCCGCGCGCACCTTCTTCCACGCCGGGCCCCCCATCGACTGGGAACGGGCCTCGGGGCCGATGCGCGGAGCGCTCATCGGCGCCGCCATCCTCGAGGGTCTGGCATCCGACGCCGAGGAGGCCGAGCGCCTGCTGGTCTCCGGGAGCGTGAAACTCGACTCCTGCCACCACCACCGCACCGTCGGGCCGATGGCCGGGGTGGTGAGCCCGTCGATGTGGATGTTCGAGGTCGTCGACGGCGAGCACGGCGGCACCGCGTACTGCTCGCTGAACGAGGGTCTGGGCAAGGTGCTGCGTTACGGCGCCTACGGGCCGGAGGTCGTCGAGCGGCTGCGCTGGATGGGCGAGGTGCTCGGGCCGGTGCTCGCGGGGGCCCTCGCCGTGAACGGCCCGATCGACCTGCGGTCGCTGATCGCCCAGGCGCTCCAGATGGGCGACGAGCTGCACAACCGTAACCGCGCGGCCACCTCGCTGATGGTCCGCGAGATCGCCCCGGCGATCGTGGAGGCGTCGCCCGAGCACGCCGCCGCCGTCCTGCGCTTCATCAACGGCAACGACCATTTCTTCCTGAACGCGGGAATGGCGGCCGGCAAGGTCAGCGCCGACGCCGCCAGGGACGTTCCCGGGTCCTCGCTCGTGGTCGCCATGGCGCGCAACGGCACCGACTTCGGCATCCAGGTCTCCGGCCTCGGCGACCGGTGGTTCACCGGTCCCGCGGGGGTTCCCGACGGCCTCTACCTGGGCGCGTACGGGCCGGACGACGCCAATCCGGACATCGGCGACTCCACGATCACCGAGACGTCAGGCCTGGGCGGCTTCGCCATGGCCGCCGCGCCGGCGATCGTCCGTTTCGTCGGCGGTGACGTGTCCGACGCCATCGCCGCCACCCGGTCCATGTACGAGATCACGCTGGCCGAGCACCCGGCGTACCAGATCCCGGGGCTGGGCTTCAGGGGGACTCCCACGGGAATCGACATCGCGCTGATCGCGAGGACGGGGCAGCTCCCGGTCGTCAACACCGGCATCGCGGGACGCGTGGCGGGAACCGGGCAGGTCGGCGCGGGTCTGGTCAGCCCGCCCGCCGAAGCGTTCACCTCGGCTCTGGTCGCGCTCGCCGATACGTAAAAGAAGACCGAATTCCCATTGACCCGGCTTTGACCCTAATATCGGTGGCCTGCCTCACCGTCTTGACGACGCACATGATCCATGCATGATCCACAAAATGGGGAAATGACGCGGACGAGCGTGAATTGGGGACCGCCGTATGACGACCGATCGCGCGCTCGGGAGGGCGCCCTCCATGACCGAGGGTAAGAGCCCCTTGGGCGGCGCCGGGGTCGCGCCAGAGGGTCAGGGACGGCTGGTGGGCCGGCGATACCGTCTGCTCTCACCGGTCGGCCGCGGTGGCATGGGCATGGTCTGGCACGCCCACGACGTGCTCCTCGACCGAGACGTCGCGGTCAAGGAGCTGATCCTGCCCTTCGGCCTCGACCACGCGGGCAAGCAGGTCGCCCACCGGCGCATGCTGCGCGAGGCCAGGTCGGCCGCGCGGCTCAGCCACCCGGGCATCGTGACCGTCCACGACGTCGTCGAGGAGGACGGACGGCCCTGGATCGTCATGGAGCTGATCCGCGCGTGGTCGCTGGAGCAGGCCGTGCGGCAGAGCGGGCCCCTGCCGGTGGTCCAGGCCGCCGAGATCGGCGTCCGCGTGCTCGACGCGCTCCGGCACGCCCACGCCGCCGGCATCCTCCACCGCGACGTCAAGCCCGGCAACGTGCTGCTCACCGCCGATCGCGTGGTGCTCACCGACTTCGGCATCGCCGCGATAGAGGGTGATGTCACCATCACCCAGACCGGCCTTCTCATGGGCTCGCCCGCCTACATCCCGCCGGAGCGGCTCCAGGGCCGCCCGATCACCCACGCGGCCGACCTGTGGTCCTACGGCGCGACGCTCTACGCCGCCGTCGAGGGCCGCCCGCCGTACGAGGGGCCGGACGCGGTGGCCGTCCTCGGCGCGGTGCTGACCCAGGAGCCCAACCGCCCGCAGCGCGCCGGAGCCCTTCTGCCGGTCATCGAGGGCCTGCTGCGCAAGAACCCCGCCGACCGGATGCCGGCCGCGCAGGCCGCGGAGCTGCTCGAACGGGTGCTGCGCACGCATGGCTCCGGGCTGGCGCTCCTCGGCGACCGGCCCGTCTCGACGCCCCTGCCCACGCGGGCCGGCTCCACGCCGGTCCACATGCTCCCTCCCCTCGATCCGCCCTCGGGGCCGATGCTCTCGCGCATCATTGAGACCCCGTCGGGACCTGTGCGAATTCCGTTCGACCCGGACTCCCCCGACCAGGCCGGGCACGCCGACCTGTTCCGCCCGCGTGGCGGCGGCTCGTCCTCCACCGGCGCGCACGGCACGCCCTACGGAGCCCCCGCCGGGTACGACGTGCTGGAGAGCCCATCGGACTCGCGGCGCGCCCCCTTCGAGGAGCCCTCCGCCCTGACGGCTTCCCGTCCCGACCCCTACGACGCGCTGCGCAGCCCGTCAGGACCGCAGCCGGTGGACCCGTACGACGCGCTGCGCAGCCCCTCGGGACCGCGACCCGCCGACCCCTACGACGCCCTGCGCAGCCCCTCAGGACCGCAGCCGGTGGACCCGTACGACGTGCTGCGCAGCCCCTCGGGACCGCAGCAGGACCCGTTCGATGCCTTCCGCAGCCCCTCAGGCCCGCGGCCCGGCCCTTACGACGCGCCGCGCGGCCCGTCAGGTCCGCGACCCGCCGACCCCTACGACGCGCTGCGCAGCCCTTCAGGACCCCAGCCGATGCCCTACGAGGGGCTGAACAGCTCGCCGGGCACCCGGTCGAACCTGTACGACGCCCTCAGGAGCACCACCGGCCCCCAGGCGTTCGACGCCGGCTCGGCGCGCGACCCGCTCGTGGCCGGGACGCCCGGCTCCCGGGTGTGGCCGGCGGGATCCTCACCTAACCTCGCCGACAAGCTCGCCAAGGACCTTCCCGGCGACCCCTTCGCGGGTCCGGACCGCGGGGGCGGCGGCAGGGGCGCGCGCGAGGAGGACCCGGACGCCCGTACGCGCCGCCGCGTGATGGAGGAGCCGCGGGACGACGCCCGCGAGGGCCGCTCCCCCCTCATGCTCCTCCTGGCCGGTGTGGGGGTCGTCGGCGTGGTGGCCGCCCTGCTGTTCGTGCTGTGGCCGGCGGGCTCCCCGTCGGAGGAGAACGTCGCCGCCCCGCCCGCGGCCACCGGCGGCGCCGCCCTGACAGGGCCGTCGTCGCCGGATGCCTCGGCCCAAGGCGACCAGGCCGTCCCCACCGAGATCCCGGCGAGCTTCCGCTCGCGCACCGCGGCCGGCGCCTCGGTCGCGGTCCCCAAGGACTGGACGGTCTCCACCTCCGCCGACGCGGTGACCTACCTCGGCCCGAAGAGCTCGGGGCGGCGCATCCAGATCAAGAAGGTGCCCTCCACCGGCGACGACGGCCTGACCGCGCTCACCAAGGCCAAGGACGAGACCACGCTCACCGACTACGCCCAGGTGCGCCTGGAGTCCTCCGCGTTCGGGGACGGCAAGTGGCAGGCGAGCGTCTGGGAGTACACCTACACCGCCCTGACCAACGTGACCACGCACGCCGTCACCCGGCACATCGCCGTCGACGGCGAGACGGCGTTCGAGGTGACGTTCACCGCGCCCGACGCCGAGTGGGACCAGCCGGACAACCGCCAGACGATGGCCGTCCTGTGGAGCAGCTTCAAGCCCGCTTCCTGATCACCCGGCGCCCATGGCGAGCGGGATCGCGACCTCGTCCTCCATCGGTGGCTCGATCTCCTGCGGACGGCAGCCGGTGGCCGCGAAGCAGCGGATGCGCAGCGTGCCGTCCTGCACCGATACGTGCAGGAAGCTCTTGAAGAAGGGCGGGGTGTCCCAGTCGGACAGCTCGGAGAAATAGCGGTGGAAGGTGCGCCCGACCGGCAGGCGGAACGGCATCGGCCAGCCGCCGAGGATACGGGCCGCCCACTTCATGCGCGCCGTGATCCGCACGGGCCCGCCGGGGGCGGCGGGCTCCGAGCCGCCGGCGCCCGCCGTGCCGGCCGTGCCGTCGCCCGTGCCGACGGGGCGCGGCGGGGTGTTGCCGATGTGCCTGGACATCAGCACCAGGCCCTCGTCGGGTGTGAGGTAGAGCCAGGGCATGCGGTACCGGGCACGGTAGAGGTTGCTGTAGAACGACAGCGAGTCACCTCTCAGCGGGTAACACTTGAAGTCGTCCTCGCGCACGCCTCCGATGTCGACGCGGGGGATCGTGTGCGTGGCGTGCATGAACGCGCCGCCGCCCCCGGACACGATGTACTGGATGGTCCGGCCGCCGGCCTCGACGGGGTAGCGCTGGTAGTTGTGGGTGTCCCCGCCGATCGCGGCCACGTAATTGTTCGCCGGGTCCCTGACGATGTCGTCGACCGTGCCGCCGTCCTCGATCGGGCACGGGTGGTACTGGTTGCGGTCGTAGATCGGCTTGCCCGTGACCAGGACCTTGGGCCGTGGATCGGCGGACACCCGGCGCAGCCACGCCCCCTGGTCGCGGTCGATGGCGCCGCGGATGCCGGTGTCGATGCCCACCAGCAGCAGGCCGGGCAGGTCGATCACCCAGTAGGGCGCGGGCTGCGCCGCCCGCTGGCCGGGCAGGGACCGCCTGGCGCGGGCCTCGGCCAGGCGCGGCTCGTCGATCGCCTCGGGCCTGGTCCACAGCAGCCCCCGCAGGCCCGAGGGCGACAGCGAGAACCCCTGCCGCCGCGCCTCCAACGCGGGGGCGTCGCAGAAGACGCGCATGAACCCGCCGAGCCCGTCGTACCAGTCGTGGTTGCCCGGGACGGCGTAGATCGGCGCGGGGTAGTCCTTGTAGGGGCGGAAGAACTTGTCGTCGTACTCGTTGCCCGACCCCGTCGGGTAGATGACGTCGCTCGCGACGACCGCGAAGGCGGTGCCGGCGCCGATGGTGAGCAGGCCGGGCACCACGGCGTACTGCGAGGCGTCGCCCTCGCCGGTGTCGCCGATGATCAGGAAGCTGTACTCGCCACCCACATCAGGCTTTATCCGGAAATCGGGGTCGACGCCCTCGCGTGTCGCCATCCACCGCCGGCGCACCTCGTTGGACGGGTCGCCGAAGAGCTGGGCGAGGATCTCGTTGCGCGAGCGCAGCAGGGTCTTCACGCCCAGCCAGGAGAAGCTCCGCTCGTTCGGGCGGAGCTTCTGGAACGTGCCCATCTCCTGGCAGGACCACCCGGCGCCCTCCTCGGACACCCGCGACGAGACCCGCTTGCCACGCGCGGCAGCCCGCTCCACATCGACCATGACCCTATCTTTGCCATGATCTTGGTGGATCGCACGCCGACTCACCAATCGGGTCTCGCGGACGTTTCCCTCCCCGCCCGTACAGACCGGGCGATCAGGGGATCAGGACGCCCGGGTTGAGGATTCCGGCCGGATCCAGGCGCTCCTTGACCGCGCGGAGGATGTCGACCCCGAGGTCGCCTATCTCGGCGGCGTAGGCCGTCTTGTGGTCCCTGCCGACGCCGTGGTGGTGCGAGATCGTGCCGCCCGCCAGCCCGATCGCCTCGTTGACCGCCCGCTTGGCCGTGTCCCACTGCCCGAGGGGGTCGGCGGTCTGCGAGGTCACCACGGTGAAGTACAGCGACGCGCCCGTCCCGTACACGTGCGACAGGTGGCACATCACCAGCGGCGGGCCGCCCGGGCCCGACTGGTCGGCGGGCGCGAGGGCCACGCTGAGCACCAGCCGCACGGCGTCGTAGAGCCTCGGGATCCCCGACCAGAAGCAGGCCGTCTCCAGGGTCTCCACCGTCGCCCCCGCGCCGAGCAGCGCGTCGCGGAGGTACGGCGCGCTGAAGCGGCCGTGGGCCCACGCCTCGCCGGGCTCGGGGCCGAGGTAGACGCCGCCCAGCCCCGACAGGGTCGCGGCGGTGCGCTCCCGCCGGTGGGCGACGTCGTCGGCCTCGCCCTCGTACCCGACGACGGCCAGGCATCCGGCGTCGGGCCGGACCCCGCCGATCTCCCCCGGCTTGGCCAGGCCCACCATGGTCTCGGTCTCGTCGGACAGGCGCAGCACCGTCGGGAGCGGCCCCTCCTGCGCCACGCGACGCAGCGCCGCCGTCCCCGCCCCGAACGACGCGAACCGCCAGCCCTCGTAGACCTTCTCCGCCGGTGCCCGCCGCACCCGCAGCCGCATGGAGGTGATGACCCCGAAGGCGCCCTCTGAGCCGAGGACGAGCTGGCGCAGGTCGGGCCCGGCGGCGGACTTCGGCGCGCGGCCGGACTCCAGCGTGCCGCGCGGGGTGGCGACGGTCACGCCCACCACCATGTCGTCGAAGCGGCCGTACCCCGCCGACGCCTGGCCGCTCGACCGCGCCGCCGCGAAGCCGCCCAGGGTGGCGTACTCGAAGGACTGGGGGAAGTGGCCGAGGGTCAGCCCGTGCCGGGCCAGGAGCTGCTCGGCCTGCGGGGCGCGCAATCCCGGCTCCAGATCGGCGACCATCGACTCGGTGTCCACCGAGATGAGCCGGTTGAGCCTGGCCAGGTCGAGGGCCACCACACCGGCGAAGCCCTGCCGCGAGGCCACGAGCCCGCCGACGACCGAGGTGCCGCCCCCGAAGGGCACGACCGCGACCCGGTGGTGCGCGCAGATGCGCAGCACTTCCAGCACCTCGTCGTGCGACCCGGGCAGCAGGACCGCGTCGGGGGCGTCGGAGCCGTCTCCGTCGCGCATGCGCAGCAGGTCGGGCGTGGACTTGCCGCGCGTGTGGCGGATCCTCGCGTCGTCGTCGAACCGGACGTGCTCCCCGCCGACGGCCTTGCGGAGATCGGCGAGGATCAGCGGGGACAGGGCGGCGGCGCGCAGTCTGATCTCTCCGAAGCTGGCGGCGGGCCGCGCGTGCTCGCGCACGCCGAGCAGCTCGCGCAGCAGCTTTCGGACGGATTCGGGCAGTTCGGCCGCCTTGGCGGGATCGCCCCAGCCGGACCAGAGCATCGGTTCCGCGGTGATATCGGGAGTTTCCACGCCCTACACTTTGACACGCCCGGCTGCGGTTCCCCTTCCGGGAGTCCCCTGGAAGAGGTGCCAGGCCCGTGAACCACATCCCCGACGCGTCGCTCAACGCCCCCCGCCGCGCCCGCGAGCTGGCCGAGGCGCGGGAGACGGTCGTCGACCTGCTGGTGGTCGGGCTGGGCGCGACCGGGGCGGGGGTGGCGCTCGACGCCGCCTCCCGGGGCCTGTCGGTCGTGGCGATCGACGCCCACGACCTGGCGTTCGGCACCTCCCGGTGGAGCTCCAAGATGATCCACGGCGGGCTGCGCTACCTCGCCAAGGGCCAGGTCGGGGTGGCCAGGGAGAGCGCGGTCGAGCGCGGGGTGCTGCTGCGCCACACTGCCCCCCACCTGGTCCGCTCCCAGCCCTACCTGCTGCCCCTCACCCCGGAGGTGTCAAGGGGCCGGGCCGAGGTCCTGATGGCGGGGTACCGGCTCGGTGACCTGCTCCGGGCGTCGGCGGGGACGCCGCGCCGCCTGCTCCCCGGCCCGTCCCGCGTGACGCCCGCGCGGGCCCGCGCCTTCGTGCCGGCCCTGCGCCCGTACGGGCTGCGCGGCGCTCTGGTGTCCTTCGACGGGCGGGTCGTGGACGACGCCCGGCTGGTCGTCGCGATCGCGAGGACCGCCGCCGCCCACGGCGCCCGGGTGCTCACCCGGTGCCGCGCCCTGGCCCTGTCCGGCGACGGCGCCGAGGTCCGCGACGAGCTGGGCGGGGAGACCTTCACGATCCGCGCCCGCAGGGTGATCAACGCGACGGGAGTGTGGGCGGGTCAGCTGACCGGCTCGGTCTCCATGCGGCCCTCCAGGGGCACCCACCTGGTCCTGCGGCCCGGCACCCTCGGCGAGCCCCGCGCGAGCCTGCACGTGCCGATACCGGGCGAAGGGGCGCGGTTCGTCCTGGTGCTCCCCCAGCCCGACGGGCGCGTCTACGTGGGACTCACCGACGAGCCGGTGGACGGCCCGATCCCCGACGTGCCCGAGGTTCCGGAGACCGACATCGCCTTCCTCCTGGAGGTGCTCAACTCCGTTCTGGAGGTTCCCGTCGCCCGCGCGGACGTGGCGGGCGCCTACGCGGGCCTCAGGCCGCTGCTGACCGGCGACGGGCGCACGGCCGACCTCTCCCGCAGGCACGCGGTCGTCAGGGCTCCTGACGGCCTCGTGACGATCGTCGGCGGGAAGCTGACCACCTACCGCCGGATGGCCGAGGACGCCGTCGACGCCGCCTTCCCGCACGCCCCCCGCAGCCGTACGGCCCGCCTGCCCCTCGTGGGCGCGCACAGAGTGGGCTCCGACATGGCCGTGCGCTCGCCGGAAGGCGTCCCGCCGAGGCTGACCGAGCGGTACGGCTCGGAGGCGGCGGCCGTCCACGCGCTCGCGGAGCGGCATCCCGAGCTGGCGGAGACGCTGCCGCTGGGGGTCACGGTGGCCGAGCTGGTGTGGGCGGTGCGGCACGAGGGCGCGCTGGACGCGGGCGACCTCCTCGACCGCCGCACCCGCGTCGGGCTGGTGCCCGAGGACCGCGCCGCGGCCCTTCCCGCGGCGGAGCGGGTGCTGCGCGACCATTCCCGGTAGCTCCGGACCGGCGCTCACGGCAACCTACTCGGCAAGATCGGCACGTGAGTTATGTCACACCAGGCACCCGCATAGGGGTGGGAAAAATGGATACCCCTGAGATCCGCGCACACCCCTTACCGTTAGGTTAGTCTTACCTAAGTCGGACGGGAGGAACGCGTGACGAGAGACCGGGCACGGGGGTGCGAACACCCGGCCGGATGCCATACGGGCGAGGTGCCGGCGCTTGCGAGCGCGACCGTCGGCGCCCGGTTGTGGCTGCTCATCGAGCATGCCGGGCCGTGGGCGTCCCACCTGCCTGAGTGCGAGCTGCCCGCGGGGACCCACGCTCTCATCGAACGCGCCACCGACCTGGGCATTCGGCCCCAGCTCATCAGGCGGCCCCTGCAGCGCCGCGCGGCTCGGGGACCGGTCAGGGTCCTGGTGGCGGATACCACGGCGCCCTCCCCCTGGATCGCCGAGGGGTTCTTCGAGAACCCCGGCGATCTTGACCTGGGATCTCTTGTGCGCGGAGTGGTTCCGGAGTCCTGCATACTGGTGAAGGAGCCGGTGTTCCTGGTCTGCACGCATGCCAGGCGCAACGCGTGTTGTGCCCGCATTGGCCTTCCCATCGCGCGGGTTTTGGGTGAGAGCCTGCCGGGAAGAGTGTGGGAAACCACTCATGTGGGCGGCGATCGATACGCCGCTAACCTTGTGTGCTTGCCACACGGGCTTTACTACGGCAGCATGTCTCAGGCTGCTGCGATCGCGGCGGCAAACGCGTACCGGCACGGTGAGATCGTTCTCGACCGTTTCCGGGGACGCGCAGGCATCCCTGAGCCATCGCAGGCCGCCGAGCATTTCGTCCGGGCACACACGGGCGAGGTCTCGGTAGGCGGAGTGGCCGTGGAATCCACCAGGCTGGACGGTGACGTCACCGAGGCGATTGTGCGCCACGGGGACGTCCGGTTCCGGGTTGTGGTCGAGCGGACGGTGTTCGCGCCATGCGGTATGGCGTGCGCTGACACGATCATGACCTACAGGCTGGCGGCGCTGGAGCATCTCCAGCGTGGCACGCCTGTTCTGACCTGAGGCTCCTGCCGGAGCCGGGAACACCACGGACTATCACGGCGTTGGAACCAGGGACGCCATATGCGTCCAATGCGGCACAAACACGAAATACCTCTCACCTAAGGTGGTTTCTCATGTCTCAGGTACGTCGGCAGATCGCCCGCCCGCGCCCCAGCTGGGGTTGGCAGGATGACGCCGCGTGCCGGGGAGAGGACCTTGTGCTGTTCTTCGGTCCCGACGGCGAGCGTCAGCCGGAGCGCGACATCCGCGAGCGCAAGGCCAAGGCCATCTGCGCCCAGTGCCCTGTCCGTGCGGAGTGCCTCGACTACGCCCTTTCACGTCCGGAGAAGTACGGCACGTGGGGCGGGCTCAACGAGGACGAGCGCGCGTCCGAGCGCCGTCGGCGCATGCGGCGTGCCGCGAGCGCCGGAATCAGCGCTGCCTGAACCTCCACCGGCATGTTCCCCAGCATGATCATGCGGCTTCTCCGCTCCTGTACGCCTCCAGGGCCGCAATTGCCGCATGATCATGCGGGTGTCATTCCCCTCCGGGTCGGCACCCACACCTTCCCCCGTCCCCTACGCAGGCGAACCCTCTCGTTCACCGCCCCAGCCGCAGCAGGCGGAGGACGTCCGCGTCCGTCAACTGGTCGAACCGCACGTACCACTGGCCGACAGCGTGAAATCCGGGCGGGGTGGCGATCACGACCACCTCGTCCGCCTCGTCTCTGAGTTCCGCGACCGTCCTCGGCGACCCCACCGGCACGGCCAGCACCAGCCTCCGTGGCCCGGACGCCCTCACGGCGCGCAGCGCCGCGCGAGCCGTCGCGCCCGTCGCGAGCCCGTCGTCCACCACGACGACGTCCCGCCCCGCCAGCCTGGGCAGCGCGCGCTCCCCCCGGTAGGCGGTGACCCTCCGCGCGAGCTCGTGCCTCTCCCGCTCGACGACCGCCATGACGTCCGCCTCGGTGAGCCCGAGCCGCGACAGGAACGCGGCGTCGAGCACCGGCTCCCCGCCCTCGGCGATCGCGCCCACCCCGAGCTCGGGCTGCTCGGGGTGGCCGATCTTCCGGGTCACGAGGACGTCCAGCGGCGCGTCCAGCCGTTCGGCGACCGGCGCCGCCACCGCCACGCCCCCGCGTGGCAGGGCGAGGATCACCGGATCGGCGAGGCCGAGGTCCGCCAGCATCTCGGCGAGCTGGGCGCCCGCCTCCGCCCTGTCGGCGAAGGGCAAGGACACCCGCCGACTAGCGCCCATGCCCCTTTCGTACCCTTCCTCCCTCGCCGCAAGCGGTCAGGGACGGCCCTGGTTGCGCATGGACTTGTGGATGATCTTCCATTTGCGGGTCTCCTCGGCGCGCAGCCGGGCGTCGCCGCGCCTGGCCATCCACGCCGCCTCGCGCTGGAGCTTGCGCCAGCTTTCCAGGCGGCGTTCCGGCAGCTCGCCCGACTCCAGGGCTTCGAGGACGGCGCAACCGGGCTCGGTCCGGTGGGCGCAGTCGTCGAACCGGCAGCCCTCGGCCAGCTCCTCGATGTCGGAGAACACCAGGTCGACGCCCTGGCTCATCTCGTACAGTCCCACCCGGCGGATCCCCGGTGTGTCGATCACCAGGCCCCCGCCGGCCAGCGGGAGCAGCTCGCGGTGCACGGTGGTGTGACGGCCGCGCCCGTCGCCCGCGCGCACCTGCTGGGTCTCCATCACGGTCTCGCCCGCCAGCGCGTTGACCAGCGTCGACTTGCCCGCGCCCGAGGCCCCGAGTACCACCGCGGTACGCGAGCCGTCGAGGTGGCTCCGCACCACCTCGACCCCCTCCCCGCTGACCGAGCAGACGGCGTGGAGGTCCACGCCGGGCGCGACCGCCGCCACGTCGTCGAGCAGCCCCGGCAGGTGCTGCCCGACGAGGTCGGACTTGGTGAGGAGCACGACCGGCCGGGCCCCGCTCTCCCAGGCCAGGGCGAGCAGCCGCTCCACGCGGCCGAGATCGGCGAAGTCGTCGGCGTGCATCGCCGGTTCTGCGACGAACACCACGTCGACGTTCGCGGCCAGCACCTGTCCCCGCGAGTCGCCGGACAGGCCGCCCCGCGAGTCGCGCGCGACGCCGCCGCGCACGAGGGCGCTCCTTCGCGGGAGGATCGCGTCGAGCTCGTAGCGGCCCTCCGCCTGCCGGGTGAGCGCGGCCCAGTCGCCCACGCAGGGCAGGGCCACCGGGTCGTTCGCCGTCGCCCTGCGCAGCCGGGCGGCGTACTGGGCGGTGTGGTGGCCGTCGGCGGTGATGACGTCGGCGGCGCCGCGGTCGACGCGGGCCACACGGGCGGGGACGGCGCCACCAGGAAGATCGGCGGCGAGAGACTCGTTCCAGCCGAGAGAGAAAAGATCATGACCGAAAGTGGTCAACGCAGGCACCCTTCGAGAACCGGGCGCCCTGCGGCTTCAGCGCGTGAGCGGCGCCCGGGAGGAAACGGACGAGGAAATGGACATGGGCATCCTCAGAAAGACCCGCATCTTCCTCACCTCCCTGTCGCCGGGGCCGCGTCCTTCGAAAGCGGCGAAGCCGGGCCCACTTTATCGCGGGCCCGGCCGTCGCGGGCAACACATTTTCCCCGTGGGCCCGGCCGGGCGCCACGGGACTCCGGGCTCAGCTCAGGCCGGGCGCGGGGAACTTGCCGGTCAGCTCGCTGACCTCCCCGTGGACGCGCGCGATGACCTCGTCGGCGTCGTCCTTGGCGATGGCGGTGACGACCTCGTCGATCCAGGCGCCGATCTGGCGCATCTCGGCCTCGCCCATGCCGCGGCTCGTGACCGACGGCGTGCCGATGCGCAGGCCCGACGGGTCGAACGGCTTGCGCGGGTCGAACGGCACGGTGTTGTAGTTGGTCTCCAGGCCGGCGCGGTCGAGTGCCTGCGCGGCCGGCTTGCCCGCGGCGCCCTTGGACGTCAGGTCGATCAGGATCAGGTGGTTGTCGGTGCCACCGGAGACCAGGTCGAACCCTCGGCTCGACAGCTCGTCGGCCAGCGCCTTGGCGTTGGCGACCACCTGCCGGGCGTAGGCCTTGAACTCGTCGGTCGCGGCCTCGCGGAGCGCCACGGCGATCGCGGCCGTGGTGTGGTTGTGCGGGCCGCCCTGGAGGCCGGGGAACACGGCCTTGTTCAGGGCCTTGGCGTGCTCCTCCGATGTGGCCATCAGCATGGCGCCACGCGGGCCGCGCAGCGTCTTGTGCGTGGTGGTGGAGATGACGTCGGCGTGACCCACCGGCGAGGGGTGGGCCCCACCGGCGACCAGGCCCGCGATGTGGGCGATGTCGGCCGCGAGGATGGCGCCGACCTCGCGGGCGATCTCGGCGAAGGCGGGGAAGTCGATCGTGCGCGGGATCGCGGTGCCGCCGCAGAAGATCAGCTTGGGGCGGTGCTCCAGGGCGATGGACCGCACCTCGTCCATGTCGATGCGGCCGGTGTCCTGACGCACGCCGTACCTGACCGGGTTGAACCACTTGCCGGTGGCCGAGACCGACCAGCCGTGGGTCAGGTGGCCGCCGAAGGGCAGGCCCATGCCCATCACGGTGTCCCCCGGGTTGAGGAACGCCATGTAGATCGCGAGGTTGGCCGGCGAGCCGGAGTACGGCTGGACGTTGGCGTGGTTCACGCCGAACAGCGACTTGGCGCGGTCGACGGCCAGGGTCTCGACCTGGTCGATGACCTGCTGCCCCTCGTAGTAACGCTTGCCCGCGTAGCCCTCGGAGTACTTGTTCGTCAGAACGCTGCCGGTGGCTTCGAGGACGGCCCTGGAGACGTAGTTCTCCGAGGCGATCAGCTTGACGGTGTCGGCCTGCCGGCGCTCCTCCGCCCTGATCAGCTCGGCGATCTCCGGGTCGACGTCCGAAAGAGAACTCATGGCCCTACCCTTCGTTGGCATCTGGCGAAGACCCAGGCGCTCGGCCTCCGACCCTTTCGCTCCCTGGTGGTGACCCCACCCAGACGCGCCGGTCACGTCGCGTTAGACGATAGCGGACTCGCCGTTCCGGCTCGTTCCGTCGGGCCACAGGCGGTCGAACTCGGCGTTGAGCGTGGCCCCGATGAGCACCGCGAGCGCCGTGATGTAGAGCCACAGCAGCACCGCTATAGGGGCTGCCAGCGAGCCGTAGATGGACAGCGGCGTGAACCAGGCGGCCAGCACCTCGCGCAGGATCGCCGCGCAGACGATCCAGATGAGCAGGGCGAGCAGCGCTCCGGGCATCTCGCGCCACCAGCGCGTCCGTACGGCCACACTGACGTGGTACAGGAGCGTGAGGACGATCACCGACCCGATGACGACCACCGGCCAGTACAGGACCCCTACTAGACCGCTGTCCTGAGGCAGCGCCCCCGACAGGAGCGTGGGCCCGATCACCAGCACCGGTATGACGATGAGACCGATCACCAGGGCCGCGATGTAGAGCCCGAACGACAGAATGCGGGTGCGGATGATGCCCCGGGCCTCTCCGAGGCCGTAGGCGATGGAGATCAGGTCGACGTAGACGAACAGGGCCCGCGAGCCCGACCACAGCGCGAGCAGGAAGCCCACGGAGATCAGCGAGACCTGGCCGCCCTTGAGGACGTCGTCGAGCAGGGGTTGCACCACCCGGTCGACCGTGTTGCCGGTGAACAACAGGTGCGCCTGCTCCAGCACCCACCCCCGGGTCTCGGCCACGGTGCCCGAGCCGAGGATGCCGCTCAGGTGGCCGAGCAGGCCGATCAGCCCGAGGACGAACGGGGGCAGCGACAACAGCGCGAAGAACGCCGCCTCGCCCGCGAGACCGGTCACGCGGTAGTTGAACCCCGCCACCGTCGTCGCGCGGGCCAGCGCCCACAGGCGGGACCCGTCGACGGCCCGCCAGGCTCGGGACCCCTGGACCACCGAAAGGCCCGCCGTGGCGTTCTTCCTGGCCCTGGCCCTGACCAACCTCCAGCGGGCCGCCCGGCCCCGGGGGCCGGACGACCTGGTCGGAGCGTCGGTGGACGTCATGGCATCCAAAGGTATTCGCAACATGGCTCTACCACGACCCCACCCTGCAACGATCTCCGTTCGCGGCGTCTACCCCGTACGGCGGCGTTCTACCGGGGGAGGCGATTGCAACCTCCCATATTAGCTTTTAAGGGCAAATCAGCCCGGGGTCCGGTCAAGCGACCGTCAAGGGAGGCTCCGAAACTCCTTGCAGGTCAGGGAGCTAGGCGAGCGCCCTCGCCTGGCCGGGGGGACGGCCGCCGCCCGGCGGTCCCGCGAACGCCTGGGCGACCGACATCCACCGCGTGGCCGTCGCGCCGCTCACCGCGAGGCCGGTGTCGGCGAGGTCGCAGCGCTGGGTGACCAGCAGGCAGAAGTCGAGCGCCGGGCCGCTGACCAGGTCGGCGGCGTCCCGCGGGCCGTGGTTCCACGGGGTCCCGTCCGGGAGCGTCAGCTCGACCCGCACGGGATCCGGCGGTGGATCCATCCCCCGCATCGCGAAGCCGTACGGCATGGCCAGCACGCCGAGCAGGGCCACGTGGCGGAGCCGGACGGTCGGCACGCGCACGATCTCCAGCGCGTCGGCCACGTCCTGCCCGTGCGCCCAGGTCTCCATCAGGCGCGCGGTGACGAAGGAGGCGGCCGACATGTCCGGCCCGTACCACGGCAGCCGTACCTGGGCGCCGAGCCTCTCGAAGGCGTCCAGGCTACGGGCGCGGGCCGTGCGGAACCAGTCGAGCACCTGCTCCGGCGCGAGGCTGCGCGCGGCGGCGGCGATCTCGTCCACCGCGGAGTCGCCTCGGGCCATCAGGGCCGGCAGCGCCACCCGGAAGCCGTCGGGGTCGGTCGCGGCCGTGGTCGCGGCGTCGTCGAACCACGCCAGGTGCCCGATCTGGTCTTGTACGTCCCATCCCTCGGCCGGGGTGGGAAGCGCCCAGCCGTCGGGGTCCAGCGTGCGGATCATGGCTGTCAGCTCCGCGCTCTCCGCCCGGAGATCGGCGATCAGCTCGGACATGGAGACGCCCATGACACCTCCGCGTTACGTGGGGCTCGCGCCAGCGTAACCGAGTCATGTTCTAGAAGGAACAGGAGGAAAATGGGGGATGTGATCTGTGAGGAGTGCAAGGACGACCGGCACGACGAGTGCCCCGGCGGCTCCTGGTGCGACTGTCAGCACCGGCCTCCGGACGAGCCCCGGGAGCCTCCGCTCTCCTGGCCGGGCCAGGGCTGAGCACGCCGGAAGTCCAAATTGTGGACCCGATATTGGACATCCGGCACACGGGGGGTATTGTCTGGGACATGCCAGCGGATCCGCTTCTCGTCGTGCGACGCCACGTCGACTTCCTGCGTGTCCGCAGTGCCATCTGTAGTGACGCCCGTTGATCGTCGCTCCCTGTTGACTTCTGCCAGCACGGGCGCGTGACAGGCGTCCTTTTTTTGTGCCCCCGCACTCGCCGTTGAGCCGGGAGGCAGGCCTGTCCGCGTGCGTGTGACCTGATGACCATTCTCGGCAAAGGACGCACCATGACCAGCCCGCCCAGGCCTGCGAACCGCCACCACAAGCGCCCGCGAGGCGAAGGCCAGTGGGCTCTCGGTTACCGTGAGCCGCTGAACAAGAACGAGGAGAACAAGAAGAACGACGACGGGCTCAACGTCCGTCAGCGGATCATCGACGTCTACTCGAAGCAGGGATTCGACTCGATCGACCCCGCGGACCTTCGCGGGCGGTTCCGGTGGTTCGGCCTCTACACCCAGCGCAAGCCGGGCATCGACGGGGGCAAGACCGCGATCCTGGAGCCGGAGGAGCTCGACGACCGCTACTTCATGCTCCGCGTCCGCATCGACGGCGGGCAGCTCAGCCTGGCCCAGCTCCGCACGATCGCCGACATCGCCAACACCTACGCCAGGGGCACGGCCGACGTCACCGACCGGCAGAACATCCAGCTCCACTGGATCGAGGTCGAGTCGGTCCCGGCGATCTGGGAGGCGCTTGAGGCCGTCGGGCTGTCGACCATGGAGGCCTGCGGCGACACCCCGCGCGTCATGCTCGGCTGCCCGCTGGCCGGCATCGACGCCGAGGAGGTCATCGACGCCACCCCGCAGATCGAGGACACCGTCTCGCGGTACATCGGCGACAAGGCGTACTCGAACCTCCCCCGCAAGTTCAAGTCGGCGATGAGCGGTTGCCCGGCGCACTGCACGGTCCACGAGATCAACGACATCGCGTTCGTCGGAGTCACCGACGAACACGGCGAGAAGGGCTTCGACCTGTGGGTGGGCGGCGGCCTGTCCACCAACCCCATGCTGGGCAAGCGGCTCGGCACCTTCGTCCGTCCCGAGCAGGTGCACGAGGTGTGGGCCGGGGTCATCGGCATCTTCCGCGACTACGGCTACCGCCGGCTCCGCCACCGCGCGCGCATCAAGTTCCTGGTCAACGACTGGGGGGCCGAGCGGTTCCGCGAGGTCCTGGAGAAGGAGTACCTCGGCTACCCGCTGCCCGACGGGCCCGCGCCCGAGGCGCCGCGTGGCGGGCGCCGCGACCACGTCGGCGTGCACCGGCAGAAGGACGGCGACTACTACGTCGGCTTCGCCCCCAAGGTCGGGCGGCTCGACGGCGACCGGCTCCACCTGATCGCCGACATCGCCGAGCGGTACGGCTCCGACCGCGTCCGCACGACCGTCGAGCAGAAGATGGTCATCCTGGACGTGGCGCCCGGCAAGGTGGACGGCCTCGTCGCCGACCTGGAGGCCGCAGACCTCCAGGTCAACCCGAGCACGTTCCGCCGCCAGACGATGGCCTGCACCGGCATCGAGTTCTGCAAGCTGGCGATCGTCGAGACCAAGGGGCTCGCCTCCGACCTCATCGACGAGCTGGAGCGCCGCCTCCCCGACTTCACCGACCCCCTGACCATCAACGTCAACGGCTGCCCGAACTCCTGTGCCCGCATCCAGGTCGCGGACATCGGGCTCAAGGGGCAGCTCATCACCGACGCGAGCGGCGCCCAGGTGGAGGGCTTCCAGATCCACCTGGGAGGGTCCCTGGGCGTGAACCCCGGTTTCGGCCGCAAGGTCCGAGGGCTCAAGGCGACCGCCGCCGAGCTTCCTGACTACGTCGAGCGCGTCCTGAAGAACTTCCAGGGCCAGAAGAACGACGCGGAGAGCTTCTCCGAGTGGGTCCAGCGGGCCGACGAGGCGGACCTCAAGTGAGCTCCGGCCAGGGCCCGCTGAGGGGGTGGCCCGCGTGACCGAGCGCGCGGTCCCCTTCCACTGCCCGTACTGCGGCGACGAGGACCTCGAACCCTATGAGGGCGACGGCGGCTGGTACTGCCGATCGTGCGCCCGCGCCTTCAAGCTGAAGTTTCTCGGCATCGGCGTGCGTTCATGAGCGGCGGCGAGCTCGGAGCCCGGCCGCGCCGCACGGCGCCCGCACACACTGACGAACGAGGAGTGGTGAGCAAGCCATGACGATTGTCGACATCGAAACCGGCTTGGAACGCCAGCGCGGCGTGCTCGACCTCCGGAGCATCGTCGACTCGGCGGCCGAGTTCCTGGAGGAGGCCTCCGCGCTGGAGATCATCCGCTGGGCGGCGGCGACCTTCGGCGACCGGCTCTGCCTCACCTCCTCAATGAGCGACGCGCTGCTGATCGACCTCGTCAGCCGGGTGAAGCCGGGCGTCGACGTGCTGTTCATCGACACCGGTTACCACTTCGCCGAGACGATCGGCACCCGTGACGCCGTGCGGCAGGTGTACGACGTGAACGTCATCAACATCACGCCGTCCCGCACGGTCGCCGAGCAGGATCGCGAGCTGGGCCCGCGCCTCAACGGCCGCAACCCCGACCTGTGCTGCTACCTGCGCAAGGTCGAGCCGCTGAACCGCGCGCTGGAGCCGTACCTCTCCTGGATCTCCGGCATCCGGCGCGACGAGTCGCCGACCCGAGCGAACACCAAGGTCGTCGAGTGGGACGCCAAGCGCCAGATGGTCAAGGTCAACCCCATCGCGCGCTGGACCCAGGACGACGTCGACAACTACATGGCCGACAACGGGGTGCTCATCAACCCGCTGCACTACGACGGCTACCCCTCGATCGGCTGCGCGCCCTGCACCCGCCAGGTCGCCCCCGGCGAGGACCCGCGCAGCGGACGCTGGGCCGGCCTGGGCAAGACCGAATGCGGCATCCACATCTGACAGTGAGGACGTAGTGACCACCTCCCGGTGGGGTCCGGCCCGACCTCTCACGAGGGCCGTGCCCGGACCGCCGGCACCGGCCCACACCCGGCTGCCGGTGACGGCCTTCCTCCAGGAGCGCCTCCCGCCTCTGGTGGCCGTGGCGCACGGGTCGCGTGACCCGCGCGCGTCCGCCACGGTGGAGGCCCTCCTCGACGAGGTACGGCTCTCGCGCCCCGGCGTCCCGGTCCACGCGGCCTACCTCGACCATGCCCGGCCCTCGCTCGGCGAGGCGCTGGCCGGCCTGGACGAGGCCGTGGTGCTGCCCTTGCTGCTCACCGAGGCGTACCACAGCCGCGTCGACATCCCCTCCGCGCTCGGGGAGGCGCGGGCGGGCCGTCCCCGGCTCCGCGTCCACCAGGGGGCCACTCTCGGGCCCCACCCGCTGCTGATCACGGCCCTTTCGCGGCGGCTCGCGGAGGCCGGGGTCGAGATCGGCGACCCGGGCACCGCCGTGGTGCTGGTCTCGGCGGGCTCCAGCGACCGGCGGGCCAACGCGGTGATCGCCGCGATGGCCCGCGAGTGGGCGCTCTCGCACGGCTGGCACTCGGTCACCGCCGCCTACGCCTCCGCCGCCTCCCCCACCCCCGAGGAGGCCGTGCTGAGGCTCCTGGACGGCCACCCGGCCCCCGGCCCCGCACGAGCGGGGGCCCTCGCGCGCCAGCTCATCGTGCCGGGGGCCGTCGCGCCCGAGGCCGGAGGCTCGGGCCGTACGCCCCGTCCGGCCAGGGTCGTGGTCGCGCCCTACCTGCTCGCCTCGGGTCACTTCGCCGACAAGGTCCGCCGCGACACACTCGAAGCCGGAGCCTCCGCCGTGGCCGACCCCCTCGGCCCCGCCCCCGAACTGGCCACCGTCCTGCTCGAACGCTACGCACAGGCCGTACGGGCGTTCCGGACCGGCACGTGCGCCCCGGCTCGCAACTGAACCACGCAGCGTCGCTGAGGTCGGCCGAGCGGTTTCGGGATCGTGCACGAAGAGAAGCCGCCCTTGATGTCGAAGGCCAGGCAGCCATCCACACGAAACGCCTGGTCCTTGATTTCCCGCAGGAAAGGGCCGTTGTAAAGGAGGTGCGCTAAGGACGGCCGGCTGGCTCAGCCAACCTCCCGCGCCTGACACCCTCAAGGAAGGCATCCCAATCGGTCCAGGCGAAGACCAGGATCGGACCGGGATCTTTGGAGTCACGTACTCGGACGAGACTGTCAGAGCCTGTCCTGCCGACCTCCACGCATTGCCCGCCATTAGCGTTACTCCGGCTGGACTTACGCCAGATGACCGGGGAAAGATCCCTCACCGACATGCCTCTCCATCCACTCATATTTCCCGCATCACCTGCGCGATCAAGTTCCGAGTCGGATCCGGGCCAAGCGACAGAGCACGCAAGTGGTTGAAGAGCAGAACGTAAGCGTCTACTTCTGATGGATCCTCCAAATAGACGCTTCCCTGCCAATACTCAACGTACACGGTGTCCGGATCGGCGGGTTTGGGAAAACTCAAGATCGTAAAACCGCCGTCCATCGCGGGATGAACACCGGCAGCAAAAGGCAGGACCTGGATCGTGAAGTGGTTCCTCTGAGAGAGATCGATCAGCCGTTGGAGCTGATCGCGCATCGTCTTGGGTTCCCCCACCGTACGGCGAATGACCGCCTCATTGATGATCAACCATATCTTCGGCGGATGTTCCCGCTCCAGCACTCGCTCCTGGCGCTTCATCCGAATCGACAGTCGTCGCTCAAGTTCCTCGGTCGGCGGCAGTACGGGCGCGGACCGCATGACGGCTCTGGCGTACTCCTCGGTCTGTAGCAGTCCGGGCACGAACTCTGGTTGGTACTCCTGAAAGGTGGAAGCCTCCTCTTCCAGGCCTACGTAGCTCTGCGCCCACTCCGGGATGGCCTCGGACACCTTGTACCACCACCCACGCTTCCGCGCATCGCGCGCGAGTTGCGTGAGCGCGTCCCGACGCTCGTCGGCTACTCCATAGAGTTCGAGCATCAAGGCCACGAGGCCCACCGTGGCGGCACTCGTGGCCGATTCGATCCGAGTGATCGTGACAGGTGAGCAGCCTGCGTGCTCGGCTACCTGATCTCTCGTCAGCCCTGCTTCCTTGCGGAGGCGTGCGAGTTCCGCAGCGAGACGACGTCTGCGTACCGAAGGGCTTCGCTGTGCGCTCATGACGTTCCTCTCCGTGATGGCCATCGCAGTATGTCGAATCGATCTTCGTTCATCAATCTGCACTTTGTTCATCCTGATATCTGTTGCCGAAGGCGCATCGGTCATGCAAACTGAGCACCCAGCGTGACCGTTCGGTCATGGATTGCTACGGCGCCATGGTCGTCGGCCTCATCGGCGGAAGGGGTGAAGGGATCATGAATGCGCGCGATGCCCTATGGCAGGTACACCTCGTCGAACTGGCTTCGGAGTTGAACGACCTGGGGTTCGACTCCGTCGTTCGGCTTCCTCCCGGACGACGGGCGAGTTTGGAGATCTTCGTACCGCCGGGTCGGCCGAGGACCACTCGACAACGGCGGGACGCTACATCGGAGCCCACGCGGCCCCGACGGACCCGGGCCTGAGCGCGGGGGCTCTCCCGGCGTATCGCGGGGGTGGGCTGGTGAAGGCGCTCGGGCTGCTGGGGCGGGTCGACGTGCCCGCGCGGGTCACCGCCGTCCAAAGGGCCCGGCGCTGCGTGCGGGAGCTGCTGGAAGGCACCGATCACCCGCAGACCGACGACGCGTTGCTGCTGGTCACCGAACTGGTCACCAACGCGGTGCGGTACTCCGACTCGGGACGCTGCCCGGCCGGGCGGGTCACCATCGCCGTGGCCGACCACGACGGGACGCTCCACATCGACGTGACCGACGCGGGCTCGTCGGAGAACCGGCCCACGCTGTGCCTGGAGACCTGTCCCGACAGCGGCGGCGGACGCGGCCTCTGGCTGCTCCAACAGGTGGCGACCACCTGGGGCTGGTACGAGACCGCCACCGGACGCGTGGTCTGGTTCCAGCTCGCCGGCAAGTGACGAATCTCCGCCCTCCGCGTCCAGGTCCCACCAGGACCGCTGTGGAGTGGATCGAGGCTCCCGCGAATCAGGGCGGGGCTTGTTCATTGCCAGGGATAGGTGTTTCAGCGCCCGTACATGCCGTGCCGTTGATCTTAATCCGACTACGCACAGTTATCATCTACTACGAGGCGTGATGGTATGTCGGGATGCTCGATCTATCGGGCCGAGTGTTCGGGCTTCGCATGGCCTCTGTCATCCACCTGAGCATTGGATCAAAGATGCGTAAATCGTCCTACCTGATCGCCGCGACCGCCGGCCTCGGCCTTGTCGCGGCGACCGCTCTGCCCGCCATGGCCGTCGACACCACGGTCACCTTCGCGATCACCACCGCCGGCCTCACGATCACCGCCCCGGGGTCGGTGAACATCGGCTCGGTGGCGGCCGGCGGCGCCACCATCTCGGGGCAGATCGGTCCCGTCACGGTGACCGACCTGCGCGCCACCCTGAACGGCTCCTGGACCGCGACCGTCAGCGGCACCGATTTCACCACCGGCGGGGCCACCGGGCCCGAGACCATCCCGGTCATCAACGTCAGCTACTCCCCCGGGCCGGCCACCGCCACGACGGGCACGGGCACCTTCACGCCCGGTCCCGGCGGCATCATCAACGTGCCGGAGATCGCGTTCACCGGAACCGCGCTCACGGGCAACAACAGCGCGACCTGGAATCCGACGCTCACCGTGACGATTCCGGCCGCGGCCGTCGGGGGCACGTACACCGGCACCGTCACCCACTCGGTCGCCTGACCCGAGCCGACGACAATCGTGCCTCTTCGTCACCTCGCTTTGGGACTGCTGGCGGCCGGGGCGCTCGCCCCGGCCGCCGGCAAGCTCGCCGGACCCGCGCCGGGAGCGGCGGGATCGTCCGGAAAGAGCATCGGGATGCGCCTGGTCGACGCGCCCGTCGACGCGCGAGCCAACTCGCGGGCCTGGTGCTACATCATCGACCACCTCGCGCCGGGTTCGGTCATCCACCGGCGGGTCGAGGTGTCCAACGCGACCGACTCGCCGAGGACTCTTTCGATCTACGCGGCGGCGGGGGCGATCCGTGGCAGCAAATTCGCGTTCGCTCCAGGTCGCACGCCCAACGACCTGTCCACGTGGACCACCACCGACCGGCCCGAGGTCGCCATGGCGCCGCATGCCCGCTCGATGGTCACGGCGACCATCGCGGTGCCGCGCGACGCCGCCCCCGGCGAGCGCTACGCGGTGATCTGGGCCGAGGCCGCCACGCCCCCGCCGCGCAGTGGAGGCGTCGCCGAGGTCAACCGCGTCGGCGTCCGGATCTACCTGTCCGTCGGACAGGGCAACCCGCCGGCGTCCTCCTTCACCATCGACTCACTGACCGCCCAGCGGTCGGAGAACGGCCGGCAGATCGTCCTGGCGCAGGTGCGCAACACCGGAGGCCGCGCGCTCGACCTCGTCGGCGACCTGCGACTGTCCCACGGCCCCGCGAACCTGAGCGCGGGCCCGTTCAAGGTCTCGACGGGCACCACACTGGCTCCCGGCGACTCCGGGCCCGTCATGGCCGTCCTCAACGAGCAGGTGCCCGATGGTCCGTGGCGCGCCCGCGTCCGTCTCCAGAGCGGGCTGACGAAAGCTGGCGCCGAAGCGACCATCCGGTTCCCCGCCTCCGCGGGGATGGCGAGGGCGGTCAATGCGGAGCAGGACACGAGCCACCTGCCCATCGTGGTACTCGTCGGCGGCGGTGTCGTCCTGTGCGGGCTCGCGACGGCCACGGGCCTGCTCGTCCTGCGAAAGCGCCGTTCACGCAGGGAACTGAGTGCCGCCGGGAGCGACCTCTAGGCGACCGAGTGGGTGATGGTGCCGGTGTAGGTTCCCCCGACAACGGCGGAGGGCAGGGTCACGTTGATCGTCGGGTTCCAGGTGGCGGAGTTGTCACCGGTGCCGCTGGAGACCGAGAAGGCGGTGAGGGGGGAGCCGAGGTCGCCCGGGGTTCCGGGGGTGAACGTCCCGCTGCCGGTCGTGCTCGTGGCCGAGCCCGGGTCATAGGTGACCGACCCCCTGGCGATGGTCTCGGGCGCGGTCGCACCGCCGGTCGTGAAGTCCGTCGAGCTCACGGTCGCGGTCCAGGCGGTACTCGGGCCACCTCGCGCGTCGGTCACGGTGACCGCGCCGAGCGATCCCGACAGACTTCCTGCGCCGGCCGCCGCGGAACCCAGGTTCGCGGTCGCGGGCACGCTGATGGACAGGGCGCCGTCGGCCTTGGTGATGGTGTCGGTGTCCAAGGTGACGGCGCCGTCGCGAGCCAAGGTACGGCCGTTCACCGTCACGCCGGTGGTCACAGTGATCGAGGTGAGCGCGAGGATGTCCCCTGCGAGAGTGGAGCCCGTCCCGAGCGTGGCCGAGCTTCCGACCTGCCAGAACACGTTGTAGGCCTGGGCCCCTCCGGTGAGGGTCACCGTACTGGCGGACGCGGTGATGAGAGTGGAGGCGGCTTGGAAGACGAAGACCGCGTCCGGGTTTCCCTGCGCGTCGAGGGTCAGGTTCCCCGTGATCTGGAAGGTCCCGGCGGCGGAGTCGTAGACGCCGGGCGTCAGAGTGGTCCCGCCGAGTTCTGTCGGCACGGTGGTGGCGGGGGTCCGGGAGGCGGCGTCGTCGTAGGCGGCGGTCAGGTCGGCCTGCGCCTGCGCGGCGGCGGCGTCGGCCGCGTGGATGGTTCCCGCCACCGTGCCGGGCGGGAAGCCGGTCACGGACGTACCCGGGCTCAGGCCGAGATCCCCGGTGACCGCACTGGAGCCGGTGTTGGTGACGGTGCTCCCGGCCAGGACCGCGAAGGCGCCGGCGGCCCCCAGGCTCACGCGCGGTTGCGGCGCGCGCGCACCGGCCTGGGTGGCGACGAGCACGGCCATCACGGGGACGAACGCGAGGACCGCTGAGAGGAACAACCGGGACGAGCCGGCGGCGGGAATCGACCCCGTCCCGTCCACCTGCGCCCACGCCGGTCGCGAAGCCCCGGCACGCCGCGGCACCGGCAGGAGATCCCTCATGAGCCCTTCATTCCTAGGCGGATTTGACGCGGGAGGAGCCCCGGCGATCGCGACCCTCACCCCCGTCCCTCGGCTTGTCGATCACCCTTGTTGTAACACCTGACCGGACCAACATGGGGACGACGTGCCGTCTGGACGCGAGACCTTCCATGATCACCAATGTCGGCCACGGCCCTTTCGCGGCGGCCGCGGTGGAGACCGGCGACCCGGACACCGCCACGTCTCCAGCCGGACTGGGGCTTGAAAAGTGATATCACTTTGCTATGATTTTGCCTATCGACGACAATCCCCCGACGGACGGTGGCAAGCGATGGAGAAGATCGACGAGGTGGCCGTGGAGATGCCGGCGCCGCAGGTGAGCGAGCGGCGTCCGCTCAGCGTGTCCGGCTGGCCCATGCTCGGCCTGGTCCTGCTCATGACGGTCGCGGGCGTCCTGGTGCTGAACCGGGCGAACGAGGGCGGTTCAGCCAATCTGGTGCCGGTGGGGATCGTCCTCCTGCTGGTGGCGGTCCTGCTGCTCAGCGGCATGATGGCGATCGCCCCCGGGGAGGCCAGGGTCGTGCAGCTCCTCGGCCGCTACCTCGGCACGGTGCGCACCGATGGGCTGCGCTGGGTGGTCCCGTTCACGCAGAAGCGGAAGATCTCGACCAGGATCCGCAACCACGAGACCGGCGTCGCCAAGGTCAACGACGCCGACGGCAACCCGATCGAGATGGCGGCGGTCGTGGTGTGGCAGGTGGAGGACACCGCGAAGGCGGTCTTCGAGGTGGACGACTTCGTGGAGTTCGTCTCCATCCAGACGGAGACGGCCGTCCGCCACATCGCGGGCAGCTACCCGTACGACTCCCACGACACCGGCCAGCTCTCGCTCCGCGACAACGCCGACGAGATCACCGGCAGGCTGTCGGCCGAGATCTCCGCGCGCGTCGCGTCGGCCGGGGTCAAGGTCATCGAGTCGCGGATCACCCGCCTGTCGTACGCCCCGGAGATCGCCCAGGCCATGCTGCGGCGCCAGCAGGCCGGCGCGGTGGTCGCCGCCAGGCAGCAGATCGTGGAGGGGGCGGTGGGCATGGTCGAGGCGGCCCTGCACCGGCTCGACGCGGCGGACGTCGTCGACCTCGACGACGAGCGGAAGGCGACCATGGTGAGCAACCTGCTCGTCGTGCTGTGCGGCGACAGGGATGTGCAGCCGGTCGTCAACACCGGCTCCCTGTACCAGTGAGCGAGCGGAAGAAGATCCTCCTGCGGCTCGACCCGGCCGTTCACGACGCGATAACCCGGTGGGCGGGGGACGAGCTCCGCAGCACGAACGCGCAGATCGAGTTCCTGCTCCGCCGGGCCCTCGCGAGCTCCGGCCGGCTCCCCGGCGACGTGGGGCGCATGCCCCGTCGTGGCCGCCCCCCGAAAGACGACGACAGCGCCGAAGCGGCGAGCGACGACCACATCGGCGCTGGACACACCGGTGGTGGACACACCGGTGAGGGAGAGGAGTGACCGGTGAACATACCCGAGTCCCTGCATGAGCGGGTCTACCTGCTCGCTTACGACACCGAGCGGGGGCGCACGGCCGAGCGCCGGCACCTCGGCTACCTCCTGCGCGCGGGCGTCCTCGCCGAGCTGCTGATCCAGGGCCACCTCGCCGACGCGACCGGCGGACCGGTCGCCCGCACCCCGGCGGTGGCCGATCCCCTGCTCGACGGCGTGCTCCAGCAGATCGCCGGCTCGCGGCGGCGCACCTGGCAGCACTGGGTGAGCAAGGGCTCGGGCGCCACCGCGCGGGAGGTGCGCGACCGGCTGGAGTCCGGCGGCTGGATCCGCGTGGAGCACGGCCGCTTCCTCGGCGTCTTCCCCACGGCCCGGGTGAGCGTTCGCGACACCCGCGTGGTGAGGCAACTGGTCGGTATGGCGTCCACGGCCCTGCGCGCCGGGCAGCCCGCGTCGCGGCTCGACCCGAGGGACGCCGCGCTCGCGGCCCTCGCGGCGGCGGTGAGGCTCCGTACCGTCCGGCCCCGGGCCCAGTGGCGCGCCCTCCGCAAGCGGAGCGACGAGCTGTCGGAGGTGGTGGCCCCGGTGCCGCAGGCCCTTCGCAAGGCCATCCAGACCGCCGAAGCGGCGGCGGCCGCCGCCGGCACCTGACCGGCCGATCCGAACGAACCAGAGGCCGTCTCCGCCGGTTGCCGTGACCCCGCTACGAGCGGGGCGGGTATGGGACGGCGTAGCCGGCGCCGGTCCGCCCGAGCCCCAGCACTGCTACGGGCGGGGCGGATACGGGGGCTCGGGAGGGAACGGCGGCATCGGGGGGCCGCCCCGGCGGGTGTCTCTGCGGGCCTGGCGGCGCTGCTCGCGCCACTCGTGACGCTGCTCGCGCATCGCGTCATGGTAGGCCCGGTGAAGCTCGTGACGCTGCGCGTGGAGGGCACGCAGCTCCTCGCGGACCAGCTCCCGCCGCTCCCCCGCCCACTCGTTCCAGGCGGCCCGCACCCGGTTGATGGGCTTGGCGCGGGAGTCGCCGATGACCTTGACGTCGCCCATCAGGACGTACGCACGGACCCGGATCACCGGGACGTTCTGCCCGGGAGGCGCCTCCAGGACGTTGACCTTCTTGTCCCCCATGATGGCGACGCCGCTCAGGTCGACGTCCACGCCGTCCGGGACGATGATCTTCACGCTCCCCATCATCACCGTGGCGACGATGTCGACCTCATTGGAGCGCACCTCCGCCTCGCGCAGGTCGATCGTCACGTCGCCCATCACCGCGACCGCGCCGATCTCCTGGTCGACCCGCCACTTGCCGCGCCGCTTGGTGTCGCCCATGACCGCGACGTACCAGCGCCTGGCCACGCCGGGGCGGGGGGACGCGGGGGCGCTCGCGGGGAACGGCCGGGCGTCGGCGGCCCCCGGCAGGTCGGCCGTGAGCTGGGCCAGCTCGGCGTGGCTGGTGGCGAGGTAGGCGGCCTCGGTGCGCTCGGTCAGCTCCGACAGCGTCAGACGTCCTTCGACGGACGCTTCCCTGAGCCGCTCCACCACGGCCTCGCGCTCGGCGTCCGAGGCGCGCATACCACCCGGATCGTTCATGCCAACGAATCTAGCGCGATGTCCCCGCCAGTCCGATCCTCCGAAAGGAGGAATCCCGCCGTCAGGGGCCCGACAGGGCGGGGGCCGCCTCCAGCACGTCGCGGGCCAGGGCGGCGTCCCCCGCCACCCCCGCGGGGATCGTGGCGGGGGTGCCGCGCCCGCCGAGGAGGAAGCAGAACTTCACCACGTCGCAGGTGAGCTCGGCGTGCGCCGGAGAACCGTCGTCGGGTACGGCCGTGCGGGCGACGTCGAGGGGAACGTGCCAGGCACCTCCGCCGGGCCCGGTCAGCGTGAGCCGTACGGCGCGGCCTCCGCCGTCGACGCCGGAGAGCAGCATCGTCCAGGGGAGCAGCCGCGCGCAGAAGTCGGCCGTCGGGTGCAGGTGCTCGGAGAGCGGCCGGGGAAGGGACAGCCCGATCACCGTGGCGGCGTCGTGGGTGTGGATCCAGGTCTCCAGCATGCGGGCGAGCAGGTGGTCGGACACCGGGAAGCTCATGCCACCCGGGTCGACCGGTGTGGCGGGCTCCATCGTGGCCGCGCGCTCGCAGATCGCCTCCGCCTGGGCGCGCCACTCGGCACGGGTGCGCTCGGGCGTCAGGCCGTCAACGAAGGCGATCATGTCGGCGGTGCGGCCCAGGGTGTCGTTGGCGGCCAGCGGCGGACCGGCCACCGGGGCGCCGATCGCGGCGGCGACCAGGCTGTCGGTGGCGGCCAGGTGGCCCACGAGCTGCTGGAGTGTCCAGCCCTCGACGATCTTGCGTGACCAGTCGCCGGGCGAGGCGGATGCGAGCAGGGCGTCCATGGCGGCGACCCGCCCGGCGTACGAGGCGGCGAACCCGGTGACGACGGCCGGACGGCGGGCGGAGCGCGCGGCCGCCAGCAGCCGCGCCAGGGAGCCGTGAGGCGGTCCGTCGACGGCCACGGACATCATGTCGAGGCTCAGGCGTGTGAACGGGTCGGGGGTGCCGGGGATCTTCTCGCCGGGTCCCGGGTCGCGATCCACTGTCACACCTCCTCTTCGGCAAGCTCGTCGGCGAGCCTGCGAAGGCCCAGGCGGATCCGGGACTTCACGGTCCCCTCCGGCAGGCCGAGATCCTCCGCCGCCTGGCGGTAGGTACGGCCACGGTAGTACGCCAGCTCGATGGCCTCGCGCAGGCCACTGGGAAGCCGGCTGACCGCGAGCCGCACCCGGGCGACCTCGTCGGCGGCGAGGACCCACTCTTCGAGCGGGCTCGGCTCCGGCTCCGCCAGGCGCGGGCCGAGTGCCGAGACCCGGTGGCGCTCCTCGGTGCGGACGTGGTCGACGGCGCGCCGGTGGGCGATCGTCGCGAGCCACGAGCGCAGCGAGCCCCGGTCGGGGTCGAAGGCCAGCGGGCGCTCCCAGAAGGTGACGAAGACCTCCTGGACGATGTCCTCGGCGATCACCCGGTCGCGCGTGACCCGCAGCGCGAGCCCCAGCACCAGTGAGTACAGCCGGTCGTGCACCTCGCCCAAGGCGCTCTCGTCCCCGCCCACGACGCGCTGGTGAAGCGACCGGTCGTCGGTTTGCCCAGGCGCCTCCACCGGCCCCACCCCTCCTCGCTAAGCCACCCGAGCATCCCACTGTTCCCGCGAAATGTTGAGATGGATGGCGAAGCGCGTATCAAGAAGTGTGCTTCGCGACCCAGAAGTGCGCGTCGATTCACCCGGAGGCTCCCTTGACACACGATGTCTTCAACCAGGCCCCCCCGCTCACCGGCCACGACGTCTCCGCCGACCCGAGCCTGGTGGAGGGCGTGAAGCGCGAGGGCGCCGACTGGGCGCTCGGAGAGCTGCGCACCCTCGGCACGCTCGCCGGGTCGTCCAGGGCGCAGGAGTGGGGCCGTCTCGCCAACGAGCACCCGCCCGTCCTGCGCAGCCACGACCGGTACGGCAACCGGATCGACGAGGTGGAGTTCCATCCCGCGTGGCACGAACTGATGGCGGTTGCCGTCGGCCACGGCCTGCACGCCACCCCCTGGACCTCGCCCCGGCCCGGAGCCCACGTGGCCCGCGCCGCCAAGTTCTACGTGTGGTCGCAGGTGGAGGCGGGTCACGGCTGCCCGATCTCTATGACGTACGCCAGCGTGGCGGCGCTGCGGCACACCCCTGCCCTGGCGGCCGAGTGGGAGGGGCCGCTGGCGTCCAGGAACTACGACTTCGGCCTGCGGCCGGCCTCCGCCAAGCGCGGCGTACTCGCGGGAATGGCGATGACCGAGAAGCAGGGCGGCTCGGACGTCCGCGCGAACACCACCAGGGCCGAACCGCTCGGCGACGGCACCTGGGCCATCACCGGGCACAAGTGGTTCAACTCGGCGCCGATGTGCGACGTCTTCCTGATCCTCGCGCAGGCCCCGGGCGGGCTCTCGTGCTTCCTGCTCCCCCGCGTGCTGCCGGACGGCTCCCGCAACGCCATGCGGATCATGCGCCTGAAGGACAAGCTCGGCAACAGGTCCAACGCCTCGGCCGAGGTGGAGTACGAGGGCGCGGCGGCCTACCTGGTCGGCGAGGAGGGCCGGGGGGTCAGGACCATCATCGAGATGGTCAACATGACCCGGCTCGACTGCGCCATCGGCTCGGCCTCGGGCATGCGGTACGGGGTGACGCGGGCCGTCCACCACGCCACCCATCGCAAGGCGTTCGGCAGGGCGCTCGCCGGACAGCCCCTGATGCGCAACGTGCTCGCCGACCTGGTGCTTGAGTCGGAGGCGGCCACCGCCGTCATGATGCGCCTGGCCGGGGCCACCGACAAGGCGATCCGCGGCGAGACCGGCGAGGGCGTGCTGCGCCGCACGGCTCTGGCCGCCGCCAAGTACTGGGTGTGCAAGCGCGCCCCGGTACACGCGGCCGAGGCGCTGGAGTGCCTCGGCGGCAACGGGTACGTCGAGGAGTCGCAGATGCCGCGGCTGTTCCGGGAGTCCCCGCTCAACGGCATCTGGGAGGGGTCGGGCAACGTCGCCGCGCTGGACGTGCTCCGGTCCATCGAGAAGGAACCCCACGCTCTCGACGCCTTCTTCGAGGAGGTGGATCTCGCCGCGGGCGCCGACCGCCGCCTCGACGCCGCCATCGGCGAGACCAAGAAGTCCCTCGCCGACATGGCCACCGCCGATCACCACGCCCGCCGGGTCGCCGAAAGGCTCACCCTTGTCCTCCAGGCGTCCTTGCTGGTCAGGCACAGTCACCCGGCCGTCGCCGACGCCTTCTGCGCCTCCCGGCTGGATGGCGACTGGGGCCACGCCTTCGGCACCCTTCCCCCCGGCCTGGACCTCACCACGATCATCGACCGGGCCGCCGTGAAGGCCGCCTAGTGTCGTGCACCTGAAATCTGTCGGATAATTTCTTATTCTGATGTGTATGAGGCATCCAGGTCCGTCTGCGGTACCGATCGAGTTAACCG
>NZ_JBICTU010000016.1:0-207186 GCF_043197795.1 Sphaerisporangium sp. NPDC049003
CTTTCCATCTGTGGCGGCTTGGCATTTCCTTACCTGCGTAGCCGTATGTTTATGAACGAACCCCATCAAAACCTCAACTCGCCGGGGCCCTGACCCCACCCCAGGCAGGTCGGCCTCCTGACCTGGGGTTATGACGTGTTCCAGTATGTCCCGCGCGGCGGTGGCAGGAAGCGGTCAGGGCGGTGCAGCTTGCTGCCGCCGGTTCGTCTGGTTCATGGGTGGCGTTTCCCGCAGAGTTGTTTGTGCGAGAACAAACAAACAGCCCGCCAGAAAAGAGCCGAAGAAATGACGAACTCCACCAACTCCACCCGCACCGCCGGAACCACCTGGGACAGCTTCACCCGCACCCCCGGCACCACCTGGGACTAAGAAAAACCGAAAACCCGGTCCCAGCACGAAAACCCAATCAATCTTGCCGATGAACGCTCTTTGACCCTCCGCCCGACAGCACAAAAGAAGACGAAGCCAAGAGTAAACAGAAAGACCGGGCCGAGCCGGCCGAGACCATCGTCATTCAGATCCGAACCGATGGCGCCGGCGGACATCGGACGGCCCCACATCAAAAGCCAGGGCGACGCCGAGCCTCCCCTCTCCAGGTCCGCCGGCCAGACAGCCCCGGCGATTCCCCGCCACCCCGGCCCACCGCGACGCCCGCCCCCGTGGCACCGGCCGTGCCGTATCCGGCCCCGTGCCCCCCTTCCCCCTGCGGCGCTCGCGCTCGCTTCCCCGGTCGTCCCATCCATGCGTCCACGGGCAGGCCAGGCGTGGCCGTCATCACGCGCCTGGATCGCCGGCGTGCCGCCGACCGCCCGAAGGATGGACCGTATCGGCCATAACGGAATTGGCATAACCCCTTGCGGACGCCCCACCGAAAGTATTAATGTTCGGTTCGCGGCTGGAACGCGGCCCGGCCGCGAAGTGGCGAGGGTCAGGCCGCACGGCCGGAACGTTCCGCGTTTCCCATGCGCCCGGCCGTGCGGTCCCCCGCGTCACGAACGAGCGAGACCGCCTTCGCGCGCTCGCGCCCCACAGGCAGGCCGACGTCCTGACCTGGGGTGATGGCTCAATCCCGTATGTCCCGCGCGGCGGTGGCAGGAAGCGGTCAGGGCGGTGCAGTTTGCTGCCGCCGGTTCGTCTGGTTCATGGGTGGCGATTCCCGCAGAGTTGTTTGTGCGAGAACAAACAAACAGCCCGCCAGAAAAGAGCCGAAGAAATGACGAACTCCACCGCCTCCACCCGCACCGCCGGAACCACCTGGGACTCCTACAGCCGCACCGCTGGAACCACCTGGGACAGCTACTCCCGCACCCCCGGCACCACGTGGGACTAAGTTCATCGAACCAATCGGAATCCATATTGACAGCCCACCGGCCATCCTCTTGAAACCGATTGACAAACTCATTCGACAGCACATGATCCGGCACAGCGCACAGCGAATGGACAGACCAGGCCGAGCCGACTAAGACCATCGTCATCCGGATACGAACCGATGGCATCGGCGGACGATCAAACGGCCGCACATCGAGCCGGCCAGGGCGAAGCCGAGACATTCCTCTCAGGCCCCCGGCCAGACCGCTCCCAGTGAGTCCCCACCGCCACATCCAGGCACGCGTGTGTCCTCTCCCCTGCCACGTCCGTCGGCGGCCCCGGAGGCCACGACGTGAACCACCACATCCCCTCGGCGCCGGCGACACCCGCCGCCTCATCGAGCTACTCGGAGAAGAGAACCGATGCTTTCACTACAGGGCTTCATCAACGGCGACATCGCGGCGCTGGTGCTTGTCGGGCTGTTCACCATCACCTGCCTGGTACAGGCCTGGATGGAACACCGGGACGGCGTGAAGGACACGATGGAGAACAACAGGGACAACCTCTCCCTTCGATGAGCGGGCCGAGGCTCCCCCGGCGACACCCGGCCCGCTTACGCTTGCCAGGACCCGCGATCGGGGAGAGTCTGGCCGGGGAACCACCGATCGCAGCCGAGGACCGCCTCATGAAGAAGCTGATCAACAGCGCCGGCTCCGTCGTGACCGACGCGCTCGCCGGAATGGCCGAGGCCCACCCCGGCCTCCGCGTGGACCCGCAGAACAAGATCGTGTACCGCCGGTCCGCGCCCACCGAGGGCAAGGTGGGGCTGGTGTCCGGCGGCGGATCCGGTCACGAGCCGCTGCACGGGGGCTTCGTCGGGTACGGCATGCTCGACGCGGCCTGTGCGGGAGAGATCTTCACCTCACCGGTCCCCGACCAGGTCGTCGAGGCCACCAAGGGCGTCGACGGCGGCGCAGGGGTGCTGCACATCGTCAAGAACTACACCGGCGACGTACTGAACTTCGAGATGGCCGCGGAGCTGTGCGCCGAGGAGGGCATCGAGGTCGCCGTCGTGCTCGTCGACGACGACGTGGCGGTCAAGGACTCGCTCTACACCGCAGGCCGCCGCGGCACGGGCGCGACGGTCTTCGTGGAGAAGATCGCCGGAGCGCTCGCCGAGACCGGTGCGTCCCTCGCCGAGGTGGCCAGGGCCGGCGAGGAGGTCAACGCGCGCAGCCGTTCGTTCGGCGTGGCGCTGTCCCCCTGCACCGTGCCCGCGGCCGGGAAGCCGACCTTCGAGCTTGCCGGAGACGAGATCGAGCTCGGCATCGGCATCCACGGCGAGCCCGGCCGCACCCGCGCGCCCGCCGCGCCCGCCCGCGACCTGGCCCGCGTCGCCATGGACGCCGTCCACGCCGACATGCCGCTCTCCGGCGACACCCTGGTGATGGTCAACGGCATGGGCGGCACCCCGCTCGTCGAGCTGTACGTGGTCTTCGCCGAGGTCGCCGCCTACCTGCGCGAGAAGGGCGCCGAACCAGCTCGCTGCCTGGTCGGCAACTACGTCACCAGCCTCGACATGCAGGGCTTCTCGGTGACGGTCTGCAAGCTGACCGACGAGCTCACCCGCCTCTGGGACGCCCCGGTGGAGACCCCCGGCCTGCGCTGGGGCCGATGACGCTCCGAGCGGGCAGGACCACCCGCGCATCGCCTCAAGGAGTCGCACGCCATGGACGCCCAGTTCTTCACCGCCTGGATCGAGGAGGTCGCGCGGGCCGTCGGCGCGAACCGCGACCACCTGACCCGGCTCGACGCCGCCATCGGTGACGCCGACCACGGCTCCAACCTCGACCGGGGCTTCACCGCCGTCCGGGAGGCCCTCGCCACGCCCGGCGACACCCCGGGAGCCGTCCTCACCCTCACCGGCACGACGCTGATCCGCAAGGTCGGCGGCGCCTCCGGCCCCCTTTACGGCACGGCCTTCCGGCAGATGGGCAAGGCCCTCGGGGCGAGCCCCGACGTCACGCTCACCGACCTCGCGTCAGCGCTGGAAGCGGCCCTCGCGGGCGTGCGGAGGCTCGGCGGCGCGGCCGAGGGCGACAAGACCATGGTCGACGCGCTCGCCCCCGCCTCACGCGCGCTCACCGCGGCCGTACAGAACGGGACGAAGGCCGAGGAGGCGCTCGCCGCGGCGCGCGCGGCGGCGGAGGAGGGCGCCCGGGCGACGATCCCGCTCCAGGCCCGCAAGGGACGCGCCAGCTACCTCGGCGAGCGCAGCATCGGCCACCAGGACCCGGGCGCCGCCTCCACCGCGCTCATCCTCACCGCCCTGCACACGGTGGCCGGCGGATGACCACCCCCGGCGGCCTGGTGGGCATCGTCCTGGTCTCGCACAGCGACGCCCTGGCGAGGGAGGCGGTGGCGCTCGCCGTGGGCATCGCCGGTCCGGACGTACGGGTCGCCCCGGCGGGCGGCACCGACGACGGCGGTCTCGGCGCCAGTCCGGACAAGGTCGCGGCGGCCATCGAGGAGGTCGGCCGGGGAGCCGGGGTCGTCCTCATCCCCGACCTCGGAGGCTCGGTGCTGACGGCCCTGCTGTTCGAACGGCCGGACGAGGTCGTGATCGCCGACGTCCCGTTCGTCGAGGGCGCCATAGCGGCGGCCGTGGCGGCCGGGATCGGAGCCTCGCTGCAAGGTGTCCTCGACGCCGCCGAGGACGCCAGGACGTACCGCAAACTCTGACAACGATCGCCCCGTACCTTCTCGGCGAATGGGCGTCCACCGCGGAAGCGGCATATGTAAAGATCTTTATATGAAGCGATTAAGTAGTGTTCTGTTGTCTTTGTTCTGCCTGCTGACCGTGGTCGCGGGCGGCGGGATCGGGGCCGCGTCGGCCGACTCGGCGGCGGTGGCGGGGACGCTGGACGTCCCCACACAGCTGACCGCGATGCGGAAGCTCGACTTCATGATCGGCCGGTGGGCCGGCACCGGCTGGACCTTCAGCAGCTCCGGCGAGCGTCAGGAGTTCATCCAGACCGAGAACGTCCGGCGCCAGGTGGGCGGCCTGGCGATCTCCGTGGAGGGCGAGGGCCGGGACAAGGCCCAGCCGAAGCGGGTCGTGGACACCGCGCTCGCCGTGATCAACTACAACGACGCCACCGGCCAGTACCGCTGGGAGGCGTTCTCCGCGGGCTACGTCACCACCGCCACGCCGGTGGTCGGCGACAACCTGTTCCAGTGGAGCCTCCAGACGCCGCAGGCGACCATCCGGTACACGCTGAAGTTCACCCGCAGGACCTGGCACGAGATCGGCGAGTTCAGCGCCGACGGCGGGCAGACCTGGCGCCAGAACTTCCAGATGGATCTGCGCCGCGTGGCCTGAACACCCCGTCATCCGTGGCCGCTCCCCTCCTCTCACGGAGGGGAGCGTCTTCTTGTCCGGATTTTTCCGTACGAATACCTCTTACACCGCTAATTACGGCTTTCAGCACGTAGCCACCGGCCCGGGTTACGCATTACGCATCGACCGAAGGATCGATACGTATGTACACGGCCGGGTAATACGTAATGTTGCGACCTATTCTTGCCGTTGTTCTGGACCGGCCTTGACCCATGGTCGATGATGCATTTGGCCTGCATCCAGTCCAAAGGAGCACATCATGGGCTTGAACCTCCGAGTGGTCGTCCCGCTCGTCTACGCGATCGCCGTCATCGTGGCCCTGGTGGTCAACAAGACGGCCGGTGGGGTGGTCGCCGTGGTCGGCGCCATCCTGGTCGCCCTGTTCTTCGTGAGCTACGGCCGCAGGGCCAACCGCTCATAGAGGAGTCAGTGCGAACAGCGCGCCCCACGGGTCGTGAAGGATCGTCGCGGGGCCGTGCTGTGCGGTGATCGTGGCGCCGAGGCGCTCGGCCGCGGTGAGCGCGGCCGGGCAGTCCCCGGCCCCGAAGAACGTCACCCACTGCGGCGCCAGCCCGCTCCGCGGCCCCCGGGTGGCCCTCGGCGGCGCGGCGGCGTCGAACAGCTGGCCGTAGAAGGCGTCGGCGAAGGCCACGTCGTCGGCCCACAGCTCGTGGCGGCACCACGTCCCCGGCTCGTCCACCACCACGATCCCGGTCTCCCAGCGGCCCTGCCAGAACCCCACGGCCGCCCCTGACGGGTCCACCGCGAACAGCAGCCGCCCGTCGTGGCCCGCGTCGACCGGGCCGAAGATGACCGTGCCGCCCAGCCCCCTGACCCGGCCCGCGACGGCGTCGGCGTCGCTGGTGGCCAGATAGGTGTTCCAGGACGCGGGAAGAGCCCGCCCGGGCGGCACCCGGCCGAACCCGCCCACGACCTCATCGCCCAGGTGGATGAACTCGTACCCGCCGGTCTCCTTGAACCCCCACCCGAACAGTTCGCCGTAGAAGGCCCTGGCGCCCTCCGGGTCCAGCGCCGCGTAGTCCACCCAGCACGGCGACCCCGGCTCATAGTGCTCGTGAATCGGCATGCGCCTCCTCCATCATGGCCAGCCGGAGGTGGGCGCCGATGGCGGGCGCCACCGTCTCGGGCCGTTCGATCATGCACAGGTGACCGGCCGCGGGGACGGTCATCGTCCGGCACCGGGGGACGGTCGCGCGCAGCAGCTCGGCGCTCGACCGGAAGGTCTTCATGTCCTCGTCGCCGGCCACGACCAGCGTGGCCGCGCGGATGCCGCCGAGGTCCTCGACCGTGTGGACGTGCCGGCTGAGGCCGTACATGGAGCCGTCGCGCAGTTCCCGCCAGCCGTGCCTGGCCACGATGGCGCGCAGCCGGGCCCGCAGGGCGGGGTGCCGCTCGGTGCCGCGGAAGATGTCCGGCGGCGAGGTCATCCACAGGTCGGCGAGCTGCTCGCCGGTCGCGCCCTGGCGCGCGAGCATGGCCAGGGCGCGGTAGTGCTCCCCCGTCCCGGGCTCGGCGGGCGCGCCCGCGATGGTGGGCGAGCCGATGATCAGCCCTCGTACGGCCTCCGGATCGTCGATGGCCATCTGCAGGGCGACCATCGAGCCGATGGACTCGGCCACGACCATGCGCGCCGACTCGGCCCTGGCCAGCGCGGTCAGCTCGGCCGCCAGCCCCGTCAGGGACGTCCCGGGGACCAGCGGCCCCGACCGGCCGTGGCCGGGCAGGTCGACGCCGATGTGCCGCCGGCCGGGCAGCAGCGCCCACAGCCGCTCCCACACCGACCAGTCCATCGTGTAGCCGTGGATCCACAGGACGGCCGGGCCGTCGCCGTGCGTGCGCACATGCAGGGTCATGACAACGCTCCGAAACTCGCGCAGAACTGGCGGAAGGCGATGACAGGGGCGTCCCCGGCGTCGAGCCGCTGGGGTGCGTCGAGGTCCAGGTGGTCCCAGACCACCCGGTCCTGGTCGAAGGCGTAGCGCGCGCCGTGGATCAGTGCGGGCAGCGCGTCGGTCTGGTCCGGCCGCACTCCGATGGCGACCCGGCCCACGCAGCCCTTCTCGCGGGGGACCGCCCCCGTGATGATCGTGTAAGGCGCCTGCTCGCCGCCCAGTTCGGTGACCACGAGATGCGGGCTGAACGCGCGGGCCACGAACCGGGAGGCGAAGTCCAGCCGCCGCTCCTTCTCCCAGGGCGGCGCCTTGGTGCGGAACTCCCCCTCGATGACGAGGTCGCCGTGCTCGCCGAGCGTGGCACGCATGCCCCGGACCGCGGGCACCAGGTGGACCGTGCTGAAGTGCTCGGCGTCGAAGGCGTTCTCGACGACGTACTCGGCGGGCACGCTCACGGGCTGGATCACCGCGCCGACGACCAGCAGGTCGGCGGCGACCTGCTTGATCGCCTGCTGGAAGCCCCGGTCGTCGCCGGGGCCTTCGGAGAGCCTGACGAACAGGGCCGCGCCCGCGCGTTCTGTCGGCAGCTCGGCCACCGACCAGCGCCGGCCGCCGTCGCCCAGCGAGATCCGCTTCCCGTGGAACGGGCAGATCACGCACGAGCCGTCCAGCTTGCCGCCGTAACCGAGGTGGGCGCCACGGTGCGGGCAGGCTCCGTCGAAGACGCGGATCCGCTCGCCGTCCCGGACGGCGATCAGGGCGCGTTTCCCGAGCCGGAGCGGCGTGATCTCCTCGGTGAGCTCCTCTTCGAGCGCCAGCAGGAACCATCCCCCATGCTGTGTCATCGGCGTCATCGGCATCCCTTCAGCGCCTCGATCACTTCGTTGGCCGCGCGTTCGCCGGTGGCCATGGCCATGTGCGCCATGGGCGGTCCTGAGCGGCCCACGGTGGCCTCCCCGGCGAAGAAGAGCGTGCCGCCCATCGGCTCGGCCCAGACCTCGGGCGCCCAGAGCGCTCCCACGCCGGGATAGGTGAACGCGCCGCCCGCCCACTCGTCGGCGCCCCAGTCGGCGACGTCGACCGCCGCGGGCTCCAGCCCTCGGGTCCACGGCATCGCCTCGCCCAGCAGCGTGGACAGGCCGCCGGGTTCACGCGCGATCGCGCGGGCGGACCGGGCCGCGCGGTCCTTGGCCACGACGAGCACCTCCGGGCGGCCCGCCGTGGCGCTGAGGAATCCGAGCCGCCCGCCGGCGTCGAAGACGACGCCCGACTCGGGGGCGGGGACGGGGTAGGTGACCACGGCGCACCACGCGTCGCCGAGCCGCAGCTCGTACGCGGCGGCCTGCTTGCGCACGGGCAGGTCGTTGATGACGAGCCTGCCGCCGGCGACCAGCGGGGGCGGGACGGTGACGACGGCCGCGGCGGCGGCGGTCGTGCCGCCGGCGGTGAGGACGTCCACGTGGCCGGGAGACCAGGCGACGCGCAGCACCGGGGTGCCCAGCCGTACGGACAGGCCGGAGGCGAGCCTCGCGGGCAGCCGGTCGAGACCTCCGGGGATCGGGAACTCGCCCCGGCCCACGCGCGCCGCGCGACGGCCGCGGGCGAGGCCGAGCGCGCTGAGCACGTCCGGGTCGGCCGCCCAGCTCTGCCGGAACCACTCGGCCGTGGCCTCTGCCGCCGAGGGGGCTTCGCGCTTGAGCCATTCGGTGACCGGCACGTCCTCGGTCGCGCCGTCGAGCAGGCGCTCCTCCAGCACCGGCGGAGGCGGGCCGCTCTCGGCGAGGACGGCCATGGGCCGCACCTCGTCGCCGAGGAGCACCCAGGCCGTCCGGCGGGGCAGGGGCGGCGGACGTTCCTGGCCGGGAAGGGACCAGATGGGGTTGCGGTCCCCGTGGATCACCTGCGCGCCGAGTTCCAGCAGCGAGGGCCGGTGGGTGCGGATCCGGCCGCCGACCCGGTCCCTGGCCTCCAGCACGGCGACCGCCAGTCCCGCGTCCCGCAGGCGCCGGGCCGCGGTGAGGCCGCTGATGCCCGCGCCGATCACGACAACGTCGAACTGCGCCACCGTTCACCCCCTTGTAGTAGTTTGTCCACCGCATGATCAGGAGGACACGTGATGGCGGCTCCCCGCACCCTGCCAGGCGATCTTGCCCACCCGTTCTCACCGCGTGGCCGGGTCGACCCGTACCCGGCGTACCGGTGGCTGCTGGCCAACGACCCGGTCCACTTCGACGTGACCTCGCGCATGTGGCTGCTGACCGGCCACGCCGACTGCTCGCTCGTCCTGCGCGACCCGAGGTTCTCCGCGGCGATGGGCCAGCGGGAGCGGGTCAGGGAGGACGCGCTGCCGCCGTCGATGCTCACCACCGACCCGCCCGAGCACCAGCGGCTCCGCGCGCCGGGCGCGCTCCTGATGGGCCCGGCGGCGGTACGCGGCGTCGCGGACGGCATCGCGCGCGAGGTCGACCGGATCCTGACGGAACTGGCGGGCCGTACCGGCGTCGAGGCGACGGCGGACATCGGCGAGCCGCTCGCCACCGGCGTGCTGGCCAGGCTCTTCGGCCTGCCGCCCGCCGACCACGCGGCCTTCGCCGACCTGGCCCGCCGCGTCTCGGCGAACCTGGACCCCCTCGCGGGACCGCAGGCCGCGGCGGCGGGGCGGGTCGCGATGGGGGACCTCACGCGGTTCCTGGACGAGCGCGCGGGCGGCGCCCAGGACTCGCCCTGGGGCAGGCTCGTGGCCGACGACCGGCTCACCCGGCCCGAGAAGCTCGGCATCGCCTCCCTGGCCGTCGTCGGAGGCTGGAAGCCGCTGGCCGAGATGGTGGGCAACGCGCTGTACTGGCTGCTCCCCCGTCCGGAGGTGATCGAGCGGCTGCGCGACGGAGGGGACGAGCTCGCGGTGACGGCCGTGGACGAGCTGCTGCGTTTGGAGTCACCGATCCCCTTCACCGCGCGCGTGACGACGGAGGCCGTGGCGCTGGCGGGCGGGACGATCCCCGCGGGTGCCCGGGTGCTCGCGCTGGTCGCGGCGGCGAACCGGGATCCGGCCGTCTTCGACCGGCCGGATGACCTGGTGGTGACCCGCTCGCCCAATCCACACCTCGCGTTCGGCACCGGCACCCATTTCTGCCTGGGTGCTCCTCTGGTCAGGCACGCCGGGGCACTGCTGCTGCGCGAGCTGCTGTGCCGCCATCCCGGGCTGCGGGCCACGGGGGCCACGCCCGTCTGGGCTCCGTCGCTCCTGCCCCGGCGGCTCGACGGCTTCAACCTCGCCATCTGACGGGCCCGCCGGGCGGCCCGGTCACTTGACGTTCGCGCCGCGCCAGCGGAAGGTGAGCAGGCTCAGCAGCAGCGAGGCCACGCACCACGCCGCGAGGACCGCCGCGACGTGGCCGAGCTCCCACGTGCCCGCGGGCTCCACCCTGGCGAAGTCGGCCGGCAGGAACACCGAGCGCAGGCCCTGCGTCATCCACTTGAGCGGGAAGAACGCGGCGATCGTCTGCATCCACACGGGGAGCTGGCCGTAGGGGAAGAAGACGCCCGAGATGAACTGCAGGATCAGGAACGGCAGGGTGACGATCGCGGGGGCCGACCTGGCGTTCGGGATGGCCGTGCTGAACGCGACGGCGAGCAGCGCGCAGGCCATGGCGCCGAGCAGGAGCACCCAGATGAAGGTGAGCCAGTGGGTCGCGTCCGGCGGCATCGGCAGGTGGAACAGCGCGACGCCCACCGCGACCAGGACCGCGGACTCCAGCAACCCCGTCACCACGACGCGGACGATCTTGCCGATGAAATAGGCGGACTTCGGCATCGGCGAGGACGCGAGCCTGCGGATCATGCCGGTGTCCCGCTCGATCGCGATGCTGATCGCCAGGCCGTTGAAGCTGACGCTCATGATGCCGCAGGCGATGATCCCCGCCACGAACATCGTCTTGAAGTCGGTGTGCGTCCCCGGCACCGTGCCGGAGAAGATCGAGCCGAGGACGAGCATCAGCACGATCGGCAACAGCAGTGTGAAGAACAGTGACTGCCTGTTGCGGAAGAACGACTTCAGCTCCACCGAGGAACGGGCCACCGAGGCCCGCCACAGGCTGGAGCTCTGCCCGGCGGTCCGCGCCGCCGGGCCCTGTTCGACCACCGCCGTGCCAGGAGTGATCATGAAGTGGTCCCCTGATTCTCTCGGATGAGCGTGAGATAGACGTCCTCAAGGGTGGGGCGCTGGATCCGCAGACCCGGCAGCTCGGGGACGCCCGCCTCCGCGGCCCACGGGAGAATCGCCGCGAGGGCCTGCGTCGGATGGTGGGTGTGGAGGGTGACGACCTCGTCGTCCGGCGGATCGACCAGCGCGTCCGCGGGCAGTTGCGGCAGGGCCTTGCCCACCAGGCCGCCGACCCGGGTGAAGCTCAGCATGGCCGGGGTGCCGAGACGCCCGCCCAGCTCGGCGACCAAGCCGACCTCCACGACCTTGCCGGCGACGATGACGGCGGCCCGCTGGGCCAGCGCCTCCACCTCGTCGAGGTAGTGCGTGGTGAGCACGGTGGTCTTGCCGCGATCGGCGAAGTACCGCACCAGGTCCCACGCTTCGAGCCGGGCCGCGGGGTCGAGGCCGGTGGTCGGCTCGTCGAGGAAGATCAGGTCCGGATCCCCGATGATCCCCACCGCCACGTCCAGGCGGCGCAACTGGCCGCCCGAGAGCGACTGCGCCTGCTTGTTCTCCTGCTTGCCGAGCCCCACCATCCCGATGGCCTGCGAGACGGGAAGCGGCGCCGGGTAGAACGCCGCGAAGTGCTCGACGACCTCACGCACCGTCAGGTCGGCGTAGGCGCCCGTGGACTGGGGCACGATGCCGAGCCGCGCACGCCACTCCGGGGCGTCCTCGGCGGGATCACGGCCGAGGACGCGAACCTCGCCACCGGTGCGCCGGCGAACTCCCTCAAGGATCTCGACCGTGGTCGTCTTTCCCGCGCCGTTCGGCCCCAGCAGGGCGAAGACCTCGCCGGAGTAGACGTCCAGGTCCACGTCCTGGACGACACGGGCGCCGCCGTAGGACTTCCTCAGCCCACGCACGTGAATGGGGTTCGCCTGATCGACGGCCGTGGCCATGACCTCTTCCTCCTCTCGGGGGACCGCCATGCAGGCGGTCCCCTGCGAAGGCCGCGCGGTCCGCGCGGCCGGTGTGCCGGGCCGCTTCCGACTCAGGTGCAGCAGCAGCAGGGGCAGCAGCAGCAGTTGATGTCGATGGCGCTGTCGGGGGAGACACCGGCCGAGATCGAGTCGAGGTCGCCCTCGGACAGCTCGGCCATGTCGATCTGCGGGGTCTCCGGGACGTGGAACTCGAAGACGCCGGTGTCCAGACCGCGCTCCCACAGGCCGACCTGGACGTCGAGGTTGGTGTCGTGGTGTCCCTCGGGCACGGTGCGGACGAGGGTGATCTGGGCGCCCGCGGGGAGCTCCAGCCCGGCCTCGGCGAGCGCCTCGCGCGGGTTGCTGTCGAGCTTGGCCGAGAACTCCTCGCTCGACCAGGCGGTGATCAGGACGCGGGTGTAGGAGTTGACGAATTCGGTCCGCTCTGCGGGATTCAGGGCCATTGAGTCCTCCTGGAGCTTTTCACTTGGCGCGGTGCGCCGTCCTGGAATGGAGTCTTGCACGCCTAATTCAAGCTGCCCAGACTTAATTTCCGATCGCCGAAGATAAGTATTGAGGGGCCTAGGCGGCTGGGGTACGCTCCAAATGGATCGGCATGAATAATGCGACTCCACCCGTACGTATTAAGCATTCGGTAATACGTATTCGGAATCGAATTTCACGTAAGTGATTCGGAGAGCTGATGTCCGGTACGTACGTATCTCCCCGGCTTCCACCGGGACCCGGCGGAACCCAGAGCCTGCGCGCGATGCGTGAGGCGCCGCTCGACTTCGTCACCTCGATGGCGGCCTACGGCGACGTCACCCGGCACGACGCGGACGGCGAGCAGGTCTACATGCTCAACCGGCCCGACCTCGCCAGGTACGTCCTGAAGGAGAACGGGTCCAACTACACCAAGGACCGCACGCCGGACGACGACATGCTCCGCCCGCTCCTCGGCAACGGGCTGCTGACCAGCAGCGGCGACGAGTGGGCCGCGCAGCGCCGTATGTGCGCGCCGGCCTTCCGGCCCTCCGAGGTCGAGCGGTTCGACCAGGTCATCACCGACGCGGCCGCCGGACTGCTGAACCGCTGGACCGGCGGCGGCGAAGGCCAGGCCGTACGCGTCGACCACGACCTGACCGCGCTCACGCTGACGGTCATCGTGAAGGCCATGCTCGGCACCGACATCGGCGGCGCCGGGGACGGGTTCGGGCGCGCGGTGGACGCGGTCAACCGCTTCATCGGCCACTACGTACCGGGTGACGCGATCGACCCCGCGGATACGGCCGTACGATACGCAGGCTTCCACCAGGCGCGTGTGTTCCTCGACCGGGTGACCCGCGTCATCATCGCCGCCCGGCGCACGGGCGGGGGCGGCGGGCACGACCTGCTCACCTCGATGCTCGCGTCCGGGCACGCGATGTCCGACACCGACCTGCGCGACCAGGTGCTGACGATCATCATGGCCGGGCACGAGACCACGGCCAAGTCGCTGACCTGGACGCTCTACCTGCTCGACCGCCACCCGGAGGCGGCTCGGGCGGTGTACGCCGAGATCGACGAGGTCCTCGCCGGGCGGATGCCGACGGCCGCCGACCTGCCGAGGCTGGAGGCCTGCCGCCGGGCCATCCAGGAGGCCATGCGCCTCTACCCGCCCGTCTGGCTCATCTCACGGCGCTCGGTCGAGGACGACGTCATCGGCGGCTACGACGTGCCCGCCGGCACCCTGGTCTGCGTGAGCCCGTGGGTGCTGCACCGCGACCCGAGGTACTGGGACGAGCCCGAGGCGTACAGACCTGAGCGGTTCGCGTCCGGACGGGCGGCGAGGCACCTCAGCCACCAGTACCTGCCCTTCGGCGGAGGACCGCGCATCTGCGTCGGGCAGCACTTCGCGCTGGTCGAGGCGACGCTCGTGCTCGCCGTGATCCTGCGGGAAGCGCGCCTTGAGCTGGTCGAGGGCTTCCCGGTGGAACCGGAGGCCCTGGTCACCCTGCGGCCCCGGCACGGCATGATGATGATCCCGAGGCCGCGATGACGGCGCAGGAGGCCGCGGTCCACAGGGCCGGGTCCTACGACGCGGCCAACACGACGTGGGGCGGGCTCGGCGGCGAGCTGGCCCGGCTGGAGGCCCAGGCGGCCCTGTCCTTCGACGAGGAGCTGCGCATCCTGCGCGACCTCGGTCTGCCCGGGGCGGGGCCGCTGCTGGAGCTGGGCGCCGGGTCGGGCGCCGTCACCCGCCGGCTGCGCGCCGCCGAGCCCGATCTGCCCATCGTGGCGGCCGACATCGACGAGAAGGTGCTCGCGCACGCCGCGGGCGCGGGAGCCCCGCTCCTGCTGGGCGACGCCGCCCGGCTGCCCCTGCGTACGGGAAGCGTCGGCGGGGTCCTGCTCAGGTACGTACTCCAGCACGTGGCCGATCCGGCGCCTGTGGTCGCCGAGGCGTTGCGCGTGCTGCGGCCGGGCGGCCTGCTGGTCGTCATCGAGGTCGACAGCATGCTGTGGGGCCTGGCCGACCCCATGTACCCCGAGCTCGCGTCGGTGCACGGCACGATGGCCACCGCACAGCGCGACGCGGGGGGAGACCGCCAGATCGGCAGGAAGCTGACCCGGCTGCTGCGCCGGGAGGGCTTCGCCGACGTGGTGCTGCGCCCGTTCGCCACCACCAACGACGACCATCCGACGGAGTCCTTCGCGCCGCACCTCGGCCCGGAGCGGCTGGTCCCGCTGGTGGCGTCCGGCGCGTTGTCGATGGCCCAGCTCGCCCTGGCGACCGACCGGTGGAAGAGGTTCCGCGCCGACCCGGACGCCTGGGTCATGTTGCTCGGATTCGTCGTCGCCGGGACCGCACCGGGCGGCCCGGCCGGATCACCTTGGAGGAAGAGATGAGCCCGTTCTGGAAGATCTTCATCGCGATCTTCTGCTACATCAGCGCGATCGTCGGCCTGGGGCTGGCGATCGCGAACGCCAGCCAGAGGCCGCCCTCGACGACGACCGCCATCATCTACGGAGTCGCCGGCCTGGTCTTCCTGGTCGGAGGCATCGCGCTCAGCCGCAGGCCGCGCTACTAGGCCGCCGGGGAGTGGCCGGTCGCCCGCGGCGGACGCGGACGCACCGGCCTCGCCGGTCACATTGCCGGAGCGGGGCTCACGTGGGGTCGCAGGGCCGGATCTCCACGATGTCACCGGGCGCGTACGGCATCTTCCGCGCCCAGACCTCGGCCTCCTCGGCCGACTCGACCTCGATGATCCAGAGCCCGCCGATCTGCTCGCGGCCGACGGCGTACGGGCCGGGGACGGCCGGGCCGTCCGGCCGGACCAGTTTGGCCGTGCGGGATCTGGTCAGGCCCGCGCCGTATTTGATGCGGACGCCCGATTCGACCATCGCGCGGCCGAATTGGCGGTGCCCCTCGGCCATGCGCTCGCGCTCGTCGTCGCTGAATGCGTCCCACAGCATTTCGTCGCCGTGGATCAACAGGAGAAAATCCATTTGTTGTCCTCCTTCTCGGGTCTGGCCGCGGACGCATATCCGCGAACCAGACCTCGAGGCGCGGGCGGGCCGCTGAGGCCGTCGTTCCAGAGCCATCTTCCCGGGTGGCGGCGACGCAACTCAACCGAGTTGCCCAAGCTCAGAGGAACTGAGCGGTTCCGGGGCCGTGCGTCGGCTCAGAGGAACCGAGCGGTTCTGGGGGCGGCGTCACATCTGACGCCGGGCCAGGCGGGCGAACAGGCCGTCGGTGTCGGAGACCAGCTCGTCGTACTGGCCCTGCTGGACGATCCGGCCGCCGTCGAGCACCACGATCTTGTCGGCGTCCTTGATGGTGGACAGCCGGTGGGCGATCACGATACGGGTGGCGTTCAGCCGGCGGGTGCTCTCGGCGACCACGTTTTGGGTCGGGTTGTCCAGGGCGCTGGTGGCCTCGTCGAAGAAGACGATGCGGGGCCGGGAGACCAGCGCCCGGGCGATCATGATGCGCTGCCGCTGGCCGCCCGACAGGGTGTTCGTCCCCTCCGACAGGACCGTGTGCATGCCCATGGGCATGGCGGTGATGTCGTCGGAGACGCCGGCCATCGCGGCGGCCTCCCAGGCGTCGTCGACGGTGTGGTTGCTGCTGCCGATGATGTTCTGCCGGATGTCCCCGGCGAGCAGGGCGCCGTTCTGCAGGACGACGCCGCACTGCCGCCGCACCGCGCCGATGTCGAGCTCGCCCAGGTCCTGGCCGTCGTACAGCACGGTGCCCGCGACCGGTTGCTCGAAGCCGAGCAGGAGGCGCAGGATGGTGGACTTGCCGCTGCCGGTGGGGCCCACGATCGCGACGAACTCGCCGGGGTCCACCGACAGGTCGACGTCGCTCAGCACCAGGGGGCCGTCCTCGCCGTACCGGAAGGACACCCGGGAGAAGGCGATACGGCCGGACAGGTCGCCGGGGTCGGCCTTGCCGGTGAGCTCCTCGGGCTCGGCCGCGAGGACCGGGCGCATCTTCTCCAGCATCGGCACGACGCTCATCGCGGTCATCGCGGCGCCGGTGAACTGCAGCACCGAGGCCATGAGCAGGTTGAACGCGGCGAAGAACGACAGGAAGACGCTGATCGGCAGCTCGCCGTGCATCGGCCCGGCCACCACGGCGAAGATGAGGACCGAGCAGACCAGCGGGAACCCGGCGCTGAACGTCGTGACCAGGTTCTGCAGCCGCCGCGCCGACGCGGAGGTGCTGCGGGTCTGCAGGAAGTCGCGGTTCCACACGCCGAACGCCTGGTCCTCGGCCGCGGCCACCCGCAGCTTCGGCACGGCGCTCAGGAGCTGGAACACCCGCGAGGACAGCCGCTGCTCCTGCTCGTACAGGCGTCGTTGCAGACGTATCTCGAAATATCCGGCGACCGCGCACACGAGGACGCTGACCAGCACGAGCAGGGTGGCGATCAGGGCCATCCTGCCGTCGTAGAAGAACACGAGCACGAGGTTGGCCAGCCCGCCGAACAGACCGAGCGTGGCGGTGGTCACGACGCCGGAGAGCATCTCCTGCGCCGCGCTCACGCCGAGCACGGTCGTGCCGAGCTGCCCGGTGGAGTAGTGGGCGAAGAACGTGGCGGGCAGCGACAGCAACCGGGTCCAGGCCCCGGCCTGCAACCGGGCCGACGACCGCCCCTCGATGCGCAGTGCCGCGATGTTCTGCACGATCGACAGCGCGCCGGCCACGAACGCTCCCCCGATGACCAGCAGCGCCCCCTGCACGATGAGGTCGCGCTGGGCGCTCGCCACGAACGTGCCGAGCACCAGCCCGGTCATGGAGGGCACCAGCAGGCCGATGATCGCCACGAGCGTGCCGAGGGACGCCAGCACCCAGAAGTCACGGCGGTTGCGCGCCAGCCCGAACCGCAGCAGCCCTGCCACCGTGCGCACCTCGCGCGGCAGCGGCTGGTACAGCACCTCCGCGCGGTTGGTCAGCGTCTCGGCCACCGCGTGCGTGATGGGGGTGACCCGGTTCTGCCCCGGCTGCGCGAGCACGTAGTGCGAGCCGATCGGCAGCAGCGCCACGGGCGTCTCGTCGCCCTTGCGGAAGCCCACCATGGGGCCGAGGTCCTTCTTCCACCACCCCTCGTCCAGCCGTACGGACCGGGTGCGCACCCCGGAGGCGAGGGCGATGGCCTGGAGGGGGTCGATCTGCCTGCCGTGGGAGCCTCCGGGCGGGGGCGCGGTGACCCGGAACCCTCCGTGGGAGGCGACGAGCCTGGCGGCGGCCAGCGCGGGGGAATCGGTGGTGACGTCGGCCAGCCGCACCCGGGCCTCGGTGTCGCGCACCAGCGTGTCGAAGCCCCGCCGGGCGGTGCGCAGGATGTCCTTCTCCCGCTCGTTCCGCCGGGCGAGCATCTCCAGCTCGCGCGCGCCCTGCCGTTCGACCCGGCGGTCCACGGTGTACAGGAAGCGGGTGGCGTACTCCACCCACCTGGCCCAGATCGTCTCGTCGGCCAGCAGTTCCCAGGTCGTCCTGGCACGCAGCCGGGCCGGGCCCGTGGCGACCAGCCAGTCCCGCTCGGTCACGCAGATGTGGGCGCCCGCGGTGAGCCGGCCCGCGACGCCTTCCGGCATCTCGACCACGCCGTCCTCGACGCCGACCCAGCACAGGCCGTCCACCGACCGGGTCGCCGCGCCGTCGGCCAGATCGGTGGGCGCGCCGGGCGACAGCGCGACGAACTCGCGCGGGGGCAGGTTGTCGCGCATGGCCTGGGCCAGCGAGATGATGCCCGCCTCCAGGCCGCGGACGAACTGCTTGACGGCCACCTCGTGCTCGTCGGGGAGCAGGGGGCCGGACGGGCCGGCCGACAGCCCCCGCAGCCGGCCGAGCGGCATCCGGGACACCCGGGTGCCCGGCACGGGACGGCCCACGATGCTGTGCTTCGGGCCCTTGGGCGAGCCGAGCAGCAGCGACCCCTCGCTGATGCGGCACAGGAAGTTCCACCGGCCCACGGGCTTGCCGTCCTCCAGCCGCACCGCGAACAGGTCGACGGCCCCCTCCTCGACCAGCAGGACCTCGCGCAGGTCGGACGCCACGAGCAGGCGGTCGGCGGAGTAGTCGACGGGCGTCGCGGCCTCGGCGAAGAACGGCGCGAATCCGGTCACGGTCAACCCCTGTCGCCGTTGCTGTGGGCGTTCTCGATGAGCCTCGCGTAGTGGCGGCCGGCGGCGAGCAGTTCCTCGTGACGGCCGCGCTCGACCACCTCGCCCTTGTCGAGCACGAGGATCTCGTCCGCGTCCCTGATGGTGGACAGGCGGTGCGCGATGATGAGGCAGCCGCAGCCGCGGCGGCGCAGGTTGTCGGCGATGATCCGCTCGGTCTCCGGGTCCAGCGCGCTGGTCGCCTCGTCCAGCACCAGCAGCGTCGGCTGGATCGACAGCGCCCTCGCCAGCTCCAGCCGCTGCCGCTGGCCGCCGCTGAAGTTGCGGCCTCCCTCGCGGACGCCGCTGTTCAGACCACCGGGCCGGGCGGCGATCACGTCGAAGATGGCCGCGTCGCGCAGGGCCGCGATCACCACCTCGTCGGCGATGTCGTCGCTCCACAGCGTCAGGTTGTCGCGCACGGTCCCCTCGAACAGCGTGATGTCCTGGTCGACGTAGGCGATGGACGCGGCCAGGGCCATACGCGACTGTTCGAGCCTCGGACGGCCGTCCAGCAGGACCTGGCCCGACCCGGGCACGTACAGGCCGGCGGCCAGCTTGCCGACGGTCGACTTGCCGCTGCCCGAGTGGCCGACGACCGCCACGCGGCGGCCCGGCACGATCGAGAACGACAGGTCCTTGATCACCGGCGGGGCGATCGGGTTGTATCCGAAGGACACGTGCGAGAACTCCATGCAGCCGTCCAGGCGTCCGTCCGCCGGCTCCTCGCCGGGCCTCGGCTCGAAGCACTGCGCGACCGGGTAGCGCTCGACGTCGTACAGGCGGTTGATGTCCGCGGAGATGTTCTGGAGCTGCCCGCCCAGGTTGGTGAGCTGGGTCACCGGACGCGACAGGGAGTTGAGCAGCGTCTGGAAGGCGACCAGCATGCCGACGCTGATCACCCCGTCGACCACGCGCAGCCCGCCGATGAGCAGGATGAGCCCGCTGTTGATCCCGGCCAGCAGCGGGGGGACCACGGTGAGCGTGGCGGTCGCCACGCCGAGCCGCTGCTTGGCGGTGACGGCCTTGGCGAGGAACCCCGACCAGCGCTGGAACGCGTTCGGCTCGGCTCCGCTGGCCTTGACGGTCTCGATGAGCTGCAGGGTGTTGAACGTCGTGGACGTCAGGTTGCCGATGTCCGCGCGAAGCGCCGCCACCGCGTCCGTGCGTGCCCGGGAGACCCGCCTGAGCACGAGGATGTTGAGCATCGCCATGCCGACCCCGAGCAGGCCGAGCATGAGGTCGTACCGGATGAGGATCACCGCGTAGAACAGCACGAGCACCAGGTTGATGACGGTGATCGCCAGGTCGCGGGAGAGGATCTCGCCGACCATGTCGTTGGCCTGCACGCGTTTGGCCACCTCGGCCGGGCGGCGTTGCAGGTAGAACTCGACCGGCAGCCGCAGCAGATGCCGGAAGAAGCGGGCCGAGCTCACCAGCCCGAACCTGATCTCCAGCCGCAGCAGGTAGTGCCGCTGCACGGAGGTCAGGACGAACACCGAGACCGCGGTCACCGCCATCCCGAGCAGCAGGGGGTACAGGAAGTCGGGGTCGCGACCGGACAGGATCCGGTCGATGAACAGCCGGCTGAAGGCCGGGCCGATGATGCCCGGGATCACCAGGATCAGGCTGGCCAGCAGGATCAGCGGCAGCGCCCGGCCGGACGGCATCCGCCGCGACAGCAGGGCCTGGCCGACCCGGGTGGGGCGCCCACCGGGCTCGAAGTCCGGGCCGGGCTCGAACGTCAGCACCACCCCGGTGAACCCGGAGTCGAAGTCCGCCCAGTCGATCAGGCGGGGGCCGCTGGCCGGGTCGTTGACCGCGACGACCTTCTTCCCGAACCGGGTGCGCACCCCCTCCACGACCATGAAGTGCTGGAACGCCCAGAAGATGATCGCCGGCTTGGCGACGGTGCGCAGGTCGGCGGCCTCCATCTGGAAGCCCCTGGCGATCAGGCCGTGGCGCCGGGCCGCGGCGAGCACGCTGGAGGCCTTGGCCCCGTCACGGGAGACGCCGCAGGCCGACCGGAGCTCCTCCAGCGGGACGAACTTCCCGTAGTACCCGAGGATCATCGACAGGGAGGCGGCGCCGCACTCGACCGCCTCCATCTGGATCACCGTCGGCGTGGTGCTCCGCCATCTCCCCCAGCGCGCCTTGGGCTCCTTGCCGTCCTTGGCCCCCTTGGCGGCGGCCGGACGCCGCGGCCCACCCCCCTCCGGGGCCAGGGGTGGGCTCGCCGTGGCTTGGCTCATTCGTCTCTCCTCTTGGAGCCGTGACTGGTGCCGCTCAGCGGCCGAGGAGCAGGTCGAACAGCGTCTGACCGCCCAGGTTGATCGAGCCCGTGACGTTGACCTGCGACGAGAGCCGCATCGGCGGGCCGTCCTTGGTGGACCAGGCGAACCCCGAGGTCGTGCCCGGGTCCCGCTCCAGGTCGACGATCACCAGCCGGGGCGGTGCTCCCTTGACGTAGCCGCGCGCCGCCGCCTCACCGCCGACGAGGTCCGCCACACCCTCCAGCATCAGCGGGTACGTGCTCACCGACGCGACCCGGCCGCGCAGCAGCCCGAAGGCCCCCGGCGGAGCCGAGGAGACCGCGAGGTCGACCTCCCTGCCGGGGACGACGCCCAGCGTGCGGTCGCCCGGGACGAACAGCATCGCCACCAGCCGGTCGTCGGGCGCGTCGGTGCGCTCGATGGTCATCAGGTCCTCGCCCGGCGTGACCATGTGCCCGTCGTCGGCCGTGCTGGCGACCACGTGCCCGGTGAACGGGCTCTTGATCAGGCGCGAGGTGTCGTCGAGCTGGACGATCTCCGCCACCGCCTGGCCCCGCTGGACGGTGTCGTCCGGGTGGACGTACATCGAGCGGACCATCCCCGCGTACGGGCTCTGCAGCTGGGCGGTCCCGCCCGGATGGGTGAGCAGGCCGGTCGCGGACACCGTGATCGGCATCCGGCCGACGAAGGCCCACACGGTCACCGCCGCGACGATGATCAGCACGACGAACGTGGCGATCCATCCCCGCGGGGAGGCCAGCAGGGTCGGGGAGTCGAGCTCGTCGGGCTCCCGCATCCGCTGGAGCGCCTTGTAGCGGAATTTCATCGCTCATCCCCGCTTGCTGCCGATGACCAGCTCGCCCACGCTGCCCTCGGTGAGGTAGTCGAGCCCGCTCGCGGCGGCGAAGTCCCCGGCGTCGCCGCCGCCGAGCCCGCACACCGCCAGGTCCATCGCGGTCCCGACGAGATAGAGCGTCTGGTACAGCACGCCGACGTGCTTGAGCATGAGGGAGTAGGCGATCGTCTCGTACTTCCACATCACCCGGCCGAAGCGCGCGGTGACCACGAGCAGCACCTGCGGGTCGGCCTCCAGCAACGCGGACGCCCTGGCCCGCCGCACGAGGATCTCGGTGGCCGGGCCGGGCTCGGCCACGCGCTCCAGCGCGTGCCCGGCGGTGTCGTAGTGCCACAGACCGGGCTCGGCCCCTTCGCACGACACGATCAGCGGGTAGACCTCCAGCTCGTGGATGGACCCGCCGGACGGGTACGGCCGGTCGACGAGCTCCGCCCCGTCGGGCGAGGTGAAGGAGTTGCGCCTGCGCATCGACCGGTACAGCAGCTCCCCGAGCCGGTCGACCGTGATCGGGGAGTCGGCGTCGTGCTCGCGCAGCGAGCGGCGCCGCTCAAGGGTCTCGGTCAGGCTGGGGTCGGACTTGGCCGCGAGCTCCAGGTCGGGTGGAGCCAGCGGGATCCGCGGGCCGTCGAACGGCGCGGGGGCGGCGGGCAGCGGGCCGAACCTCGGCCCGAGCGGGTAGGTCCCGCCGTACCGGCCGGTGAGGCGCGGCCCCCGGCTGTGGGCGTGCAGCCAGAGGTCGCGGGGGGTCCACTGCGCGTGCGACTGGTCCTCGTCCTCGGACGTGCGCGTCAGCAGGCCGGCGGCGTCGAAGAACCGCAGCACCTGCTCGACCGGTACGCCGGGCAGGGCCTCGGCCAGCTCGGCGGGGGTGGTCCAGTCGGCGAGCGCGCCGAGGATCCCCGCCGCCCGCGGGGCCAGCTCGACGACGCCGGCGTGACGCGGGGAGCGCACCGTCAGCACGCCGTCCTCGGCGGTCGCCACGGCGAACCGCGACAGCTTCACCCTGGCGTCGGGGGCCGGGGCGGCGGCGGGCTCCAGCGGCCCGCTGCCGACGGGCCGCAGCCGGGCGCCGTCCACGCTGTACTCCAGCAGCCCGCTCCTGGCCAGGCGGCGCACGAGCATGTTCCAGCGGAGCAGCCCTGCCTCGCCGTCGCCGTCGACGACCGCCGCGGTGAGGCCGGCGTCGGTCATGTCCCCGGCGGCGAGCGCACCGAGGGCCGCCACGGTGCCGGGAGGCAGGTCGCGAAGCCCGATGGCCCCCACGGGCGCGGACACGCGCAGCGCGCCGCCGGACTCCGCCAGCTCCGCGTCGCGGCGGAGCCGTACCTTTGTCTGGGTCACAGTCTGCTCCTCCGCGCTCAGAAGAAGACGCTCGTGGGGTTGAGCTGGTCTTCCGTGCTCGCCTGTGGCACCCAGCCGAGCTCGGCCGGCACGTCGTACAGGCGTCCCGCGCCGAGGCGCCGCCAGAAGTGCCGCATGCCGGGCGCGATCATCCGTACGACGTTGAGGTCCAGGTCGGGGCGGGTCTGGTCGACCACGATCACCTCGATCCCCGCGGCCTTCGCCCTGGCCACGCACGTCTCGACGTCCCTGGCCAGGTCGTCGCCGTCGGAGGGGGCGTAGTCGGCGGGCGTGCGCGGGCGCTGGGCAGGGTCGGGGACCAGCCACGGCTCGTTCGCCAGCTTGGTCTCCTTCCACCAGGCCAGGGTGGCGATGTCGTTGTCCAGGTAGAGGGTGTTGCCCTGCTCGTCGCGCCGTTCCACCGACGGGAGGAACTGGTTGACCTCGGTCAGCGTCCTGATCGCCGCGATCTTCGGGTCGAGGTGGGCGCCGAAGCCGACGATGACGTCCTCGACCGGGTGGCCGATCCGGTGCGAGACCCCGACGAACGCGGGGATGCCCAGGTCGGTGGTGATGTCGAGGAGCCAGATGCTGCGACCCATCCCCTCGTAGAACTCGCGCAGCGTGTCGACATACGGATCGCGCAGCGAGTCGAGGTCGAAGGCGGGGCGCCGCGCCCGGTTGTACCACCACAGGGCGACCGCGTCGCGCTCGACGAGCTCGCAGAACCCCTGGAGGATCGCCTCTTCCATGGAGTTGCCGGACGCGTTGCCGTTGGAGTCGCCCACGCAGTAGAAGTGGCGTTCCAGGTCCGGGTGGCCGTACCAGGCGTACCCGGAGGGGATGAGCCGCTCGCGGCCGTCGGTGAGCGACCAGGCGGGCGACCAGTCGATCGGCAGGTCGGTGCGGAACCTCTCCGGCACCAGGTGCAGCCGGTGGCTCGGGTCCTTGTTCCACTCGTCGCGCCCGGCGTACTGGGACGGGGAGAAGTGGAGCAGGGACTCCACGTGGACGGCGAGGGCCGGGTCGAGGTCGGCGTAGGCGGCCTTGCGCACCTGCTCCTCGCCCCGCCACACGCCCGAGTACCGCTCGATGGCCTCGCACAGGGCGCTGACCTTGGCCTGGATCTCGGTGCGTCCCTTGCCGCCGCTCTGCCCGCGAAGGTTACGGCGCAGCAGGTCCATGTTGTCGCCGACCATGGCGAAGTTGTGGCCGGCGGTGAAGCTGTAGGTGACGCCGTTGTCGTACTCGGCGAAGGTGTGCAGCCGGGTGACCGCGCCGATGAGCGGGCTGATGTGCCGCTCCAGCCGCTGGTAGGTCTGCGAGGGCGGTTCGATGCGGTACCCGCCGTCGGTGACGTGCCGCGCGTCGCGCGACGACAGCACCACCTTCGGGCTGCGCTCGGTGACCAGCGTCGGGTCGCCGCAGGCGGGGCACTGCGGCAGCCGGATCATGGTGTGGTCCGTGGCGGCCAGCGTGCGCAGGTCGATCGTGGTCATCTTGCCTTCGAGCCGCGACGGCGCGCCGGTGGCGGCCATCCGTGCCATCTCCACCGCGAGCAGCCCGCCGACCAGGGACGGTCCCGCCGGGTTCGCCTCCAGCGCGGGGTGGTACGGGATGCCGTCGCCGTGCTTGCCGGCCAGGTAGCGCTCCACCTGGCGGTTCCCGCTGATCCGCTGGGACAGGCAGGCCCAGCAGCCGGTACGGCCCGGCTGGATCACGGGCCCGGCCCACAGCGTCAGCCCGGTCGGCTTCACCAGCGCCCACGGGTGCTCGGCGGCGAGGTAGGCGGCGTTGAGCCGTTCGAGTGACGGGTCGAGGTAGTCGTTGACGACGACCAGGGAGAGGGCGCCGCCGGGCGCCGCGGCCTCCTCCTCGACCAGGGCGTGCCTGACGCGCAGCCCGTGTTCCCGCAGTTGCGCGACCACCGCGCCGGTGTCGGCGCCCTCGCCGGCCACAACCGTGAATTCGGTCTCCGCGAGCGCGGCCTGTACGGTCTTCGGGTCGATTCCCTGCGCGTCCCAATACGCGAGCGTGCTGTCCGGCCAATCCGGCCGGCCGTCCGCCAGGTGTCCCAACGCGTCGAATTTACGGATGGCGACCATGACCTGCATAAGCGATAACTCGGCGCCCAACGCTCCTGCGATATCGGCTATCGTGTGCCGTCCGTCCAGGTAGGGGAGCACCTTGACGCACTCGGCCCCCTTGATGAGGTAGTGCTGGCCTTCGGCGAGAAGGAAGACCTTCGATCCCTCGACCACCTGGGCGGCGAAGTGTGCTTTGAGGCGTGGGCGATCCATGGCACTCCCCGTATGGGCTCATTTCCATTGATCGCAGAGTCGCATCGGCCCAGGACCGTGTAAAGACGTAATTCCGGCATACGTATTCGGGTGTCCTTTATAAGTGCCGCGTACGGATTGCGTATCCGGGAAATGCGTACGACGCCCGCCGGCACAGGCCGGCCTACGCCTCGCGGTAAGCTCGGTCCGGGTGCCGTCGGGCGGCGCACAGTCCGTTACGCATCCCGACATACCGCCCTATATAAGGCGATAGGTCCTTTGATGGTGCATTAGGTATTGACAAGGGACTAGTCATACGCGGCATGATCCTGGTGTAGACGTAAGCACCCGGGCTCTGGGGGGAACGATGTTGTCAGGGCAGCAGGTGCTGCACCGCGACATCGAGTTACGTGTGATACAGGAGGCGCTTTCCGCGGCGTCCGCGGGAAAGCCGTCCGTCCTGTTGATCCTCGGCCCGAAGGGCATCGGGAAGACCACACTGCTCCACGCCGCGCTGACCGAGAGGCCGGACACCGGCGCCATCCTGACGGCACGCGGCCACCCCGCCGAGCACGACTACCCCTTCGGAGTGGTCCGCCAGCTCTTCGACCCCCTCCCGGCGGGCGACATGCCGCCCGCCGAGCCCACCTCCGGCCCTCTGCTCGTCCCCGGGCACGCCTATGAGGCCCACGGCACCGGGCTCGTCGCCCCCGACCTGCTGCAGAGCCTGTACCGGGCGACCCGCTCCATCACCGGCCCCAAGCCGCTGATCATCGCCATCGACGACGCCGACCAGGCCGACGCCCAGTCGGCCCAGTGGTGCTCGTACATCGCCAGGCGGCTCGACTCGCTGCCCATCGTCATGATCCTCACCGCCGACTCGCACTCCCGGCGTGGCCACGACGCCGTCCGGGACATCGCGGCCCTGCCGTACGCGCGGCTGCTCCAGCCTTCCCCGCTCTGCCGTACCTGCACCGGGCAGCTGCTGGAGTCGGCGATCGGCGCCGCGGTCGACGCGGAGGTGGCGGCGGCCTGCCACCAGCTCACACAGGGGAACCCGCTGCTCCTCCACCAGCTGGCCGGCCAGCTCGTCGCGGCCAAGGTGAGCCCGGAGAAGACCGAGCTGCCCCGCGTGATGGAGCTGGGGGCCACCTCGCTGACCGAGACGGCGCTCGGATGGCTCCTGGCCCACGACCCCGCCAGCGTCGACCTGCTGAGGAGCCTCGCCATCCTCGCCCCCGACGACGGGCTGGAGACCGCGGCCATGCTCTCGGGGTTCGGCCAGCTCGCGGCCAGGGAGGCGGGCGAGACCCTGCGCAGGGCGGGGCTCCTCGTCGGCTCGCCCCCCGACCGGTTCGTCCACCAGCACATCCAGCAGACGATCCTGGCCGGGATGGATCCTCTGGTCCGCGACGACCTCCACCGCAGGGCCGCGAAGCTCCTCTACCGCTTCGGCGCCCCCGTCAACCGGCCGGCCGGCCACCTGATGTCGACCGGCCCGACCGCCGACCCGTGGACCGTGGCAATCCTGCGCGAGGCGGCGCGCGAGGCCGTGGCCGAGCACGCCTGGGAGCCCGCGGCCCGCTACCTGCACCGCGCGCTCGCCGAGTCCGACGAGCCGGCCGTCGACCTTGAGATCACCGCCGAGCTGGGCGCCGTCGAGATGCAGCGTGACCTGCCCGCGGCCCTGCGGCACCTGCGCACCGTCTTCGGCCGCGTCCGCACGGCCCCGCAGAGGATGAGCGCGCTCGCGCCCTTCGCCAACATCCTGGTCACCGCCAACTCGGCCGAGGCCGGCGGCGTCTTCGCCGAGGCCGCCCAGATCGCCGCCGAGACGCCTTCGGCGTTCGGCGCCGACCTGCTGTTCATCTTCAGCGCGCAGGCGATGCTGTGGGGGCGGTCCACCGGCGTCCTGCGCGAGCTGGTCCGGTCGATGCACGCGATGGCCACCCCCCAGGCGAGGGAGTTCCTCAGCGCGCTCGCCCTCCTCACCGGCGTGAAGGGGCGCGGCCTGACGCGGACGCTCACGCTGACCCGGCGCTGCTTCGACGGCAAGGGCGTCGTCCCGCTCGGGGCGGTGCTCCCCCTGGTCTGGGGCGACCGCATCGACGAGGCCTCGTACTGGTCCGAACGCGTGGTCACGGAGGCGCGCGCGGTCGCCTCCGACACCCGGCTGGTCATGGCGCTGGTGGTCCGCTCGGAGGTGCGTTACCAGCTCGGAAGCCTGGAGGCCTCGCTGCGCGACGCCACCGAGGCGACCCGCCTCGCGGAGCTCACCCACACCGAGGGGTTCGCCATGGCGGCCACGGCCAACGCGGCCAGGGCGCTCGTCGAGCTCGGCGCGCTGGACGTCGCCGAGTCGCTGCTCCGGGCCGTCGACCCCTACGGCGACTGCCATCCCCTGATCTCCGGCCACATCATGGACGCGCTCGGACGCCTGTACATCGCCCAGGGCAGGCCCCGGGACGGCCTGCGGATCCTGCTGGACTGCGGGCGGCGCCTGACCGCGTCCGGCATCACCAATCCCGCCTGCGTCCCCTGGGGGACCAACGCGATCCTCGCGTACATGCTGTTCGGCGAGCGTACGGCGGCGCGGGCGGCGGCCGAGCGGGAGCTGGAGCTGGCCCGCGCCTGGGGCGCGCCGACGACCATCGGCCGCGCCCTCAGCGCCGGAAGCGTGGCGTACGAGGGAACCGCCCGGCTCGACATGCTGCACGAGGCGGTCGACCTGCTGCGCACCAGGGGCGCCAGGCTGGAGTACACCCGGGCCCTCATCCGACTGGGCATCGCCCAGCGCCAGACCGGCGACGACCACAGGGCGCGCGAGACCCTGACCGCCGGACTCGACCTCGCCGTCGACTGCGGCGCGGTCCGGCTCGCCTCGCTGGCCGACAAGCACCTGGCCGTCGCCGCCACCCGCCCCTCCTCCGGCGTGCGGCGGGAGAACGCCCATCCGCTGACGACCGGCGAGCGCCGCGTCACCGACCTGGTACTTCAGGGCATGAGCAACCTTGAGGTGGCGACCATCCTGTCGATCAGCAAGCGGACCGTGGACACTCATCTCGCCCGCATCTACCGCAAGCTGGGCATCCACACCCGCGCGGAACTCGTCGCCATCCTTACCAGCCTGACACCCGACACCCCCGCGGACCCGGACCTCAGAAAACAGCCCCCGCCGACGTTCGAGGACCACATGGAGTACCGCACGGTCCTGTGATCCGGCGCGAATGGCGTCCCCGCCGCCATTGTCGTCGGCACACGGAACCCAACGCGGGAAACTGACATCCATTTGTTTCCACGCGCGGCATCGGTTCTTCAACGCCCCCCATCTGACACCTCGGTCCACCGCGGCCTCGTCCATCGCCGCGCGCCGAAGACGTAACGCGATGTTCACATGAGCCGGGACCGGGGCCTGAGGTGTACGCCCCGGCGGCGACGCGCGAGGGCTTCCGGGCAGGTCCGGCAGCGCCCTCGCCCGCTCCCGGCCAGGCGTTGAACAGGGGTTACATGCGTCAATCGTGACACTTTAGACGCTTCGTGGCCCCTTGACCGTTTTATTGCACCTTTATACCATCCGGATCATCTTTCCCCGACGCCACAGTGGCGTCGCTCTTCCAAGGACGCCCTGCTCCTGACCTGGGACCGGTCGTCCCTGCCCCCTGAGGAGTCGTCATGCCAAGCACCGCCAGGTGCAGGAGACCTGTGTACGGGAAGGTGGCGGGTGTCGCGGTCATGGCCGTGACCGCACTCGTGCTGCCGTTGAGCCCGTCCGCGAACGCGGACAGGGACACCCATTCACATGGGAAGCCCACGCAATGTAGCTCCGACCCGAACGCTCACATCGCCTCCGTGCCTAGCCCCGAGTCGTTCCTCGGTTTCCCCCTCGGCAAGGGCCAGTCCCGCGTCGTGACGACCGAAGAGATCCAGAAGTACGTCAAGGCCGTCGGGAACGCGTCCAGCCGGGTGGTCACCGGCACGATGGCGCGGAGCGTCACCGGCCAGGAGCTGCCCTACGCCATCGTGTCCAGCGAGAAGCACATGGCCAAGGGGCAGCTCGCGAAGATCGCCAAGCAGATCCAGGAACTGCGTGACCCGCGGTCGCTCCGGCCGGACAAGGCCGCGCGCATCGCCGCGGACACCCCCGCCATCGTCTGGATCGCGGGCAACGTCCACGGCGGCGAGAAGAGCGGCGCCGACGCCGCGCTGAAGACGCTGTACGAACTGGCCGGCGGGCTGTCCTGCGACGTCGCCAAGCGCAACGAGAACACCGTCACGGTCATCGTGCCGACCCAGAACCCGGACGGCCGCGACGCGAGCCGCAGGCAGAACGAATACGGCTTCGACCTGAACCGGGACTGGTTCGCCCGCAGCCAGCCGGAGACCGACGGCAAGATCGCGATGCTGCGCGACTACCCGCCGCAGGTCTTCGTCGACGCCCACGAGATGGGCGGGCGCCAGTACTTCTTCCCGCCGAACGCCGATCCGATCCACCACGAGATCGCCGACCAGCCCGTCGACTGGATCAACCGGATCGGGGCCGCCAACGCGGCGGGCTTCGGCTACAACGGCGCCTGCGGCGGCGCGGTCACCACGGAGTGCTACTTCAACTACGCCACCTATGACCTGTTCTACATGGGGTACGGCGACACGGTGCCCGCCGCCGGCTTCGGCGCCGCAGGTATGACCTTCGAGAAGGGCAGCACCTCGGCGGTCGAGGACCGCGTGCAGCAGCAGTTCAACACGCAGTGGGCCACCACCGGCTGGGCGGCCGCCAACAAGAACGAGATCCTCAACAGCTACTACAAGATCTGGCAGACGGCGCTCGCCGAGGGCGCGTCCGGCGCGCTTGAGCCCAACCAGGTCGTGCAGCCGACCAACACCGTCCAGTTCCCGGTGGCCGACATCAAGATCCGGTCGTACTTCCTGATGCCCGACCGGCAGCTCGGCGACGTGCGCCGTCTGGTCGAGCGGCTGCGGGGCATGGACGTCGAGGTCTACGAGCTCGAAAAGGCGATCACCGTCCCCAACGCCCGGATCTTCGGCGGCCGTACCGCCAAGAACCTCAAGGTTCCGGCGGGGGCGTACTGGATCCCGATGAACCAGCCGCAGAAGCACTGGATCCAGGCGCTGATCGGCGAGGACCCCTACGTTCCCTTCCCCTACTTCTACGACGTCTCCTCCTGGAGCAACCCGCTGCTGATGGGCGTCGACACCGTCTACACCGGGGACGCGCTGTCGCCGAAGGCCGAGCGGGTCAAGCGCCTCGAAGGCGGCGTCGACTGCTCGGTGTCGAAGAACGGCTCGTACTCCTACGCGCTGGACTCCGCCGCCGCCTCAGAGCTCACCTTCCGGCTCCTCGGCTCGGGCGTGGCCCTCACCCGCGACCTCAAGACGGGCGTGGTCAGCCTGCCGGCTCAGGCTATGGACAAGAACGCGCTGGACAAGCTGGCGCGGTCGGTCGGCGTGACCCTCAAGGGCAGCTCCAAGCCGGCCACCGGCACCGCGCTGCGCCTGCCCGACACCGGTCTGTTCGCCGGCACCGGCATCTCCACGACCTCCGGGTCCTACGGTGAGACGCGCTACGTGCTCGGCAGCCGCTGGGGTCTCAACCTCAAGCCGGTGACGACCGCCGACATCAACGACAACACCGCGGCGTTCACCGGGCGTACCGCGCTGATCGTCCCGGACGGCAGCAGCGCGACCGGCGGCCTGACCGCGCAGGGCCTCGCGAACCTCAAGGCATGGGTCGCCGCAGGCGGCACGTACCTCGGGCTGCGTAACGAGGGCACCAGGGTCGCCCGCGCCGCGGGCCTGACCTCCACCACCGAGAAGGCCAAGCCGACCGGCTACCAGGTCATCGGCTCGCACTTCCGGGTGAACGTGGCCAACACCAGCGCGGTGGCGCTCGGACGCCCGGCGGAGGACTTCCAGTTCAACAACGGCGACCCGATCCTCAACCCGACCCAGACCGGCGTGAACGTCCTCACCTACCCGGCGGGCGACACGTTCTGGTCCAACGGCTACACCGTGAAGGCCGACACCCTGAAGGGCACGGCCGCGCTCGTCGACGAGCCGACCGGCACCGGCCACGCCGTGCTCTTCGCCTACAACCCGCTGTTCCGCGCCTACAACGAGAACGGCATCCACCTGGTCGCGAACGCACTGCTCGCCCCGGCGCCCGCCGCCTCACCCCAGCCGCAGCAGCGACTGGCGACGCCGCAGAGCAGCGCGGACGCCCTTCGCGCACAGGCGGAGTCCACCGACGAGCCGGCCAACCTCGGCGGTGAGTGGCGGCCCATCACCATCCAGGTCGCCGAGGCCGACCTGGCACGTACCGAGGCCGTGATCGGGAAGTACACCGACACGGGCAGCTCGGCCGTGGCCGACGGCTCGGCCTACATCACGATCCCGAACCCCGAGGGCCTCTCGGCCGACGAACACCCCTTCCTCCGCGACCTGGTCCAGGCCCTCAACACCGCAGGCATCCCCCTGCGCTCCGTCGTGGGCTGACCCCGTCCCCTCCTAGAAGGCAAAGCCGAGTCCCGGCCGGGCAACCCCCGGCCGGGACTCCGGCGTCCCAAAACCCGAAACACCACGCCGAAAGCCGGACGGCGCACAGGCCGGGGACGCGGACCACGCGGCATCTCCCTCTCCGGGCATCCGGTGAGCTATGCGTTACCCATCGAACATGCTCTGGTTGCTACGAACAGGCCGGAAGGCCGCTCACGGCAGAAGCGTCAAGGCGGTGGTGTGTCGAGGACGCACAATTGTGAAATGGCGACGGTCCACAGTCGCGATGTCAGTGATGCGTAGCCGCTCAGCGCACGCCAGAACGGAAGCATCCGCAGTGCCGAGAGGGAGGTCTCGATACGTGGATACGAACTCCGCCATCCGTAGCCAATCGGATGGGTGCACTGGTTGTACAGCGAAAACACCGCGGGCGAAGTCGCCCAAGAATTTGATCTCCGCTTCGGCCCCCAGACGCGTCGAGATGAGATAGGCGGCTTCTGTAACCACCAGAGTAGGCACGATGAGTGGTCCAGGATGGGACTCGAGCAAGGCAAGGCACGCCTTGTGATGCCTGTCATCGGCATCGACATATGCGTACAAGGGCCCTGCGTCCATGATCAGAGGGGCTACGACGCCTCCCTGTGACGGCGAGCCCATTCCCGGTCCAGAATCTCGCGGATACGTTCCGAGATGCCATCTTCCCCACTGTGACCGGCCCCAGCGGCGAGCAACTGTCGACGCCCCCCGCTGGGAAGATGCGCCTCAATGGCCTCTCGGGTCCACTCGGACACCGTCATGCCTCGCCGCTCGGCTTCATGCCGCATACGAGCATCAAGCTCATCCGACAGCTTCACCGTGGTGCGCTTCATGTATGCCAGCATACCGATCCGACTCAGCGTTAGATTGAAGTTACTGAAAGTACGGATTGAACGATGTCCCGAACCGCTGACGCGGGCCAAGTGATCGCGTAGACACCGACCGGAAGCATGGCCGCACGGTCCTACGGCTCGCGCGATCGTGTGATACCCCCCTCATCGTCCCTACGAGGGGTCGTGAGGCGATGGGTGCCTTCTGTGGCTGAAGGTTGAGAGGGGGTTGTCAGCCCGTGGGGGAGGTGAGGGTGGCGGGGACCGGGACGTTCAGGTGGTGGAGGAGGGAGGCCAGTTCGCGGTCGAGTTGTTTGCTGACTTCGGTGATGGCGGGGTTGCCGAAGCTGGAGAACTGGGTGGTGGGTTGTTCCACCGTGAACCAGGTCTCGCCGTCGGCGTCCTCGTAGATGGCCGTGCGGAGGGGCGCGTACAGCAGGACGGCGGGGTTGTGGTGGTACATGCGCTGGGCGATCACGTGGTTTCCCATCAGGTACTCGACGCAACGCCACCGGTCCCCCGCGAGCCGCATGATGTGGGTGAAATCCCCGCTCCAGTAGAGGATGAAGTTGTGCGGGGCGTTCTCGGCCGTCGCCTGGAGGATGGCGTCCCAGTCGGCGTCGTCCTCGGCGAGCCGCTCGAAGCGTTCGGCCTCGAACGCCGGGACGGCCTGCTCGTACCGGGCGCGGAAATCGTCGAACGGCGCGCCGACCGCCATGGACAGGCGGTTCACCCAGTGCGGCACGACTTCGATCCTGTGGCGTACCTGCTGGCCCATGATCCCTCCCGATGTGTCGTCCGCTCCGGACGGGGCGGTCATCACCGGTAGCCGGGGGCGCACACCTGCCTTTGGGGAGTCTTCCGCGCGGGATGCCGTGCTCTTTGCACGCGGGGTGCGCAGGTCAGGCGGCGAAGAGCAGGAGCAGGCCCACGACGGTGTAGGCGACCATGAGGAGAAGCAGGGGGATCTGGCCGAGGACGGCGGCGCGGCGGGGGAACAGGGCGAGGGCGCGGTCGTGGGCGAGGACGGTGCCGAGCACGTGGCCGACGACGATGACCGTCACCTGGAGCATCGCGATTCCGGCAGGGGTGGTGCCGGCCGCGCTGAGGGTCCAGCCGGCGGTGCCCAGCCAGTCGGCCCCGGTGCCGAGCGGGTCGGAGAGCAGGGCGAGGGTCCGCTGGCCTTCCAGGAGGAAGAGCGTGTAGTAGTGCGCGACCACGTACCCGACGGCGATCGGCACGATGGCGTGGGCCAGTTCGCCCGCCGTCGTGCCCGGCTCCGCCTCGCCCCAGCGGCCGGCCAGCGCGGTCGTACCGAGGTAGGCGGCGAGCACCAGGCCGATGACGGTGACCAGACCGGCCGTACCCATCACCGGCGACGGCAGCGCGCTCTCCTGGACGAAGCGCACCCAGATCGGCGCGTTGGAGAGGCTGTCGTACATGGTGGAGCCGAGGAGCACCACCACCAGCACCGTCAGTCCGGGCGCGGGCCGTAGGCCGGCCATGCCGTCGAGGGAGTTGCGCCAGGTCACGACGCCGTCGCGGCGTCTCACCACCGGGGCGAGGCTGCCGACCAGGGTGCTGTACGCCTCGAAGGCGTCCCCACGGTCGAACCAGTCCGACCCGAAGACCACCGCTCCCGCGAGCATGGCCAGCGTGTACGCCGCGAGCCAGAACGTGATGACGGGAAGGGTGGCCCGCTCGGGGGCGACCAGTTCCAGCCACACGAAGGCGAAGATGCCGGCCGCCGCGGGCCAGTATCCGAGACCGGGGGGAAGCCGCCGCAGCCCGAGCCGGGGGTCGCGCCCGAGCGCCGCGCAGGCCAGCAGGTGCAGCGTGCGCAGCGGGTTGAGGGCGCGCCACACCGGGCCGAACAGCAGCGACAGCGGCACCAGGCCCACCCAGAACACGACGTAGAAGACCCCTGCGGTGGGGTTGTCGACGTCGTCGGGGCCGAAGAGCAGGCCGACGCAGAAGTACGTGGCGGCGGCCAGGCCGGCGAGCCGCCATACCCACGGCCAGGCCGTGGAGGACACGGCGCGCTGGAGCAGGGCGGACAACGGGCGGGTGCGCGCGAGGGCACCGCCCAGCCTGGGCTCGGTCCACAGCGCGCCGAGCGCCACGAAGGACACGAGCAGCGCGAGGATCGCGCCGGTCAGCGCCGCCGAGAACGGGATCGGCAGGTCCTGGCGCCCGCCGATGCCGTGAGCCAGGAGCACCCCGCCGCCTAGCGCACCAGGAGCTGGCACAGCTGCAACTCCGTGCCGTGGGTCTCGACCTCGAACAGCCCGCTCTGGTCGGCGACGAACTCGATCTTCGCGGGGGTGCCGGGCTTGAGGTCCGCCGCCTTGTCGTAGCCGTGTACGTGCGCCACGTCCGCGACGTCACTGGTCACCGTGATCCGTACCGTCTGGCCCTTGGTCACGTCGACCCGTCCGGGCGGGGGCGTCACGGTGCGACCGGCGATGGTCACCACGATCTCCTTGACCGTCGAGGCGCCGGGAGCTGCGGCGGCGTTCGAACCGCCGCAGGCCGACGTGGCCATCAGCAGCGCGAAGGCGAGCGCCAGGGCGGCGAGCAACGGACGGCGGCGGGCGAGGGTGGACGTCATCGGCGGTTCTCCTGGGGGGTGGAGCGATGTGGCTTGGCGGCCTTGCGTGAGGAGGGGGGACGGGGGGTTCGACGTCGCTCGGCGACCTGGCGCGACGGGGGTGAGGATGGTGCTCAGCGTCGCTTGGTCGTCTTGGTGGTCTTGGCAGGTGGTTTCCTGCCTGGGGCGGCCGTGCGCTGGGCCGGGGGTTTCCTCGCCTTGGCGCCGGTTGAAGGGCGGCGGGCCGTGGCGTCGCCGGATGCGGGACGGCCTCCCGAGCCGTCGGCCGGTGCCGGGCGGCGGGCCGCGCGGACCACCATGACGCCCACTCCGACGACCAGGACGGCGGGCACCAGCCAGACCATCACGCCCGTACCGGAGTCGGACCGCGTTCCGGCCTTGGGCGCTACGCCCGTCACCCCGGTCTCGGGCACGGGCGCGGCCTGCGGCGAGGTGGTGGCCGCGCCGGTCTCGGGGACGGAGCCGGTCTGAGGGACGGGGCCTATCTGCGGCCCCGACGTCGCCGCGCCGGTCTCGGGGACCGTACCGGTCTCAGGGACCGACTGGGGGGCGGTGGTCTGGGGGACGGCGCCCTCGCCGCCGGCCGCGGCGAGCAGGGCGGGTTCGGGCTGGTCGGTGGGGGTCTTCCAGCCCTTGGGCGGCGCCGACATCTTGCCCTTGTAGGTGAACCGGACCTCTCCCTTGACCTCCTCCCCGTCCGAGGCCACCGTCAGGTAGCGGGCGACGTAGGTGCCCTGCTCCGGCCAGTACGCCACGGGGACCTTCGCCGCGTACCCGACGTGGAACAGGCGCGGCTCCCAGGTGCCGTCGACGAGCTGGTACTCCTGGACCGGCTCGTCGAGGCGCTTGGGCTCCCCGTACGTCCAGTGCCGGTCGACCCGGACACCGCTGGGGGCGGTGACGGTGAAGTACGCGTTGGAGATGGGCCGCTCGGTGAAGTACAGCTCAAGTGACTCCAGGGGTTCGGAGACCGTGCTGTCCTTCGCCGGGTTCGACAGCGCGAGCTGCCCGTGGGCGGACGCGGGCGGTGCGAGGCCGGTCATCGCGATGCCGCCGACGACGGCCGCAAGGAACAGCCGGCCCACCCACCGCGCGACCCGCGAGCCGATGCGGGGGCCGATAAGCGAGCCGGACGGGCTCGCGAGGGCTCCGCTCGCGGCCGGCGGGGCGCAGAGCCGTGTGCGTCGGGAAGAGCGCAGCGTCGATCCTTCCGGGTACCGTACGCGTGCGCCGACCACGTCGTATTGGGGGGACGATCCGTCGCGCTCGCCGGTTGTGCCGACCGGTGTCACGCACGGGATGCTGGGCCACATTGTCGCCACCAGGCTCCTCGATCGTCAACCCTTCACCGGATCTTGCCCAAGGCGCCGGAAGGGGGTTCTCACCGGCCAGAAATGCCTGGTCATCTTGCCGTACCACTCCATGCGGAGCCCCGACCGGCCGCGCGGCCTTCGGCCGGCCGCCCGGCAACCGAGCGTCATCGGCCCGGCCGCGCGGCCGTTGATCGGCAATCACGGGCGAGCACCGACAGATGGGGAGAAATTTCCTGTTTTAGCGACTTATAGCACTCTTGACCGTTTATGAGGGTCTTTATACGATCCGCTTCAGCTTCCACGGCTCGAACCGCTGAAAGGGATCGCATGAGATTTCACCGTCTGGGCGGTACGGTCGTGACGGCCGCGCTGAGTGTGCTGGTCAGCGTCCCGTCGGCACACCCCGCGTTCGCCGCCCCAGGTGAACCTGGCAAGCCGCGTTACTCGGCCGGCGCGCCGAGCGTCGGCGACCCGTACTTCCCGGACCAGGGCAACGGCGGCTTCGATGTCCGGCACTACGACATCGCGTTCTCCTACGAGACGGCCGGTCGGCGCATCGACGCCGTCACGACGATCACCGCGGTCGCGACCGAGGACCTGGACCAGTTCGACCTCGACTTCCGGGGCCCCGAGATCACGGCCCTGACGGTGGACGGGCACCGGGCGGACTTCCGGCGGGACGGGCAGGAGCTCGTCGTGACGCCGCGCCCCAAGCTCAAGGAGGGCAAGCCCTTCACGGTCGTCGTGAAGTACGCGGGGACGCCGCCGGTCATCACCGACCCGGACGAGTCCATCGAGGGATGGGTCCCGACCGATGACGGCGTGTTCGTACCGGGCGAGCCGCAGGGTTCCACGGCCTGGTTCCCCGGCAGCGACCACCCCACGGACAAGGCGACGTTCACCTTCCGCGTCACCGTGCCGGAAGGGATCACGGCCGTCGGCAACGGCCAGTTGCTGTCGCAGACGACGGAGAAGGGCAGGACGACGTTCGTCTGGGACTCGACCGAGCCGATGGCGACCTACCTCGCGACGATGACCATCGGGAACTTCCAGGTGACCCGGTCGGCGACGCCGAGCGGGATCCCCGTCTACACCGCGGTCGACCCCCGGCTGGTGACCCAGTCGGCGGCCACCGTCGCGAGGATCCCGGACATCATCGAGTACTTCAGCACGATCTTCGGGCCGTACCCCTTCGCCTCGGCGGGGGCGATCGTCGACCGCGCGCCGGACGTCGGCTACGCCCTGGAGAGCCAGACCAAGCCCATCTTCTCCAGCTCCCCGAGCCTCGGCACGATGGCGCACGAGATCGCGCACCAGTGGTACGGCGACAGCGTGTCGCTCAACCGGTGGTCCGACATCTGGCTCAACGAGGGCTTCGCGACGTACGCCCAGTGGCTGTGGACCGAGCACAACGGCGGCGCCACGGCGCAGCAGACGTTCAGCTCCACAAGCAACTACGGGCGCGCCGCGACCTCGTCGTTCTGGCAGACCGTCACGACCGACCCCGGCCCGGTGGACATGTTCGGAAACGTGCCCTACAACCGGGGCGCCATGACGCTGCACGCGCTGCGCGGCAAGATCGGCGACACCGCGTTCTTCCGCCTGGTGAAGGAGTGGGCCGCCGCGCACCGGTACGGCAACGCGAGCACCGCCGACTTCGTCCGTCAGGCGCAGGAGGTCTCGGGCATGGATCTGACGAACTTCTTCGACGTGTGGCTCCACCAGAAGGGAAAGCCGTCGGCCTGGTAGGCGCGGAAAGTTCGGCTGCTGCTGTACGGTTCGCGCTGTGATGTACCGAATCCGCGTCTGCGTCGGTTCGCTGATCTCCCTGGTATGCCTGGGGTTCGCGCTCTACGCGTTGTATCAGCTGATCCGTGGCGGTAGCTGCGCGTCGGGTGGCAACTACGTCTCCGCGCGCGAGTGCCCGCCGGGCACGGAGAAGTGGGCGTGGATCCTCCCGGGCGCCATCATCGGCGCCCTGCTGAGCTTCTTCCTCGGCACCTTCAAGGGCTTCGGGCCCGCCCCGATCGACCGTATCAACGCCGCGTTGGACCCGGCCACTCGCCGCGACGGCCGGGTCATCGTGGCGCGCGGCCAGGTGTTCACCCGCGGTGAGACGCCCGATTCCTGGCAGATGTTCACCCCGGGCCAGGCGCCTTCCCCAACAGGGGCGCCCGGCGGGTCCACGGACTCCCAGGATCCGATCGTCCGGCTCCAGAAACTCCGCGAGCTGCTCGACGCGGGCACCCTGTCCCCCGCCGAGTTCGAGCAGGCGAAAGCGAAGATCCTCCGCGAGATGTGACTTCCCCCTGACCCACGCACGCCGATCCCGCCGCTCCCGCCGCGAAGCCCCCGGCCGAGCCGGGAACGCCTAGTACGCCGACGAGTCCGACTCGCGGACGTCGCGGAGGTACGGCGGGGCGAGGGCCCGGGTCAGGTTCCTGTGCCGCAGGAAGTAGTCGTTCGCCGCGTCGACCAGCGGGCCTACCGGGCAGAGCACCGACCGCGCGTTCCCCACGGCCCCCGTACGGCCCGCGCCCCGCGAGCCGATGTACTCCCCCGCCCGGCCGAAGTCGCCCTCGTACATGACGAGCTGCCGCGTATCCCGCCAGGTGGTCAGGCCGTCCGCCCGGCGAGCGGGGACGGCCACCCGATGCGTCCTGCGTCCCCTGAAGGGCGTCAGATGCTCGCTGAGGTGCAGCATCGTGCACTTGTCCCAGCCGACCCCGAGGAGCAGCGCCTTGGCCCCGAGGTCGCACAGCCGCCCGAGGGGACCGCCGGCGCCCAGGCCGTACGACAGCGGGTGGTCGGCGACGACGCGTTCGGCGTGCGGGCCGTCGGCGACGAAGGAGTACAGCGGGTGTGACGACCTTCGCGCGCCCCCGGCCGTCCTGACGATCTCGGGGAACCGGCCGAGGCCCGGCTGGGCGGGGTGCAGGTGCGGGTCGAACGGCGGGAGCGTCGCCCGTACGGTCTGCCACCACTGCGGCGGGACGGGCCGGTTCACCCACGTGCCGGGGTCGCTCAGATACGTGGTGAACGAGGGGACGACCAGCGTCCCCTGCTCCCCCACGGCGTCCCGCAGGGCCTGCTGGAGTGCGACGCCGCCTCCGACGACCCATCCGATCGCCTTGATGGAGGCGTGGACGATGACGACGTCCCCCGGTTCGAGCCCGAGCGCGGCCAGATCCCCGGCCAGGCCCTCCCGCGTGAAGGGCCCTGGCACGCTCTCGTCCGCGGTGCTATGAAGCATCCGCGCCCCTGATCCACGTGTCCGTCATTCCCGCGCACCTCATTCTCATGCCCCTCATTCCCACCCCCGTCATTCCGCCCCGGCGGGATTCCCGTGCCCCGCGAGCGCGGGGGGCGCCGGATCGTCCGCCAGGTGCGCCACCGTCCCCGCCACCCGCCGGTACAGGGCCGCGGCGAGGAGCATCGCGGCGGTGAAGACCAGCCACGCGAGCCCGTCCCCTCCGCTGAACACCGCGCCGATCACCAGCGGCCCGAGGACCCCTTCGATGATCTGCGTGAGGTGGAACGCCGAGGCGTACTCTCCCCGGCGGTCGTCGGGGCCGAGGTTCAGGCCCAGGTAGAAGGCCGCGCCGTTCTGCAGCAGCTCGGTGATGGTCAGCAGCCCGAAGCCGACCACCAGGATGAACGCGGCCACCACCGTGGAGCCCGGCCACAGCGACACCGCCATGACCGCGCAGCCGGCCGCGCCCACGACTCCCGCGACCCGGGACCCGCGCACCGCCGTGGGGAAAGACACCCCGGAACGCTCGGCGGCCGCGACCTGGAAGGCCACGACGAGCACGGTGTTCAGGCCGATCAGCACCGGAATGCTCCACGGCGGGACGACCCCGGTGACGGAGATCCACAGGGGGATCCCGACCGCGAGCAGCGAGGAGTGCAGCCCCAGCACGGACGTCGTGACGATCATCGAGGGCATGCCGCGCTCGAAGGCGGCGTGCCAGCCCGCGGTCCTTGGCGCGTCGTCCGCCCGCCGCTTGACGGCCCCGCCGCGAAGGCGCGCCACCATCAGCCCGGCGAGCAGGAAGCTGCCCGCGTTGACGAACGGCGAGGCGGCCAGGAAGGAGCCGGGTGCGGCGGCGAGCAGGATCGCCGACGCCCCGGCGCCGACGGCCATGCCGGCGTTGCCGAACGACCGGATCATGGCACGGCCCCGCGCGCGGTCCCGCGCCCCGAACGCGTCTCCGATCAGCGATATGAACGGGGCTCCGCACGAGAAGTGCAGCAGCGAGTAGACGGTGGCGAACAGGACGAACGCACCCAGGCTCCGCACCAGCGGCAGCAGGCAGAAGACCGCGCCGAGGCCGACGAGCAGCCCGGCGAGCAGGCGCCGCCCTCCCCACCTGTCCGACAGCCGCCCGGCGACGAGGTTGGACACCAGGCCGAACGCGCCGCCGACGGCCAGCCCGAGCCCGATGTGCCAGACGCTCAGCCCCGACTGCCGGTTCAGGTAGAGGACCAGGGTGGAGAACTGTACGCCGTTGCCCACGCAGTCGACGACGTGCACGGCGACCAGCCTGCGCGCGTCGGTGTGTCCCCGCGTGGCCCGAAAGGCGCGGGCGAGGTTCAGTGTGGAATCAGCCATTGGGCCCGCCTTCTCGATCGGCCGGGGTGTCCGGCGCCGTCAGGTCGAACTCGTCTCGCAGGACGGAGAACAGAAGCTGGTCGTGCCAGCGCCCGCCGCGCCACTGCGCGCGGCGGACGGTGCCTTCGAGCCGGAACCCGACCTTCTCCAGGCACCTGACCTCGGCGCGGTTCTCCGGGTCGGTGGTGGCCTGCACACGCTCGACCCGGGTGTGGGTGAACAGGTAGCGCACCAGCTCGCGCTGGGCCCGGGTGCCGATGCCCCGCCCGCGCCGGTCCGGCAGCAGGCCGATGGCGATCTCCCAGCACAGCGAGGTGTCCCTACGCCCCCAGCGCCGCTCCAGCCACTCGACGCGGCCGGACAGCTCGCCGTCCACGATGACGGAGAGCATGTTGTCGGGCCCTCCGAGCAGCCGCCGCGCACGCAGCGCCTCGTACAGGCCAACGGTCGGGGTGAATCCGAACCACTGGTACGCGCTCGCGCCCTCCTCGCTCTGGAAGGCCGCGTCGAAGGCGTGGAGGTCGGCCTCCACGACGGGCCGAAGCTCCAGGGTTCCCGGCATATCAATCGCTCCCCATGTCGACGGAACTGAACCTGTCCTGGCCCGGTGTCGTCGCGGCGGCCTCCAGACACGCTCGCGCGGTCCAGCGGTACCAGTCGGCGACGACTCCGGGCTGCCGGAGAGCATGGCCCTCGTCGCGGAACAGCACAAGCTCGCTGTCGACGCCCTCGCGCACCAGGATCCGGTGGGCGCGCACCGATTCGGTGTACGGCACGAGGTGGTCGGCCATCCCGTGCGAGAGCAGGACGCGCGTGCCGGGCCGTACCCGCTCCGGCCTCACCGACTGCCCGGCGTACAGGGGACCTTCGTGAAGGGGGTGGCCGTACTCGCGCACCCACGACCACAAGGCCGCGGAGCCGTAGGCCACGCCGGAGAGGTCGAGCGGGCTCGCGTGGGCGACGGCCAGGCGGACGTCCAGCTCACAGGCGGTGTGCAGGGCGAGGTAGCCGCCGAAGCTGCCTCCCATCGCGAGCAAGGGGACGCCGGCGAGGCCGTGCCGCGTCCTGATCTCCTCGACGAGCGCGACGGCGCCGGCCCCGATGCCCGACCGCCAGGCGCGCCAGCCCGCCGCCATGTTCGCGGTGCCGTACCCGCTGGACATGGGCGGCTCCACCAGGGCCACGGTGAAGCCGAGCCGCGTGAAGGGCCACGGGTTCCATCTCCACGACCAGTCGCACCAGCTCATGGTCGGGCCGCCGTGGAACATCGCGATCAGCCCCCGCGCCCGTACCCCCCGCGGGGGAAGGCACAGCGCGTACCCCATCGGGACCTCGCCGAGCACGACCCGGTGCCGCTCCAGGCGGCCGGTGAGCCCGGCGACGGGCGCGGAGGACTCCACGCGCTCCTCGTACGGCCCGTCCAGGTCGCCGGCCGTGAGGTACGGAGGGGTGCCGACCCCCGAGTGGATCGCGACGACGCGGTCCGCCCCGGTCGCCGACACCGACAGCACCGACGATCCGGTGTCCCTCTCCGACCAGGTGCCGTCGGACAGGTCGCAGACCTGGAGCGTCCGTACGCTGCCGCGCTCGGAGGTCGCCAGGAGCCGGGTGTCCGAGAGCCAGCACTGCGGGACGGCCCACACCTCGCGGTCGGTGGGCACGGGCCGGAGCGTCAGCTCCACGAGGTCGAGGACGTACGGATGGTGCTCCAGGTGGTCGGGGCCGAAGCCGCCGCTGGAGGCGACCAGCGCCACCGAGCGCCCGCCGGGCGACGTGAGCGGGCCGGACAGGTCGCACCCGTCCAGCCACACCTCTTCGACCGGCCCCTCCCCCGGCCCCCAGACGGCGAGTCCGTATCTCTGGACGCCGCCGCGCTCCTCGCGGGCGATGCCCCCGGCCATCCGGCCGCCCTCGGCCCAGGTCATCTCGCCCGTGAGCGCCGGCGGGCACCGCTCCTCACGGAACGACCCGTCGAGGGACAGCGTGGCGACCCGCCACAGCTCCCCGGTGTCCGCGAGCGAGAAGTTGGCCTTCGTGGTACGCAGCGCACCGGGCATCTCGGAGGAGGTGCCGTCGGGCGGCTGGAAGGTCAGCAGCAGCGCCTCCTCGTCCGGCCGCCACAGCAGCGAGCCGACGCGGCCCGGCACGCGGCGGATCTCGGTCTCGGGCATGTCCGGCCGGGCCAGGTCCAGGTACGAGATGCTCTGAGCCCGGCCCGCCGTTCTGGCGAACACGATCTCGGACTTCCGGACGGGGACCACGCGGCCGGCGCCCCGGATCACCCGCTGGGGAGCCCACCCGGTGAGCCCGCGTTCGTAGACGATGGCGTTGGTGACGGTACGGCGGCCCTCGGGCACCTCCACGATAAGGACGAAATAGGCACCCCCTACCGCCACCACGCTCCTCATACGGGGCTCGCTGCCGAGATATTCGATCCAATTGGCGAGGTCGACCGGTTCCACCGCTTCTACATCCCTGTTTCCTAGCGCTGGTGCGCCTTTCTCATTTTGATTGTCGATTCCAGCGTTCTGATCGGGTCGGCGGTGGAGAGATGAGCCCCGAGCAGTTCACGGAGAAGGTCCACCTTCGCATTGGGGCTCAGCCGGTGGTGGTCGATCATCAAATTGTCGAACAGCGGCTCGCTCATGAACTGCGCGAGATACACGTCGGCCAGGTCACCGGTCGTCGGCTCCTCGATGGTGATGGCGATGTGAATCGAGTTGCCGACGCGGGCCGTGGCGTAGTGCGGGGCGCCGTGCGGCATGTAGAGAACGTCTCCCGGCGTGAGGGTGACGTCGATGCGCCTGTCCTCCGGGATATCGGGCTGGTGATACCGGTCCGATCCGCTGATCGAGGTCTCGTCGAGCAGCCCGACATGCCAGTCCTTGACACCGGCGACCTGAAGCACCAGCACGTGCGAGCCGTCCATGTGCGCCTGGATCGCGGTCTTGCCAGGAGGGCTCAGGAAGACATACGCCTCCAGCTCGGCGCGGAACTCCGGCGCGAGGCTCTCGACCAGCGCGCGAATGCGGGGATGCCAGTGCTCCGGCTGGTTGAACTTGAACGTCCCCCCGGCGGCGAAGTCCTTGAGGATCTGTTCCTTGTTGATGTATCCGGGAACCTCGTGACCGACGATGTTCCTCTTTTTCGTCATGTCCGTGAGCGCCGACCGCACCCCCTCGTTGAAGGCGGTGAAGTACGGGCGGATCAGCAGTCCGCAGTCGACCTCATCCCATATCTCCTGCTCGGAGATGAGCCCCGGCAGGTCCGCGGACGCGCGGAAGACCGTGGGCTGGTTTCCCCAGTGATCGGTGAAGAAGTCGCCGACGTCGCCCACCAGGTCTTCCAGCCGGGTCGGCAGGCCGGTTTCCTCTCGTCGCTCCACCGCCAGGTCGCTCATCCTGTCTTCTTCCTCATCGTCGAAAGCGCGAGTCGTGTCCAGGTCTCGGCGTCGAGCTCGTCCAGCCCGCGGACGAGCGCCGCCTGCACGTCGGTCGAGCGCTCCTCAAGGGTCCGTGTGTGGAATCGCCCGACCAGGTCGGGGTCGGCGTCCTCGATGTGCTGCCGGAGCGCCTCAAGCAGGTCCTCGGGGGTCGGCTCGGTCAGGGTGAACGTCAGGTGCATGGACGGCCCGCCATGCGCCACGGCGTCGTGCGGCCAGCCGTGGGGCAGGTACAGCACGTCCCCCGGCTCCAGCACGAACCTGTGGCTCGGCTCCACGTTGTCGACGTCGAGCCCCGCGTCCGACCTGACCTGGCCTTTCTGTGCGTATAGGTGCCATTCCTTGCGGCCTTCGAGCTGGACCACCACCACGTGGGAGGCGTCCCGGTGGGGAAGCATCCCCCGCTTCTCCTCCGGCGTCCAGAACACGTAGGTGGAAACGCACACGGGCGCCGACTCCTCGATCGCCCGGACGATCTCCCGTGTCGGCCGGTGCCAGTCCGAGAGCTGGTTGAGCTTCAGCGTCGCGCCGGCGTCCATGAGGCGGCGGATCTTCGCGAGGTCGGCGAACCCATCGCGGGGGTGGCCGATGACGTTCCGCACGCGCGTGAACGTGCCGACCTGCGGGACCTGGCCGTCACGGAGCACGGAGAAATACGGCCAGCGGAGAAGACTCGCCTCCAGTTTCCCGGTGATGAGGCCCGTCGATATGTAGTCGGCCGGATTTATCGCGCCACGGACGACTTTGTGGTCCTTCGCCCACACGTCGCCGAAGATTCCCTGGGCGCGAAGGAGCTCGACAAGTTTGTGACCCAATTGAATCATTCCCTTTGAGAAGGGATCCGGGAGGCCGTGCCTCCCGGATCCGAACCATCATGGGGGCTTAGGCCTCGTGGATCTGGTTCATGATCATCATGGGGGCGTCGAAAGCGTCCTCGGCCTCACCGACATTACGCTCGGCGGCACCGTCCTCCTGGCCGGCGAGGGACTTCACGGTGTCACGAAGTGCCATAATGAATCTCCTTCTCTAGGCCGACCTACTTTGTGTAGATCGCGTTGCCGATTGAAGGTTACCCAGACCCCCTTAAAGGCTGTCAACCGCTATTTATTCGATATTGCGCTCATTATTTAAATCGTCTGCGGAGGCCGCTGCGGTGGTAGTCTCTCCGCTCTCGCGCCCACCGGACGGCATCTCGGTGAGGAGGGCCTCCTTGCCTGACGGGCGGCACGTCGACATGCTCGAAGACGATCGGCGCAGCGCGATGCGATCGCGCGCGGACGCGGCACGGGGTTGTCAGAGGAGACGAAAGTGCGCACGGGAGAAGGCGCGGCAGAAGCGATCCGAGTAGGGGTGCGGCCGTTCAGAAGTGGTTCAGGACCGATTCAGCGCGCACCCGTCAGGAACCTCCGGACTTGGCGCGCCCGTCAGGAGCCGTAGAGGCGCGTGGCGTACTCAGGGCCGTAGTAGCGTTCGAGCTGTTCCAGGGTTTCCTCGGTCCGCTGGACGCTCTTCACTATGCGCGCGTGCGTCGGCAGCGCGTCGGGGTTCCACGTCTCGGGCTTCCACAGCGAGGACCGCAGGAATGACTTGCCGCAGTGGAAGAAGATCTGCTCGATCTCCACGACCAGGGCCAGCGAGGGCCGGTGCCCCTTGACGATCATCTGGTCGAAGAACGACGCCTCGCGCAGCAGCCGGGCCCTGCCGTTGACGCGCAGGGTCTCGGTGCGGCCCGGAACGACGTAGACCAGGCCGACGTGTGGGTTCTCCAGGACGTTGACGAAGCCGTCCACCCGGCGGTTGCCCGGACGGTCGGGGATCGCGATCGTGACGTCGTCGATCACGTGGGTGAAGCCGGGCGGGTCGCCCTTGGGCGAGACGTCGCAGGTGCCGTCGGCGCCGGCCGTCGCGATCAGGCAGAACGGGGACGCCGCGAGCCACTCCCTGTCGCGCTCGTGCAGCGCCACCCGCTCCTTGGAGACCGCCCTCGGCATCGGCTCGCCGAGCAGCTCGCGCAGCTCGGACTTGGAGGTGATCTCCACGAAGTCCGCGTTCCCCGTCACCGCGTCTCCTCACGCCATCATGCGATCATGACCGCCGCCCAGCATACGTGGCGCGTTCCTGACCGCAGGAGGCCCCCTCCGGCCTACTTCCAGCGGAAGTACACGAACAGGCGGCCGTGGTTCTTGGCGTCCTTGTCGATGCGGTGGTAGAGGGCCTTGATTTCCTTCTGGTCGAGGAAGCGCAGCACCTTCTTCTTGAGCTGGCCCGAGCCCTTGCCGGGGATGATCTCGACCTCGGTGGCCTTCTTCTGCACGGCCTCCTGGATGATCCCGCGCAGCGCCCGGTCGATCTCGCCGCCCCTGTTGTAGATGTCGTGGAGATCCAGTTTCAGCTTCACGCCCGTGATTGTACGTCCCTGCGCTTTGGAACGTTCTTCTAACTGCGGCTATCGCACCATTTAACCGGCTCGTGTCCATATTTGGTCAGATATTGCTGCACATCCGTAGCTGGAGTGATCTAGGCGTGAATGTGGTCCGCCTCTAGACTCCGACTGTGTTTGGTCGCCCGGAAACGGGTGGCCATCCACGAGTCGCCCAACGGGGAGGGTGGGGTCCTTCCCCGTGCTCTCTCACGGGCGACGTGGCTCCTCCATGCCCGCTGGGCGGCGGTTTCCAGTGGTTCTCCAGGAGGTGTCGTGCCAAGCAAGCCCCTGCCCACTCTCTTATCCCGAGCGCGCCGCATCGCGGCCGTCGGCGCGAGTCTCGCGGTCGTCGGCGTGATGTGCCCGGCCGTACCGGCTTCAGCGGAACCGACCCCCACCCCCGCGACAGGGTCGACCAGCAAGTGGAAGGCGACCCCGCTCACCGCCGCCGACCGTGTCCAGGGGGCCAAGTCTCCGAGCGGCAAGCTGGCGAAGAGTGACACAGCCCTCTTCAAGGCGACGTCGAGCAACCCGGTCAGCGTGGTCGTCAAGCTCGACTACGACTCGCTGGCGGCGTACAAGGGCGACCTCAAGGGGCTCCCGGGCACCAGCCCGCAGGTCACCGGCAAGAGCCTCGACATCAAGAGCGCGCCCGCCAAGCAGTACGAGAAGCACATCGAGGGCATCGAGGCCAGCTTCCTCGGCGAGCTGGCCAAGCGGATCCCCGGCGCCAAGCCCGGGCAGAAGCTCCGTACGGTCTACGGAGGCATCGCGCTGACCGTGCCCGCCAACAAGGCGGCGGACCTGCTGAAGCTGCCCGGCGTGGCGGCCGTGCAGGAGGACAAGCTACAGCAGCCCCTCACGGACTCCAGCGGGGAGTTCATCGGCGCCCCCACGATCTACAACAAGCTCGGCGGCAGCGCCTCCTCCGGCAAGGGTGTCGTCTACGCCAGCCTCGACTCCGGCGTCTGGCCCGAGCACCCGTCCTTCGCGGACCCGGGCAACCTGCCCGCTCCCCCGCCGACCAAGGACGGCACGCCCCGGGCCTGCAACTTCGGGGACAACCCGCTGACGCCCGCGAACGACCCGTTCGTCTGCAACCACAAGCTGATCGGCGGCCAGCCGTTCCTGGCGACCTACAACCTCGTCTTCGGCGGCGAGGTGTACGGCACCAGCGCGCGTGACTCCAACGGGCACGGCACCCACACCGCCACCACCTCGGCGGGCGGCCCCGTGGCGGACGCCAACCCGCTCGGCATCAGCCGCGGCCCCATCCGCGGCATCGCGCCCGCGGCGGCCGTCTCGGTCTACAAGGTCTGCGGCGCCGAGGGCTGCTTCCCCTCCGACTCCGCCGCCGCCGTCGGCCGCGCGATCCTCGACGGCGCCCGCGTGATCAACTTCTCGATCTCGGGCGGCAGCGACCCGTACAGCGACCCGGTGGAGCTGGCGTTCCTCGACGCGTACGCGGCCGGTGTGTTCGTGTCCGCCTCGGCGGGCAACTCCGGTCCCGGGGCGAACACCACCGACCACCGCAGCCCGTGGGTGACGACCGTCGCCGCGTCCACGCAGACCCGTACCTTCCGGTCGACCGTGACGCTCACCGGTACGGGCGGGGCCACCGCCACCGTGTCCGGCGCCTCGATCACGGCCGGAGTCGCCTCGCCGCTCCCCGTGGTGTCGGCCGCCGCTCCGCCGTACTCCAAGCCGCTGTGCGACACCCCCGCCCCCCCGGGCCTGTTCGCCGGCAAGATCGTCGTCTGCCAGCGCGGGCCCAACCGGGTGCTCAAGGGCTTCAACGTCAAGCAGGGCGGCGCGGCGGGCATGCTCCTGTACAACGCCACGCCGCTCGACGTGATGACCGACAACCACTGGCTGCCTGCGGTCCACATCGATCAGCCCGACAGCACGACCCTGCTGAACTTCCTCACCGCCAACCCGGGCGCGAAGGCGGCGTTCACCGCGGGCACCAAGACGACCTGGCAGGGCGACGCCATGACCACGTTCTCCTCGCGGGGACCGGGCGGCGACTTCCTCAAGCCGGACGTCACCGCTCCCGGCCTGCACATCCTGGCCGGGCAGACCCCGACGCCCGAGTCACCCCTTGAGGGCCCCCCGGGCAACCTCTACCAGGTGATCGCCGGTACCTCGATGTCCTCCCCGCACGTGGCCGGGGCCGGCGCCCTGCTGTTCGCGCTGCACCCGGACTGGACGCCGGGCCAGGTCAAGTCCGCCCTGGAGACCACGGCCAAGACCTCGGTCACCAAGCAGGACCGGGTCACCCCCGCCGACCCGTTCGACTACGGCGGCGGGCGCATCGACCTCACCAAGGCCGGCGACCCCGGCCTGACGCTCGACGAGTCCGCGGCGAACTACGCGGCCTCCGCGCTCGACCCGCTCAACCGGATCGACCTGAACGTGCCGTCGGTGAACGCGCCGACCATGCCGGGCATCATCACCGCCAAGCGCAAGGTCACCAACGTCACCGACAAGACGCTTGTCTACACCGCCTCGGGCACCGCTCCGAGCGGAGCGAGCGTGACGGTGCTGCCGCCGCTGTTCACCGTCAAGCCGGGCAAGAGCGTCAACCTCACCATCATCATCACCGCGCCGGAGCTGGCCGAGGGACAGTACTTCGGCCAGGTCAACCTGAAGCAGACCGGCGGCAGCCGCGACCTGCACCTGCCGGTCGCGTTCTACCGCAAGGAGGGCGCGGTTCCGGTCGACCAGACCTGCGCGCCGAGCACCATCGCCAAGAACACCGGCGAGTCCACCTGCACGGTCACGGTCGAGAACACCACCATGAAGGACACCGAGGTCACCGCGCTCAGCACGCTCGACTCCAAGCTGCGGCTCAACAGCGTGACCGGGGCCACCAAGGTGGGCACCCAGATCGCGACGACCAAGGCCACGCTGGCGGCCCGCCAGCCCGACAAGCCGTCCATCGCTCCGGGCACCGGGCCCGCGGGCTACCTCCCGCTGGACCTGTTCGGCATCGCGCCGACCCCGATCGGCGACGAGGAGTCCATCAACTTCAACGTCCCGGCCTTCACCTACGCGGGGAAGAGCTACAACCGGATCGGCGTCGTCTCCGACGGCTACAGCGTCGTGGGCGGTACGTCCGGGACGGCGGACGTCTCGTACCAGCCGCAGACCCTGCCCGACACGACACCGCCGAACAACGTGCTGGCCGGCTACTGGACCGACCTGGACGGCACGGGCGCGCCCGGCATCTACGCGGGCACGCTCACCGACGGCGTCGACACCTGGCTCGTCCTCGAATGGCGCCTCCACCTGTACGGCGAAACCGGGCTGAAGGTGTTCCAGCAGTGGATCGGCGTCAACGGCACCGAGGACATCACCTACGCGTACGACCCGTCGAACCTGCCCGGTGACCCCGGGGCCTCGTACGGGCTGACCGTGGGAGCGGAGAACGCGGAAGGCACCGCCGGCGGCCAGATCTCCGGCCCGCCGACCGAGGACTACCGCGTCACCAGCACGCCGGGCGCTCCCGGCGGCAAGCTCACCTACACCATGAAGGTGAAGGGCGTCTCCTCCGGAGCCGGCTCCATCACCACCGCCACCTCGACCCCTGAGGTCAAGGGCATCACCATCGAAGTAGACAAGATCACCGTCCAGTAGCCGAACAGGGCGGGGCCGGCGCCCACCGGCCCCGCCCACCTTGTCCTTGCCGCCCACGTCAAGGCACTGCTACGCCCCTGACAGCGGCCAGGGCCGGGGCACGCGAACCTCCAAACAGAGACTGCAGCGGCCCAGGATAGATAGCTGCTTCGCATCGTGGGGACCCTAGTGAACTCCACCGACAGACCACAAAGCACACCGTTCGCCTGCCCGCCCGGCTGCTCCGACTGCTGTCATCGCCGCAGAACCGGCGCGCGTCCATCAAAACCCGCTACCAGGACAGACATCGCCTGACTACTCGGCTCCCTGAAGAGCTACACCCATTTTCTTTTGTAGCTGGCCCACCCGGCACCCACTTGGGTGGGGAAGCCCGGGCTACCCACCCGAGCAGTGACTTGCCCGGGTGGCGGGGGCAGGGTGGGGCGCTCCTGACACGCGTCGTTTGAAATGGCGCTCCTGACATCCATCGTTTGGACTGACGCTCCTGAGGCCCCCGGCGGCGCCTCATCCCCCGCCCTCAGGTGGCTTCTCATTTCGGCGCCGGTACGGTGAGACGCAGTGCGGCGAAGACGGCGCCATTCTGCGGCGGCTCACCCGGTGATTGTTCGCATACACCGCTTCGCGTAATACACGGAGGCTACTCCGTCACCTGGAACCACACGGTCCGGCCAAGATCACCGTCGTGATGTGACCCCCATGCGGTCGCGATGGCGTTGACCATCCACAGGCCGCGCCCGCCGTCGCTGTCCGTCTCAGCCGCTCGCGCGACCGGCGCGCTCGTGGCCGAACCGGCATCGGTCACCTCAACGTGGACCACCCGCGAGACCAGGGCCACCCGTACGATGACCCTCCCGTCCGCCGTCCACCCGGACGCCGAGTGGGCCACCGCGTTGGTCACCACCTCGCTCAGCAGGAGCAGGACGTCGTCCAGCGCCGGAGCGGCGATCCTCAGCGCCAGCAGCCCTCGTACCCATGCACGGGCCGCCGGTACGGACGCGTCCTCCCCGGGGAAGTCTCCACGCCACCCGCGTGCCGGCACCTCGCCACCGTGCCGGACGACCTGCTCGTCCGACCTCATGCGATCACCGTGTGCCGCTCGCACGCCGACGGACTGCCGCCCCCGCACCTCCGCTGAAGGCCGTCAGAGCGCCGAGGCCCGCCATTTCGATCACATATCACTGGTCCTGCCCCTGATTCATGGACGATGAAACGCTTTCTGTTCTCGTCCTGCCGGAGAAAGAAGGCGTGTGCTTAGACTGCCTTCGTGACCGATGAATACATGGCCAGATCGGCACCCCAGAAGATGACCGGTAATGACAGTCGCTGGTTTATCGATACCTGGGTTCTGGTATTGCCACTCAAGCCGAAAGGTCCGTTTTTCTCTATTTCGAGAGGAACGCCATGAGCGTCGAACCCTCCCCCGGCCAGGGATCACCCCGTGCGCGCTTCGGCGCCGAGATGCGCCACCTGCGCGAAGCCGCGCAACTGTCCCAGGCCGCCGTGGCCTCCCGCCTCGGATGCACCCAGACCCAGGTCAGCCGCCTGGAGGCCGCCACCCGGACACCCTCGAAATCCGACGCCGAAAAACTCGACCGGCTCTTCGACTCTGAGGGCGGTGCCTACTTCGCGACGTTGCGCCAGCGCATCATCGCGAGCGCAGGCGGACCGATCTGGTTCAGAGGCTGGGCCGAGGAGATCGAACCCCACGCCCTCGTCCTCCGCTCCTGGGACCCCTTGCTGATCCCCGGCCTCCTCCAAACGGAGTCGTATGCTCGGCAACTGTTCAGCCGTGGGCCCCGAGCCGCTACCGAGGAGGTGGAGAAGCAGGTTGAGGCCCGTATGCGCCGCCGGAAGATTCTCGACCGAGAGGACGCACCCCTGCTCCTCGTCCTCGTCGACGCGGGTGTGCTGCGTCGCAGGGTCGGTGGACCGACGGTGATGAGTGAACAGCTCGGCTACCTGCTGGAAACAGCCGAACGACCTTCCGTCACCGTTCAGATCGTCGATCCCGATTGCCTGGCCGGTCTGGCAGGCGCATTCATGATCGCTGAGCTACCTGACAACCAGCCGGACACCATTCACGCGGACTCACCTGTTCAGGGACAGATCACGAGCGACCGTGAATTCGTAATTTCCATTTGGAACCGATATGAAGCGGTACGGGCATGGGCCTATCCTGAGCAGGTATCCCCTAAAATGATCGAGGATGTGAGACGGGAATGGACCTGAGCAGCGCCCTTTGGCGGAAGTCGTCACGCTCTTCGGACAACGGCGGTCAGTGCGTTGAGGTCGCCGCGAACCTGCCCGGGGTGGTCGCGGTCCGCGACAGTAAGAACTCCGACGACCCTCCGTTGATCTTCGCTTCCGCCGAGTGGAGATCCTTCATCGGCGGCCTCAAGGCGGACGGTCTTGGCCAACTGGCATGACCGACCGAAGCAGGCCTTGGTGGCACCCACGGTCACGCCCAAGCCGACTGCCCGGGACGGACTTCGTATACAGCCCACCCGGCGCCCATTTGGGTGGGGCACCGTTGCCGCCCACCCGAGCGATTAGCTCACCTGGATGGCCAGGGGTGGGGGTTGCGGCGCTCCCGGCACCCGCTTGAGCTGAGCGCCACTGACGCACCCGTTCGGTTGGATACCGGGCAGCTCACCTTGAGCACAGCGACGACCGGCCCCACGCATATCCACCGAACCCTACTGCTCAACCAGGCGCACATCTTGACCCCGCAGTCACAGCTCAGTGCCCCACCCAAATCGGGGTCGTCCCGACGGCTACAGCGTCGTGGGCGGTCCAGTGACGGCAGGGTGGGGCCTTGGCGCTTCTTCACCGGGCCCCATCCACTTCTCCCAACTCCGAAGTAGAGCATTTGCTACACTCCGAGTGTGGAGGAATGGGAGATCCGCGTCACCAACGAGATCCTTGCCTGGATCAACATGCTGGACGAACGTTCCCGGCTTCAGGTCGTCGACGCCATCGACAGACTGGCCCAGGCCGGCCCCGGGTTAGGCCGACCGCTGGTCGACAGGCTCGAAGGATCACAGATCCACAACCTGAAGGAACTACGGCCGGGCTCTGCCGGACGCTCCGAAATGCGGATCCTGTTCCTGTTCGATCCATGGCGGTCGGCCATCCTGCTGGTAGGCGGTGACAAGTCCGGCGATTGGTCCGGCTGGTATCACCGGGCCATCCCCCGCGCGGAAGAACTGTATGAGGAGTATCTGAAGGAACGCGAGCTGGAGGAGAAGGACCGATGACGAACTTTCCCAAATGGAATGACATCCGCGCCGGCATCGTGGCGAACTCCGGCGGCGAGGAAGCGCTGACTCAGGCACGTCGGCGTAACCAGGCCTACATTGACGGCCACCGACTGGCCGAGCGGCGTAAGACAATGGGCTTGTCACAGACGGAGGTGGCCGACCAGATGGGCGTGACCAAGAGCAGGATCTCGCAGATCGAGCGTGGCGAGGTATCCACCGTCGACGCCATTGCCCGCTATGTGCAGGCACTCGGCGGGCAGATTCAGATCTCGGCGGTATTCGGTGACGACCTCTACATCCTGCGCGGCACCGACACCCACGCCGCATAACCCGAGCCCCGACGTGCGACCCAGTCCAAATGCCCCACCGCGGCCCTCAAGGACGCGGGGGCTCTGCCTCACGGTTACTCCGCCACCTGAAGCCGGACCGACTTACCCGCCTCACCGTAGTGGCAGGACGATCCCACGCGGATGCGATCAAGTTAGCCGGAGTGGGTTACCGCGTTGGTGATCACCTCGGTGAGCAGGAGTAGCACGTCATCTAGCGCCGTAAGCCCGATCCGCGCGGCCGGCAGCTCGCGTGCCCTTGCACGGGCCGCCGGTACGGACGCGTCCTCCCCGGGGAAGTCTCCACGCCACCCGCGTGCCGGCACCTCGCCACCGTGCCGGACGACCTGCTCGTCCGACCTCATGCGATCACCATGTGCCGCTCGCACGCCGACGGACTGCCGCCCCCGCACCTCCACTGAAGGCCGTCAGAGCGCCGAGGCCCGCCATTTCGATCACACATCACTGGTCCTGCCCCTGATTCATGGACGATGAAACGCTTTCTGTTCTCGTCCTGCCGGAGAAAGAAGGCGTGTGCTTAGACTGCCTTCGTGACCGATGAATACATGGCCAGATCGGCACCCCAGAAGATGACCGGTAATGACAGTCGCTGGTTTATCGATACCTGGGTTCTGGTATTGCCACTCAAGCCGAAAGGTCCGTTTTTCTCTATTTCGAGAGGAACGCCATGAGCGTCGAACCCTCCCCCGGCCAGGGATCACCCCGTGCGCGCTTCGGCGCCAAGATGCGCCACCTGCGCGAAGCCGCGCAACTGTCCCAGGCCGCCGTGGCCTCCCGCCTCGGGTGCACCCAGACCCAGGTCAGCCGCCTGGAAGCCGCCACCCGGACACCCTCGAAATCCGACGCCGAAAAACTCGACCGGCTCTTCGACTCTGAGGGCGGTGCCTACTTCGCGACGTTGCGCCAGCGCATCATCGCGAGCGCAGGCGGACCGATCTGGTTCAGAGGCTGGGCCGAGGAGATCGAACCCCACGCCCTCGTCCTCCGCTCCTGGGACCCCTTGCTGATCCCCGGCCTCCTCCAAACCGAGTCCTACGCCAGGCACATATTCATCCAGGAGCCTCAGATCACTCCAGAGCAGATACGGGAGCGGACCGAGGCCCGCATGCTTCGCCGGGGAGTTCTCGACAGAGAAAACCCTCCCTTGGTCCTGGTGCTCATTGACGCAGGGGTGCTCCGTCGCAGGGTCGGCGGACCTGAGGTAATGCGAGATCAGCTCGACTATCTACTTGAGGCGGCCCAGCGACCTACCGTCTCCATACAACTCGTCGATCCCGAATGTCTCCCAGGCATGGCGGGGCCTTTCATGATCGCCGAGCAACCTGACAACCAGCCGGACACCATTCACGCCGATTCGCCCGTGCAGGGCCAGATCACGACCAACCATGAATTCGTGATCTCCATCCGAAAGCGATATGAAGCGATACGACTGTGGGCTTATCCTGAGCGTGTCTCTCTCAAAATGATCGAGGAAGTGAAACGGGAATGGACCTGAGCACTGCCGTGTGGCGGAAGTCATCGCGCTCTTCAGGGAACGGCGGTCAGTGCGTTGAGATCGCCGCCAACCTGCCCGGGGTGGTCGCGGTCCGCGACAGTAAGAACTCCGACGGCCCTCCGTTGATCTTCGCTTCCGCCGAGTGGCGATCCTTCATCGGCGGCCTCAAGACGGGTGGCCTCCGCCACCTGGCATGAACCGACCGAAGCATGCCTGGGCGGCACCCACGGTGACGTCCAGGCCGGCCGTCCGGGATGGAAGAACCTACTTACAAAGCCCAATTCGGGTGGGGCACCGTGGCTGCCCACCCAGGCGATCGGCTCACCTGGATGGCCAGGGGTGGGACCGCGGCGCTCCCGGCACCCGTTCGGGCTGGGCGCCACTGAAACCCGTTTCGGATGGAAACCGGGGAAGCCCACACCTTGATCACAGCCACCTCGGCCGCTCGTACGCAGGCCGCATTTGGGCCCTAGTCAAGGCTCGGGGGCCGGTAGATGATGTCGGCGCCGGCCCATTTCCACGAATTCGCGGACGGACCCCGTTCGCAGAGCTCCGGACGTTCTCGATCGTGCACGCCGACGCCCGGTAGATGGGCCTGTCGCCATACGGCTTCCGCGTCAAATCAGCACTGGGAGGGCAACATGGACATACCGAGGGACGGTTCGGCGAAGCGGAACCGATTAGGGGCGGGGCGCAGGTGGCGCACCCGGATCGGTCGCATCACCTCGATCGCGATCCTGCTCTCCGGGTTGTTCACGGTGGTCGCTCCGACCACGGCCAACGCCGGCGCGATCGTGCCCTGCCCCACCGGAATAACCGAATGGAAGCTCATCTTCGTCTACAAGTCAATGAAAATCTGGGAAGGACATCGGTACACGACGCTGTCCGTCACTCCGCAGTTTTTCGTCAGCGACGGGCAGCAACTTGACAACGGCACCGACCTGCCCGTCAGTTACACGATCTCGTCATCGAGGTCCCAGACCTACAGCGTCTCGGCCACGACCGGGGTCAGCGCGAACGCGGGCGCCTATCTCACCGCCAACGTCAGCTCCAGCATCGTGATGAGCCGCACGACCTCCATCGGAGTGAGCCTGACGGTGAACGTGCCGCCGAGAACCCGGTTGATCGCCGAATATGGCGTGGACGGATACAACGTGAACTACGCCATCGAGGCGTGGCGGGTGATGTCCGCCCGCAGCGGCACACCCGTGGTCGGCGATCAATGCGAGGAGTGGGGTTACTACCCGCAGAGCACCATCGCGCCGACCCACCTCGAAGGGTGGCGGCTGAGGACCGTGTGACCCCAGCGCGGGAGGCGGTGTGTGGCGTTCCCCCAGGGGTGCCGGCACCGGTTTCATGCCGCCAGTGGACCTCACCGCAGGGTCAGAGGGAAACGCCACCGGTGCGGCCTTTGGACCGGCTGTATGCGGCCGGGATAGGCTGGCCGGTGGTTCTGATGCAGAACGACCTGGTGGAGAGGGGGCGCCAGCAGCCCCGCACCGAGCACGAGCCCCTTGGCCAAGGACAGTTCAGTGATCATCGCGGTATCCCTGGGCGCGGCGTGCCTTCTCGGTCTGGGCTACGTCGCCCAGCAGCACGCGGCGTACCGCGAGCCGCTTGGGGAGATGCTGCGCCCGCGCCTGCTGCTGGATCTCATCCGCACGCCTCTGTGGCTGGCCGGGATCGGCCTGATGCTGTGCGGTCAGATCCTCGGCGCGGTCGCGCTGCGGGCAGAGGGGCTGGCACAGGTGGAGCCCCTTCTCGCGACGAACCTGCTGTTCGCCTTGACCGCCGCGCACGTGATCTACCAGGAACGTTTCGGTCTCATGGAATGTCTGGGCGCGGTGCTGGTGAGCGGAGGAGTGGCGCTCTTCCTGTTCTCCGGGCAACCGTACGGAGGGCATCTGCCTCATCCGGGTTCCATGCGGTGGCTCGCGGTGCTTCTGGCGGTCGTGGTCGCCGCCGGGTTCGTCCTGGTAGGACTCCGGCTTTCTCTCCCTAGCAAGGCGATGTCGCTGGCGTCCGCCGCCGGAGTTCTGTACGGAGTTCAGGATGTGCTCACCCGCAGTTCACTGCTCACGATGCGCGAGGGACTGCATGCCGTCGTCGCGACCTGGCAACCGTACGTCCTGCCCTGTGTCGCCGTGGTGGGGCTGTTCCTCAACCAGAGCGCGTTCGACGCCGCACCGCTTCGGATCTCGCTGCCTGCCACCACCGCCGCGGAACCGATCACCGGGATCGCGCTGGGCGTCGCGATCTTCTCCGAGCACCTGCGGGTCACCCCGGGGGCGCTCGCGGCGGAGGCGGCCGGGCTGGTCGCGATGGTGACGGGCATCGTCATCCTGGGGAGGTCCCCGTTCTTGGCCAAGCCGGAGTGGGAGGTCGTGCGGCACCCGGACGGGGATGGCACGTGATCGCCGTGGTACTGGCGTTGCTCGCCGCGGCGAGCAACGCCGTCGCCTCGGTGCTGCAACGTCGTGCGGCACGGTCGGTGCCTGTGCGGCCGGGGTTCCGGCGCGCGCTCATCCTGACTCTGGTCCGCCGTCCGGTATGGCTCGGCGGGATCGCGGCGCTGATCGGAGGATTCCTCTTCCAGGCCGCGGCCCTGTCGGCGGGGGGGCTGGTGCTGGTCCAGCCCGTTCTCGTCAGCGAACTGCCGTTCACCATGGTTCTGCTGTCATTTGTGTTCCATGTGAAGCTCGGCCGGCGATCATGGCTGGCGGTGGCCGCGATGAGCGCCGGGCTCGCGGTGTTCCTCGCCGGCGCCGCGCCTGGGCCGGGACGCCATGTTCCCAGCTCGGCGGAGTGGGTGATGGCCGCGATCGCGACCATCGGCACCGTCATCGGACTCGTGATCGTCGGACAGGCTCTCACCGGTGCCGCCCGTGCGGCCGCGCTGGGAGTCGCCACCGGTGTCGGCTTCGCCTTCACCGCCACCTTCATCAAGCGGAGCACTACCATCTTGCGCGAGGATCCGGCGGCCCTGGCGACCTCCTGGGAGCTCTATGCCATGGTCGCCATGGGCCTGTTCAGCCTGTTCCTGCTCCAGAACGCCCTTCAGAGCGGATCTCTGGTGGCCGCGCAGCCGGCGCTGACCATCAGCGATCCGGTCGCCAGCATCCTCTACGGGACCACGATGTTCGGAGAGCACGTCCGGACGGGCCCGTGGGTCCTCCCCGAGGCGACGGGCATCGGTCTGATCATCTATGGCAGCTTCCTGCTCGCCCAGTCGCCGGCCCTGCGGACGCGGGTGGAAGGTCAGCAGGAGCGGACATGAGAGCGGCCACGGCCGGCGTCGAGGTGAACAGAGCCGACGCCCGGGCGATCTGGAGATCGCGTTGCCGTTCGTCCCGCAGCCGGTCCAGGGCGTCGAGCAGAGCCGCGGCGTCGGGGGCGTGGACGCTGAACCCCGCCCGTGCCATCGCCAGCGCGCCGTCGCGACCGTGACCCGGGATGGGCCGGTAGGAGACGACGGGCAGCCCCGCCGCGAAGGCCTCCACGCAGGTCAGCCCCGCGGCGTTGTCGACCAGCGCGTGAGCGGCCGACATGAGCTCCGGCACGTCGTCCCGCCAGCCGAGCGCCAGCACCGTCCCGCCACAGCCCAGACGGTTCCGGAGCCGGGCATTGTGCCCGCACAGGACGACCGGCCTGTAGCGGCCGGAGCTCGCCAGGACGCGCGCGGTCTCCCTCACGGCACCCGCTCCCCACGAACCCGCGGACACCAGGACCAGCAGGTCACCGGGGTCGGCGCCGATCCTGGCCCGTGTTCTCGCGCACTCGGCGGCACGTGGCCGGAACCTCGGTCGTACGACGGGGGCCGTGCACAGGGCCGGCCGTCCGGTCATGGCGGTGATGTGCCCGGTCATGGCGGGGTTCGGGCAGAGGTAGCGATCATTGCCCGGATGCAGCCACAGGCGGTGCACAGCGAAGTCGGTCACCAGCACCGTGCTCCTCGCCCGGATTCGGCCGCGCCGTCTGAGCCACCCGGTCACCTGGGCGGCCAGGTGGAAGGTCGAGACGACCTCGTCGGGCCGGTGGCGGCCGGCCAGGCGGGCAAGGGAAGCCGCCGCCAGGAGCGTCAGCGGCGAGGTCGACGGCGCCCGTTTGGCGACGAAGAAGAGCTGGTAGGTGGCCTCATAGAGCCACGGCGCGTGCCTGATCACCCATTGGTATCCCGAGCGCAGCATCGGGCCGAGCCGGAGCGGAAGCAACTGGAGGACATCGATGATCTCGGCCTCGGCGCCATCGGCGACCAGCCGCCGGGCCAGCTCGGCGGCGACCCCGTCATGGCCGGCGCCCATGCCCGCGCTCAGGATCAGCACGCGCCGGCCCGCCGTCACCATCGGTCTCCGTCGGGCCTGAGACGATGCGACCCGCCGCGCTGCCGACGGCCCTGGTGGGGCTGGCACTGCTGCACGCCGCCCCGGCGGGGACCTGGCTGCCCGCCGTACGGCGCCGGCTGCCCGGTCTGGCGGGCGTGGGAAGCGCCGATCACGTGGCGCTGACCTTCGACGACGGACCCGACCCCCGTTCCACCCCGCGCTTCCTCGACGAGCTCGAACGGCTCGGGTGCCAGGCCACGTTCTTCGTTCTCGGTGAGATGCTCGAACGCCACCCCGAGCTTGGGCATCGCATCGTCGCGGACGGGCACGAGATGGCCGTGCACGGCTGGCGGCACGTCAACGCCCTGGTGATGTGCCCGGGCCGTGTCACCAGCGAGATCGGCCGGGCGTCCGCCCTCGTGCTCGCGGTCACCGGCGCGCACCCGGCGTGGTACCGGCCGCCGTACGGCGTGCTGAGCGCCGAGACGCTGGTCGCCGCCCCCGCGCGAGGACTGCGCCCGGTGCTGTGGACCGCGTGGGGCAAGGACTGGACCGCCACCGCGAGCCCGGCGTCGGTGCTTGCGGCCGTGGCACCCGGGCTGCGCGGCGGCGCGACCCTGCTGCTCCACGACTCCGACCACACCTCGGCCCCCGGCTCCTGGCGATCGGGGCTCGGCGCCCTGCCCGCGCTGGTGGACCGCTGCCGTTCCATGGGACTGCGCGTCGGGCCGTTGCGTGACCATGGCGTCACAGGGACGGCCGCCAGGGGTCGTGACCCGGGAACGCTGCGACAGGCCGGCCACGGCGGTCCTCCTTGATACGGCTCGAAATCACCATCTCCGCCGGCCCGTGCCGTCAAACCGCCATTCGGCCTCATGGACACGAAAACGTGGGCCGGTCATCGCGGGTGGCGTAGAAGGCTCCGGACGGTATAAATTCCCCGCCAACGCGGGGCAATGAATGCCGTCGGGCGGCGCTTTTCTTGTTTGCGACATGGGCCGATGGAAATCGCATAGAAATGTCATCGCGGCAGGATTGCGGGAAAGACGTCGAATCGAAGGCCGGCCGCGAGAACTTCCCGGTGGCCCTACGGGTGCTGCCGCGCCGGCACCGCGAGCACCTTTGGGCGGCGTACGGGTTCGCGCGATTCGTGGACGACATCGGCGACGAGGCCGAGCCCGAAGACCGGCCGCGGCTGCTCGACGCCGTCGAATCCGATCTGCTTCGCCTGTACGCCGGGGCGGCTCCGCGCCTGCCTGCCGTCGGGGCGCTCGCGCGGGCCGTCGAGGCGTGCGCGATCCCGGCCGAGCCGTTCCACCGGCTGGTGGAGGCCAACCGGCGCGACCAGACGGTCACCCGTTACGACACCTTCGACGACCTGCTCGGCTACTGCGAGCTCTCGGCGAACCCCGTGGGGCACATCGTGCTGCACGTCTTCGGCATGGCGGTTCCAAAGCGGCTCGTGCTGTCGGACCGGGTGTGCTCCGCGTTGCAGGTCATCGAGCACTGCCAGGACGTCGGTGAGGACTATCGGCGGGGCCGTGTCTACCTACCGGGGAAGGACCTGCGCGGATTCGGCTGCGAGGAGGCCGACCTGGCCGGTCGCGTCACCTCGGCGGGGCTGCGCCGCGTGGTGGCCCTGCAGGTCTCGCGAGCCGCACGGCTGCTGGACGACGGCCGTCCGCTCGTCGCCTCGCTGACCGGGTACGCCCGCATGGCGGTCGCGGGCTACATCGCGGGAGGCCACGCCACCGTGACCGCGCTGGAGCGGTCCGCTCATGACGTGCTCGGACGCACCGTCCGCCCCCGTCGTGGCCGATGGCTGGCCGCCTGGCTCCAGGTTCTCACCGCGAGGCAGGTGACTCGGTGACCGCCTCCCACGCGTACAGGCGCTGCGAGCAGATCGTCCGCGTGCGGGCGCGCAACTTCTCCTACGGCATCCGGCTGCTGCCCGCCCCCAAGCGCCGGGCGCTCAGCGCCGTGTACGCCTTCGCCCGCCGGATCGACGACATCGGCGACATGGACGGGCCCGCCGAACAGCGGCTGGCCCGCCTGTCCGCCGCGCGTGCCGCGCTTCGCGAGGCACGTCCCGGTCACGACGATCTCGTCATGGTCGCCCTCGACGACGCGGCGCGGCGCTATCCGATCCCGCTCCTGGCGTTCGAGGAGCTGATCGACGGGTGCGTCGCGGACGTGCGCGGTGCGACGTACGAGAGCTTCGGCGACCTGCTGGACTACTGCCGGTGCGTCGCCGGATCGGTCGGGCGCCTTTCACTCGGCGTCTTCGGAGCCCAGGAACCTAGGACCGCGGCGCCGCTGGCCGACGCCCTGGGAGTGGCGCTACAGATCACGAACATCCTTCGCGACGTGCGCGAGGACCGGCTGGCCGGACGCGTCTACCTGCCGTCGGAGGACCTGGAACGGTTCGGATGCACATTGGACGTCGACTCCCGCGGCAGGTTCACCGATCCACCGCACCGTCTCGTCAGGCTCGTCCGGTTCGAGGCCGACCGGGCGCGCGACTGGTACGAGCGGGGGGCAGAGCTGCTGCCCATGCTCGACCGGCGCAGCGCGGCGTGCACCGCGGCGATGGCCGGCATCTACCGGTCCCTGCTCGACCGCGTCGCCGCCCATCCCATCCAGGCGCTCAGCGTCAGATCGTCGCTGCCCGCGTGGGAGAAGGCCATGGTGGCGGCGCGCGCGCTGGTGGGAGCCGGCAACTGAGCGGCTCCCCGGCGGCGCCGGTCGCGATCGTGGGCGGCGGGCTCGCGGGCATCGCCGCCGCCGTCGCCCTTGGAGAGGCCGGGTACGCCACGACGCTGTACGAGGCTCGCCCCCGGCTGGGCGGCGCGACCTACTCGTTCGAGCGCGACGGGCTGGTCGTGGACAACGGCCAGCATGTCTTCCTGCGATGCTGCACGGCTTACCGGGGTCTGCTCGACAGGATCGGCGGCGCCGGACGGGTGTGCCTCCAGGACCGGTTCGACCTGCGGGTCCTCACCCCGGCGGGACGGTCGGGGCGTCTGCGCCGGTCCGCGTTGCCCGGGCCGTTCCACCTGATGCCCGCTCTCGCGACCTACTCCCTGCTTCGACCGGCCGATCGGCTACGCGCGGTCCGCGGCTCCCTCGCGCTGGCCAGGCTGGACCCCGGCGACCCCGAGCTCGACCGGACCGATCTCGGGAGCTGGCTGGCCGCACACGGGCAACGTGACTCCGCCCGGCGGGCCCTGTGGGAGCTGTTCGCGGTGGCGGCCCTCAACGTCGGCGTCGACGAGGCGGCCCTCGGACCGGCGGTGAAGGTGTTCAGAACCGCCCTGCTCGGCCGGGCCGACGCCGGCGACATCGGCATTCCCGCCATGCCTCTGGGCGACCTGCACGGGACCGCCGCCCAGGCCGCCATCCGGCGATGTGGCGGTGAGGTGCGTTTGTCGGCGAAGGTCACCGCCATCGAGCCGGGCCCGGCGGTCGTCGTGGACGGCATCCGGATCGCGGCCTCCGCCGTCATCCTGGCGACACCCCACGAGCGGGCCGCCAGGCTCGTCCCCCGGGACGCCGCGCCCGACCGGGACCGCTGGAGCGGCCTGGATGCGAGCCCGATCGTCAACGTGCACGCCGTGTACGACCGGCCGGTCACCGATGTGCCGTTCGCGGCCGTCGTGGACTCGCCCGTGCAGTGGGTCTTCGACAAGACCGCCGTCGCGGGGCTGGGCCGGGGCCAGTACCTCGCCGTCTCGGTGTCGGCGGCGGGCCGATGGATCGACATGCCGGTCGAGAAGATCCGGGCCGAGTTCGTCCCCGAACTCCGGCGGCTGTTTCCCTCCCGGGCACGGCTCACCGACTTCTTCGTCACCAGGGAGCGTCGCGCCACCTTCCGCCAGGGCCCCGGAAGCGGCGCGCTTCGCCCCGCGGCGGCCACCCGGTGGCCCTGCCTGTACCTCGCCGGCGCGTGGACCGACACGGGCTGGCCCGACACCATGGAGGGAGCCGTGCGCAGCGGACTCCACGCGGCCCGCCTGGCCGGGCGGCACCTGCGGCAGGAGGCCGCGCGGACGACCGAGCCGGCGCCGGCCGCGCCGGAGGCCATGCCGGGACGGCTGACATGACCACGCTCGACGCCTCCAGGCCCAAGACGGCGTCCGGCGCCGATCTGGCCCTCGGCGCGGCGTGTGACCACCTGATCGGCCTGCGCTCTCCGCAGGGATGGTGGAAGGGAGAACTGCAGACGAACGTGACGATGGACGCCGAGGACCTGCTCCTGCGCGAGTTCCTCGGCATCCGGGGCCGGCAGGACACCGCCGAGGCGGCCCGCTGGATCCGATCCGAGCAACGCGCGGACGGGACCTGGGCCAACTTCCACGGCGGCCCACCGGACCTGTCCACCACCGTCGAGGCCTATGCCGCGCTGCGGCTCGCCGGCGACCCGGCCGATGCCCCGCACATGCGCGCCGCCGCCGCGTTCGTCCGGCAGGCCGGCGGCCTTGAGGCGGCACGGGTGTTCACCCGGATCTGGCTGGCCATGTTCGGTCAGTGGCCGTGGGAGGAACTGCCCGTCCTTCCCCCGGAGATGATGTTCCTGCCGTCGTGGTTCCCGCTCAACGTCTACGACTGGGCCTGCTGGGCGCGCCAGACGATCGTCCCGCTCACCGTGGTCAGCGCCCACCGGCCCGTGCGCCCGCTCCCGTTCGACCTCGCCGAGTTGCGCACCGGACGCACCGTACGGCCGCGTGCGGGCCTGGGGTGGGACGGGACGTTCCGCGCCCTGGACCGGCTACTGCACCGCTACGAGCGCGACCCGGTGAAAGGCCCGCGAGACGCGGCGCTCAGGCGCGCCGCCGAGTGGATCGTGGCGCGGCAGGAGGCCGACGGCTCCTGGGGCGGCATCCAGCCGCCCTGGGTCTACTCCCTGATAGCGCTCAACCTGTCCGGGTACCACATCGACCATCCCGTCATGCGCAGGGGAATCCAGGGGCTGGACCGGTTCACGATCCGGGACGACAGAGGCCGCAGGCTGGAGGCCTGCCAGTCACCGGTGTGGGACACCGCGCTGGCGGTCAACGCGCTTCTCGACGCGGGCATCGCCCCCGATCACCCGGCCGTCGCCGAGGCCGCCGACTGGCTGCTCGGCCAGGAGGTCAGGGGGCCGGGCGACTGGGCCGTGCGGCGGCCCTCGCCGCCGCCGGGTGGCTGGGCGTTCGAGTTCGACAACGACGGGTACCCCGACACCGACGACACGGCCGAGGTGATCCTCGCGCTTCGCCGGACGCACCGCCCCGGCGCGCGGCCGGCGATCGACCGCGCTGTTCGCTGGATGACCGCGATGGCCTCGCGCGACGGCGGTTTCGCCGCCTTCGACGCCGACAACACCCGCGCACTGTGCGCCAAGCTGCCGTTCTGCGACTTCGGCGCGGTCATCGACCCGCCGTCGGCCGACGTCACCGCCCATGTCGTCGAGGCGCTCGCCCACGAACGACCGGCCGGATCGAAGACTCTGCGGCGCGCCGTCGTCTGGCTGCTCAAGGCGCAGGAGGCCGACGGCTCCTGGTTCGGCCGCTGGGGCGCCAACCATGTCTACGGCACAGGGGCGGTGGTTCCCGCCCTGGTCGCGGCCGGTGTACGACCGGAGGCGGCCTGCGTACGGCGGGCCGTCGCCTGGCTGCGCGATCACCAGAACGACGACGGCGGCTGGGGCGAGGACCTGCGTTCCTACACCGACCCCGCCTGGATCGGACGCGGGGAGTCCACGCCGTCGCAAACCGCATGGGCACTGCTGGCCCTGCTCGCGGCCGGCGACCGTTCGGCCGCCGTGGACAGGGGCGTCGGGTGGCTGGTGGAGCACCAGCGCCCGGATGGCACCTGGGACGAGCCCTATTACACCGGAACCGGATTTCCCGGCGACTTCTACATCAACTACCACCTCTATCGCCTCGTCTTCCCGATCAGCGCCCTCGGCCGGTACGTGCGTGCCGGCGGCGCGGTCGGGACATCGCAGGTGCCGTCGTGACCGGCCTGCTGATCTGCACCGCGCTGGGAATCGAGGCGCGGGCCGTCCGGCGCGGCCTCGCCGCGTCCAAGGGGGTCCAGGTGATCCGTACCGGCCCCGGGGTGCGCCTGGCCGCCCGCGCGGCGGCCGATCTGCCGGGGTACGGCGTCCTGGCCGTGGTGGGATTCGGAGGCGCGATCGACCCGAGTCTGCGCCCGGGGGACGTGCTGGTGGCGAGCGAGGTGCGCTTCGGGGACCGCGTGTTCGCCTGCGCGTCGGCGCCGCCACTGGCCGAGGAACTGGCGCGCGCCGGCCTGCCCGCTCGAACCGGGCGGCTGCTGACCTGCGACCACGTGGTCGCCGGGGCCGAGCGCGCCCACCTCGCCGCCGGTGGGGCGCATGCGGTGGACATGGAGACCGGGCCGCTGGCGGCCGCCTGTGCCGGTCGCCCGCTGGCGGCGGTGCGCGTCATCGTCGACACTCCCGGCGCGCCGCTGCTGAGCCTGGCCACCCTACGTGGCGGTGCTCTGGCCCATCGCGCGCTGCGACGCATCGGCCCGGTCCTCACGCGCTGGGCCGCAGGCATAGATCCCCGGATGGTGCGGGAGATCCGGTTCTCGGACGGGAAGGAAGTGCGGTCATGACGATTCCGGTTCGCCAGAGCCTGCGCGTCGGCGGCTACGTCCTCTACCAGAGGCTACGGCGACGGGCGAAGTTCCCACTGCTGGTCGAGCTCGAACCGCTGTTCGCCTGCAACCTCAAGTGCGCCGGCTGCGGCAAGATCCAGCACCCCGCCGACGTCCTGAGGCAGCGCATGCCCGTGGACCAGGCCGTGGCCGCCATCGAGGAGAGCGGCGCCCCCATGGTGTCGATCGCGGGCGGCGAGCCACTCATGCACCCGCAGATCGCGGAGATCGTCCGGGAGCTCGTCGCCCGCAGGAAGTACGTCTACCTCTGCACCAACGCCTTGCTGATCCCCAAGAAGATCGACGAATTCACGCCGTCACGGTACTTCGCGTGGACGGTGCACATCGACGGGTTGCGCGAGCGCCATGACGCGTCCGTCTGCAAGGAAGGCGTGTTCGACGAGGCGGTCGCCGCCGTACGCGAATGCCGGCGGCGTGGCTTCCGCGTCACCACCAACACCACCTTCTTCAGCACCGACAGCCCGCAGACGGTCATCGACGTGCTCAACTACCTCAACGACGACCTGGCCGTGGACCAGATGATGATCTCTCCCGCGTATGCCTACGAGAAGGCCCCGGATCAGGAGCATTTCCTCGGGGTGCGAGAGATACGCGAGTTGTTCCGCCAGGCCTTCGCCGGTGGGAACCGCCGCAGGTGGCGGTTCAACCACTCGCCCCTCTTCCTCGACTTCCTCGAAGGACGAACCGACTTCCCGTGCACGGCCTGGGCGATCCCGTCGTACTCGATGTTCGGATGGCAACGGCCGTGCTACCTGATGGCCGACGGATACGCCCGGACGTACAAGGAACTGGTCGAGGAGACCCAGTGGGACTCCTATGGTCGCGGGCGCGATCCACGGTGCGCCAACTGCATGGCGCACTGCGGATACGAGCCCACCGCCATCTTCGCCACTCTCGGCTCCCTCAAACAGTCCTTACGAGCGATACGCGACGGCTGACCCTCGCCGAAGGCGGCAGCCGCCTCATCCGAAACGCCGGACGAGGCGGCGGAAGGGCCCCGGCGCGGCACCCCGCAGCCGGGCCGGCACGCGCAGCCACCCCGGCACGTACGACTCGGCCCGCTCGTGCCGGATCGCGGCGACGATCGCGCGCGCCACTCGCTCCGGTGGGATGGGCGAGGGCCGGCGACGATCGTAGGGGGCGCCGCGCCGATCGAAGAAGGGCGTGTCCACCACACCCGGCAGCACCACCGACACGCCGATCCCGGGAGAGCCACGGAGCTCGTGGCGTAGCGCCTCGGCGAAGACGACAAGCCCCGCCTTGGTCGCCGAGTACACCGCCTCGTGCGACACCCCGACCATGCCGGCGATCGAGGCCACGAAGACGATGTGTCCCCGGCCCGACTCGACCATGCCGGGAACGAGCAGACGCGTGAGCCGGATCGGGGCCGTCAGATTGACTCCCACCAGCCGGTCGAGCGCGTCATGCGGCATCCGCGCGAACGGCCCGGCCCAGCCGACCCCGGCGTTGTTGATCAGTACATCCACGGGTCCCGCACGCTCGGCGAGCAGGTGGGCATCCGTCACCAGGTCGCATGCGACGGCGACTCCGCCGGTCTCGGCGGCGACACGCTCCAAGCGCGTCCGGTCACGTCCCGTCAGAACCAGCCGCGCACCGGTTCTGGCCACGGTCCGCGCGGTCGCCGCGCCCACTCCCGAAGAAGCACCCGTGATCAACACGGTCGCGCCGGAAAGTCTCATGAGGTTCCGAACCCCTTGACGTACGACCACTCTCTGCTTCCGAGGAAGACACCGGCCCCCACGGCAGCGGCGCTCACCCCGCACTCCCTCTGCCGGAAACAGCGCTCTTCATAGTCGGCTTACTTTCCACCTCCGTCGGTTCTCATGCCCAGGCCACATATCCCGCCCCGCGCCCACCCTCCCGCCATCAGGGCGGCGGTCCTGTGGCGCGGCGGCCATGGGCCGTCGCGCCACAGGTGCGGTGTTCCGGGTGTCCGGAGGTCAGCTCGCGCTGCAGGAGACCGTCGGCCAGGTCGAGTTGCCGTTCGTCTGGATCGTCACACCCCAGTTGTTGCCGTTGCCGTTGGGCTTGGCGGTCAGCACCTGGGCGCTGGGGTAGCTGGCGCTGATGTTCCAGGTAGCGATGATCTTCGCTGGGGACGGCACGTTCATCGTCACGGTCCAGTTGCTTCCGCCGGAGACCGAGACGTTGAGGTTGTACCGGTCGCTCCACTGCTGGCCGGCGGACAGCGACGCGGTGCAGCCACCACCACCGCCTCCGCCGCCACCACCGGAGGTGGATCCGTCCACGGTTATATTCGAATTCCCGCTGCTTTGATATCCCTCTGTGGCGAGGATCATGTAATCGTGGCTGCCCAGACTCATTCCATTACGGGCCCACGCGTCAAAGTGGTTGCCAGAGGTTATCGTGCCGCCGGTCTTCTTCGACTGCCGGACGCTCCAGTACTGATTGAAGGTTCTCGTGCCTTCGATGGAGGGCGCGTTGACTCGCGTCGTCTGGTAGATGTCGTACGTGCCGCCATCGCTGGTGACCGTGCCCTTGTACGTCCCCGTGGGCCGGTAGGTGCCCCAGTTGTCGACGATGTAGTACTCCACGAGTGGGTTTCTGGTCCACCCATAGAGAGTCAGGTAGGCGTTGCCTGACGGGTTGAAGCTGCCCGAGTAGTTCACGGTCCTGCGTCCGCCGGTGCTCCAGCCCTTTCCGGCGACGAAATTCCCGGTGTTGCGCCACGAGGTGCTGTAATTGCCGCCGGATCCCAGTTCCATGGATACCGTGCCAGGGCTATCGGTCCAGAACGAGTAGAAATAGCCGTTGTTGGTGCCGGTCTGATTCGAGGTCACGGCCGCGTCGGCGATGCCGGGCACCATCGTGATGGCCGCGGCCAGCGCCACGGCGCAGGCACGGGCGAAGAGCAGCCTGGTGCGTCCGCGGCCCTTCGGGCGGGCGGGGGCGTCGTTCATGTGCGTTGCTTCCTCCTCGTGAAGGCCGGCCGGGAGGCCGGGCAGCGTGAGACAACCCGGCGAGGGCTGTCGGTAGCACAGGGTGACGACCGCCGCGCGTCGGCGTACAACGCGGCGGAGGGATGGCCGGTCGTCGTACGGTCGACGACCGGAGGACCAGGTCGCGGCGGGACCCGGATCGACAGTGGTCGAGGTCTGTCGATGGCGAAATTATGTGTCTGAGGTTGTCAAACTGTCAATAACTTTCGGAAACATATCGGAAACCTGATCTTGATCAGAACCCCCTTTCAGGGGCATTTATCCTGGTCAATTGATCTGCCTGGCTGATCGAGTTAGAGGCAGGCCGATGAAAGCCTCTGTCGCATGATCAGATCCCAGCGATCGCCACCGAAAGTTTCATTGAACTTTCGGCCTTCCGCGGGGTGCGAGGTGAGGCATGGGCGCCGGTCTCCCCCGCTGGACGTGAGCGGAACCGGCCTTCAGGGCTGGAGGGGCTTCGCGAAGCAGCGGCTGCGCACCTCGTAGCGGTAGTGACCGAACTTGGAGCAGGGTTCGTAGCCGTCGGAGGTGTAGAGCGCGATCGCCTCGGGCTGTTCGGTGCCGGTCTCCAGAACCATCCGCGTCCGTCCCGCGGCACGCGCGTCGTCCTCCAGAGCGGTCAGCATGCGACGCGCGAGACCGCGACGGCGCGCCTCCTCGACCACGAACATGCGCTTGATCTCGGCGTCGCCGTCCGAATAGCCCCACTCATCCGCCTCCTGGGCGCGCCAGCCGCCGGTGGCGAGCGGGGTGCCGTTCTCGTCGTACGCGATGAGGTAGAGGCCATGCGGCGGCTCGAACATGGCCGGCTCCAGCGGCGTCATGTCACCTTGACTCTGATACCGCTCGGCGTACTCACGCTGTACCACGTCGTTGAGCTTGACCGCGTCCGGATGACCGAAGGAAACACGGCGAAGTTCCATCTGGATACGTCCTTCTCTGCGACAGCGCCCTTCAGTGGTGACGACGCCCCGAGCTCACCCCGAGCTCGGCCGACACGCGCGGCTAGCTGGGACGAACTGAGTTCCATCGTCGGCATGGCACTGTACCTGGACACCTGACAGAGCGCTCCGCCAACCGGCGGGCGACATCGGGCCCCGGGGCCCATGTCGGTTCCGTCCGGCGAACCAGTCGTGGCCCAGAACGGGGAGCGGCGCGATATCGACGGGCTAGTTCACTGTGATCAGCATTTTCGGGTGCTTCACAGCTCCGGGGTTCGCGTCGCACCAGAAGTGGAACGGGCCCAAGGACGACGTGTCAGGGAATCCCATCTTGAACGCGGGACCGTGCGGGACGATGACCGCGTCCGGCTTCGTCTTCCACACCGCGAACTCCATCGCCTCGCGATGGTGCAGAGCGCATACGGTGCCGGACGCGTTGCGGAACCACAGCACGGCGCCCCTGAAGACCGAGATGGAGCCTGGCGCGAAGTCCTGGCGCCCACCGTGGATCTTGATGGTGCAGTCAGGAGACCGGGTCCGCGACATGCACGGCTTGGCTGGAGGAGCCGGCGGAGAAGGCCGCGGCGTGCGGGCCGGCGCCGAGGCCGTGGACATGGGGCTCGGAGTCGGATGCGGCGACATCTGTGCCTCCAGTTCCCGGACACGGGCATCCAGCGACGCGACCTCCCGCCGGCTGCGGTCCAATTCGGCCTTCGAAGCGCTGGGCTCGGCACCCCTCGTCATCGAGTACACGCTGACGAGCAGGGCGAGCACGGAGACGACGCCGCTGACGACCGTCCAGAACGCCGCGGAGAAGTCGGCGAGGAAGAGCCGCCGGAACAGCGCGCCACGCCACTTCACCAATTCACCAACCTCAGTAGGTTCTGATGTCGACCACCAGCAGACCAGGTGCGTCGCCCAGCGCTCTGGAGCCGGAGAAGTCGGAGCCGCAGACCACACCCTCGACCACCACCGGCGGAGCCATCGTCACCCGCCGCGCCGGCACGCCGAGTGTGGGAACCGACAGCGCCGGATAGCTCGGGAAATCGATGACATAGCTGCCGCCGGGCGGCAACGGCGACGTCCCGTACCCCCGCGAAGGCGGGTAGTCGTCAGGCGGTGCGAAGAAGCCCGCCCTGACCACCGTCACCGGACAGCTCCTCGCCGACCTGTTCACGATCCTCAGCGAGGATCCCGCCGCCAGCTCCACATGGCCTGGCCGGAAGACAGGCAGGCCCGGGCCCCGCAGGGTGACCGACCGCACGATGGGGTCCTGCGGGCCCTCGGTGGCGGAGGGCGAAGGCGTGGGGGCGGCGGAGAGGTGAGGAGAGGGCGCGGACGCCCGCCCGGGCGCGGACGCCGAGGTCGGGGCGCCGCCGCCGAAGGCCTGCGCCGCCGCCAGCGCGAGTCCGATGGCCCCGGACATCCCCGCGACCACCACCGAGCCGTTGACCACCGGCTTCCTCTGGATCCACGACCGCACAGCCCCGAAGACGGCGATGGAGGGCTTGCCCCTAGACGTTCCCGTCACATTCGCCGCCTTCAGAGGTCGACACGCTCAGGAAGGGCCCCCGCCCCTGACCGCCCGCCGCGGCCACAGATCGATGGTACGGCCGCACCCCACCCGGCCGCGTCGTCGATCCGACAGAGCCGGGCCCCGGATCCGGCGGTGTCCAGAGATCGCTCAACCTGCCCGGTCAAACAGCCCGACGGGCCACCGAATGGCCTGGAGGAATACCGGACCACGATGACCTGCCCGGATAGATGGCCGGCCCCCATCGGTCTCTTGTTCGGCCAAGGGGATGTCAGCCCCGAATCCGGATTCGGAGTCGCGCGGCCTTGACTCCCGGGGTTTCTCTGCCTTGTAATGCCGAATCATGGATCACCGTCTGAAGGCGGTATCTGTGCGCGGGTAGTGAACTGCGGCGGCTGTCGCCCTTCGGGCGCGGTGGCGTTCATGGAAAGGTCCTGATGACCGCTGTGGGGGCCGACGGCTCGACACCCGCACGTTTCGGCGGCCTGCTACGCCGGCTACGTCTGGAACGCGGGATATCCCTCACCGACCTGTCTGAGCTGGTGCACTACAGCAAGGGTTACCTGAGCAAGGTCGAGAACGACAGGAAGCCCCTGACGCCCGGTCTGGCACGGGAATGCGATCGCGAACTGCGGACCGGTGGCCTCCTGGCCAGGCTGACCGCCGAACGGCAACCCGGCGACGACTCCGTGTCATCGGCCGGGGAACCGGCCGAGCGGGCGTCCGCCCATCGGCACCGGTCCCCCGGCGGTCCTCCGGCGAACGACCCGTCCCTCCCCGAGCCCGGCTCTGTCGTGGCGAACGACCCGCCCTTCCCCGAGCCCGGCTCTGTCCTGGTGACCGGCCGGTCCGGGACCGTACGAGGGGATCGGACCACCGCGGGTTCGGAGATCGAACCCTTCCCGGCGATGGCATGCCTCGGGCGGGAAGCCGAATTGGAGACCCTGAGTACGCATGCGGCGGCGGCCGCCGCGGGGCACTTCCGGGTCGTGTGGGTCGGTGGTGAGGCCGGCGTGGGCAAGTCCACGATCGCTCGGGCGTTGGTGGAGACGGCGGAACGAAGCGGATGGCAGACGGCGTGGGGGCGCTGCCCGGAGGTCGACGGGGCTCCGCCGGGATGGGCGTGGATCGAAGTGATGCGCCGCCTTCGAGCCACCGGCCTGGCCCCCGAAGGCGGAGACGGCGTCGGTGATCACGGCGTCGAGGCGCGTCCCCCGGAAGAACGGCCGGTGCCAGACGGCACGGCACCCCCGGAAGAACGGCCGGTGCCAGACCGCACGGCGCCCCCCGAAGAACCGCCGGTGCCAGACCACACGGCGCGCCCGGAGGACGCCGTGGCCGCGGCACCGTTCCGGCTGGCGCGCGAACTGGTCCGGTGTCTTTCCCAGCGCGCCGAGCAGGAGCCATTACTGATCGTCCTTGATGATGTTCACCGTGCCGGCGGGGAGACCCTGCAGGTATTGCGCCATCTTTTCGCCGAGTTGCCCGAGCATCCGGTGCTGGTCGTGGCGACCTATCGGCCGGATGAGATCACCGCCGACCTGGTGGCCGCACGGGCGGCGATGGCCGGTACCCGTGCCGGCCGGCTGGATCTGGGTGGGCTCGCCGAGGCCGACACCGCCCGCTTGATCCACCGGCACAGCGGAACGATGCCGGCCCGGCGGACCGTTCAGCTGATCGCCTCACGCACCGGGGGAAACCCGCTGTTCGTCTGCGAGTTCGCCCGCCTGATCGCCGCCACGGGTACCGAGACGACCGCCCAATCGGTGCCCGACGGGGTCCGCGAGGTGCTCCGTTGCAGGTTGACGGCACTTCCGGCCCGCGTGCTGTCGGTGTTGCGCACCGCCGCCGTGATCGGCGTCGAGGCGGATGTCGACATGCTGCTGATGATTGAGGCGATCGGGGAGGACGCCGTCCTCGATGATCTGGAGACCGCCGTCCGTGCCGGACTCCTCACCGAACCGGCGCCCGGCACCGTGCGGTTCTCCCACGTGCTGGTCCGGGACGTCCTCTACGAGGACATCCCGCTGCTGCGCCGCAACCGCCTCCACGCCCGCGCCCTGGAAGCGTTCACCCGTTCCCGGCGGGCCGGTGCCGCTGTGCTGGCCCACCACGCGCTCGCCGCCGCCACCGTGTCCACGGCGCGGGCCGCGGCGCTCGCGGCAGCGGACGCCGCTCATGCCGCCTCCGCGCTGTCCGCTCACCAGGAGGCCGCCAGTCTGCTGGAGCGGGCGTTGCAGGTCCTTGATCTGTGTGGTCACGGCTCGCCGGAGAACTCCGGCGAGCCCAACGGGCAGGACGGCCTGCGGCTGGACCTGCTCTGCGCGCTGGTCTCCGCGCAGGGCCACGCGGGCAACGTGCTGGCGGCCCGCGCTTCCCGCCGCCGTGCGATCGAGGCGGCCCGACGGGCCGGCACACCCGAGGGACTACTCCGCGCCCATACCGCCTACGACGCTCCTGCGCTGTGGACGGTCCACGAGTACCAGCACATGGACACGACACTGGTCGAAGGCCTGGAAGCCCTGCTGGCCACGCTGCCCGCCCGACACGATCGCACCCGTTGCCGGCTGCTGGCGACCCTCGCCATCGAGGTCGACGCCAACGACCCCGACCGCACCGACCAGGCCAGCGTGGAGGCGCTCACGATCGCCCGGCGGCTCGGCGAACCCGCTCTGCTGTGCCTCGCCCTCAACGCGAGATACATCGCGACCACTCTCGACCCCGACGGACACGCGGAGATGGAACGCATCGGCCAAGACCAGATCGCCGTCGCGACGCAGGCGGGCCTGACCGGCTACCAGGCGCAGGGGCACCAGATCCTGTTCATGGTCGAACTCGGCCGCAACGATCTCGAACGGGCACAGTGGCACGTCGACCAGGCGGTCGAGCATGCCACCACCGGCCAACTCGGGCTCGCGCTCGGCGTACTCGCCATGTTCGACGCCCTCCGTGACCTGATCGCCGGGCGATTCGACCACGCCGAACGCAAATACGCTGAGATCGCCGCCCAACTGCGGGTCGTCGGCGATCCGAACGCGCACACCTTCGACCTGCTGGTGCGATTCTGCCTCGAACACGCCCGGGCCGACTCCGACTCCGGCTCCCAGGCGCGCATGGCCGCCCTCGCCGAGCAGTCCCGCCCCGTCTACGAGCGGCTGGGTGATGTGATCGCGGAGCCCTACACGCGGCTACTCCTGGCCGCGGGCCGATACGACCAGGCACGGGCCGTCTGGGCACCCGCCGCACCGGTCCCCCGGGACTTCTACTGGCTGCTCTGGACGGTCTTCCGGGCCGAGAACGCCATTCACTTCAACGATGACACCGTAGCGGCGACCTGCTACGAGCAGCTCATTCCCCATGCTGGGCGACTTCCCGAAATCGTGCACGGGCATATCACCCTCAATCCGGTCGACCACACCCTCGGCCAGCTCGCCACCGCCCTCGGCCGCCGCAAGGACGCGACCCGCCACTATGCCGAGGCCATAAACCTCGCCGAACGCATCGGTGCCCCGCACTGGGCGGCACGCAGCCGTCACGCTCTCACGCGCCTTCGCCTCGGGTCCGGAGCCGTCCGGCAGATCTGACGTTCCGCGGAGTCGTATGCGATCCCGCCACCCGGCCTGAGGGTGTCCCGAGCCATCCGAAGCACCAGCACATCGCTCCTGATATTTCGGTGTTTCCCTGTTTCCCTTCTGCGGAGGCAACAGGAAACCCATCGACCAACGCTCGAAGCAGGACGAAACTAAAGGCGCCGGCGCGGCGAGCCGGAACCGTACGGCCGGCTTCGCCAATTGTGAACAACCGAGGAATGGCCGTCACGGTTTTCACCGTTCCCTGAGGCGCCGTTCGCGACTCCGCCACTTGGAGGAAAGGAGAGGGGCCGTTCTCCTCGCTACTGGGGCGCGTGGTGGCGGCCCACACTTTAACCGGATCAGCGAACCCCGCCTTCCGGAGATCCACAGGAGAAGAATTCAGGCGAGATTTTCCAGCATTCGGCTTCTGAGGAAGCATCTGTCCGTGGAGTTTTGAGAAAGCATCTTTTCATGGAGGTAGCATGTCGAGATCCAGGATCATCGCCGGCCTGCTGGCGGGCTGCGTCGCCGCGGCGGTCACTCTGACGGGGTCGTCCGCACACGCGGCGACGAACTCGACCGGTGTCACCGGCCAAACGGAGTCGAGCAGGATCAGCACGGCGGACGACCCCTCCCTTCTGCACCGGCAGGCCCGCTCGGACGCGGAACTGCGCCAGCAGATGGCGCTTCAGTTGAAGATCGCCCCGGGAGGCGTGCAGACGAGCCGCAACGAGATCTCCTACGCCGACGGCACGTTCGTGGTGACCTACGCCCTTCCAGAGCGGGTCACGGTGGCCGCGGTCGCCGACTGTCCGTCCGGCTGGTTCTGCTTCTACGACGGGAAGGATTTCGGATACCCCCGGGGAAAGCTCTCTTCCTGTGGCTGGCAGGACCTCGCCAATTGGGGTTGGAACGACCGCACCACCTCGGTGCACAACAACATCAAATGGCAGCTGGGTTTCCGCGAACACGATGATTTGGGCAACCCCGCCTACGGTCACCAGTACGATTATCCCCTCTGGAGCTCAAGCCCGTTCTCGGCATGGAGCTACGTCGGAGACGCGAACAACAATCGGGCCGACCACGTAGAGCTGTTCTGCTGACAAGCGCCTTCTGGAGCGGGACGGGTCTGAAGGAGACGCCCCGACCACGAATACGGAGCCCACGACGGCCGCCCCGGCGAACCCCGCGGCTAGTCCTGTCCGCCAACTACTAGGCGACGCAGAGATCACGCCTGTGCTCCGTCGCGAATCGCTCCCGCCCCCGATCGGCCACCCGATCGGGGGCTTCCGCGATCGGGGGCTTCCGCGATCGGCGGCGGCTCCTGCGCGGCTCAGCCGGCCGGCGCACCGACCACGGCGGAGTCCGGACGAGCCGTACCGGGCGGTCCTCCCGTACGGAGGTCCCTCCCGCCCATGCGGGTAAGCCGCGTGATCGATCTGACAGACCAGGGCTCCCGTCTTGAATCCCCTGCCGATCTCGTCTAGCTTTTGATTTCATCAGCAGTTGAAATATCTGGCCAGGGAAGTCCGAGGTGCCTGTGGAGCCTGCGATCGAGGTCCGGGATCTCATCGTCGAACGTGGCAGGCGCCGCGTTCTGCACGGTCTGAGCTGCTCCATTCCGCGCGGTAGCGTCACCGGCCTGCTGGGTCCGAGCGGCAGCGGGAAGACCACCCTCATGCGCGCCATCGTCGGCGTCCAGGTCGTGAAGGCCGGCGCGGTGACGGTGCTCGGCGTCCCGGCCGGGTCCGCCCCGCTGCGTACCAAGATCGGCTATGTGACGCAGGCGCCGAGCGTCTACGCCGACCTGACGGTGAGAGAGAACGCCCGGTACTTCGCGTCGCTCTACAAGGGCGTCACAGCGGCCGACGCGGACGCCGCCGTCACCGACGTCGGGCTCGGGGATGCCGCCGGCCGGCTCGTCGGCGACCTGTCCGGAGGGCAGCGCGCCCGGGCGTCGCTGGCCTGTGCCCTGGTCGGCAGGCCCGAGGTCCTGATCCTCGACGAGCCGACGGTCGGGCAGGACCCGGTCCTGCGCGACGACCTGTGGCGGCGGTTCCGGGCGATGGCCGCCGAGGGCACCACCCTCCTCGTGTCGAGCCACGTGATGGACGAGGCCGGGCGGTGCGATCGGCTGCTCCTCATCCGCGACGGGGAGCTCATCGCGGACGACACGCCGGAAGCGGTACGGGCCGGGACGGGGACTCCCGATCTTGAGGCGGCGTTCCTCCACCTGATCCGAGCCAAGCAGGGGGTCTCGTGAACCTTCGCATCCTGGCCGGTACGGCCGGGCGGATCCTCCGCCAGCTACGCCACGACAAGCGCACCGTGGCACTCCTCGTCGTCGCGCCCAACCTGCTGCTGACGCTGCTCTACTACATGTTCGACGACGCGCCCGGCGTCTTCGACCACATCGGCCTGGTCATGCTGGGGGTCTTCCCCTTCACGATCATGTTCCTCGTCACCAGCATCGCGATGCTGCGCGAGCGCACCAGCGGCACGTTGGAGCGGCTGCTGACCACGCCGATGGGGAAGCTGGACCTCCTGTTCGCGTACGGGCTGGCGTTCGGTCTCGCCGCCGCCGTCCAGGCCTCGGTGACCTCGGCGGTCGCCTACTGGCTGCTGGACCTCGACGCCCCGGGCGGCGTGGGCCTGGTGGTCCTCATCGCGATCGCCAACGCGGTGCTCGGCGTCGCGCTCGGCCTGCTGTGCAGCGCGTTCTCCCGCACCGAGTTCCAGGCCGTCCAGTTCATGCCGGTGGTGGTGATCCCGCAGATCCTGCTCTGTGGCCTCTTCGTCGCCCGGGACCAGATGGCCGGCTGGTTGCGGGCGATCAGCGACGTGCTGCCGATGACGTACGCCGTGGAGGCACTTCAGGAGGTCGGCCTGCATGCCGAGGCCACCGGCACCCTGTGGCGCGATTTCGGCGTCATCGTCGGCTGCGTCATGGTGACCCTGACCCTCGCCGCGGCGACCCTACGGCGGCGCACCGCGTAGGCGCCGCGGTTCCGCCCCGTGAGGCCGCGCCGGGCGGTCCTCGCGGATCGTCGTCACGCCGGTGAGCGAGGCGAGCGCGCTGCTTCCCGAGCGCGATTCGAGCACCACCACGACACGGTCGTGGGGCAGCTCCTGGGCGAGCACCGCGCCGGGCAATTCGGCCAGCCGTACGCTGAACTCCTCCACGGGGACCGAGAGCCCGACGATGTAGGCGACCTTCACCCGCTCAGGCGTCGAGCGGGCAGGACGCGCCCCACCCACGTCATGGACGCAGGCAAGCCGCGGCTCATTTGTGCAGGTAGTCGACGAGTGCGGCCTTCTCGGTCTCCAGTTCCTCGATGGCGCTCTTGACCACGTCTCCGATGCTGACGATGCCGGCCAGCCGGCCCTCGCTGAGCACGGGGAGGTGCCGGATGCGGTGGTCGGTCATGGTCTTGCGGAGATCGTCGACGTCGGCGTCGAGCCCGCACGTACGTACGGAGGTGGTCATGATCGAGGACACCGGCGCGTCGAGCACGCCCTGACCCCGCAGGTGGAGCTGTCGCACCACGTCTCGCTCGGACACGATGCCGACGATCGTCATGCCGTCCTCCGACACCACGACCGCGCCGATGTTGTGGTCGGACAGAATCGCGAGCAGCTCTGTGACGGTCGCCTGCGGTGCCATGGTGGCCACCGTGGTTCCCTTACCTCGCAGGATCGCGCTGATGAGCATCGACACCACCTCGTCAAGCTGGAGAGGCCCGGCTAGGGTACCTGTGGCTTCCCCACCTGAGGTCCTCGTTAACCGCGTGTGGCGGTAAAGGACCCGCGTGATTCCCGGGGACTCCGGACCCGGCACGCCGGGCGCAATGAGTAATATGTCACGCACCACTTCTCTCCACCGGGACCTCCGATGACCGATCAGTTGAACACCGGCAGCCACGACCTGCCGGTCTCCGACGCCCTGGCCGCCTTCATGACCGAGGGCTGGGACGACACGAGCCGCCCCGGCCTCGCGCCGTTGCCCCTGGCCGCCTACACCGCCAAGCGCCGCGACGCGCTGGTGCGGCGGTTCCCCGGCGAGCGGCTGGTCATCCCCTCGGGAACGCTCAAGGTCCGCAGCAACGACGACGACTACCGCTTTCGCGCGCACAGCGCGTTCGCGTACCTCACCGGGGGCCAGGAGCCGGACGACGTGCTGGTCATCGCCCCCTCGGGCGCGGCGACGCTGTTCACGCGCCCCCGCTCCCCAAGGTCGGCCGGGGGCGCGGCCGGGCAGGAGTTCTACCGCGACCGCAGGTACGGCGAGTTCTGGGTCGGCGCCCGGCCCGCCCTGGACGAGGCCGAGGCGCTCTACCAGATCGAGTGCGCGCCGATCGACCGCCTTCCCGAGGCGCTCACCGGCGACTCGCGGGTGCTGCGCGACGTGGACGCCTCGGTGGACGCGCGGGTGGCGCCGCACGACGGCGACCGCGAGTTCGCCTCGTTCCTGTCGGAGATGCGGCTGATCAAGGACGAGTGGGAGATCGCCGAGCTTCAGCACGCGGTGGACGCGACGGGGCGCGGCTTCGAGGACGTCGTACGCGCGCTGCCGCCGGCCCTCGCGCACCCCCGGGGCGAGCGGTACGTTGAGGGCGTCTTCGGGCTGAGGGCGCGGCTGGAGGGGAACGCGACGGGGTACGGCACGATCGCCGCCTCCGGCGCGCACGCCTGCGTGCTGCACTGGATCCGCAACGACGGCCGCCTGAACCGCGACGAACTGCTGCTGCTCGACGCGGGCGTGGAGACCGACAACCTCTACACCGCGGACGTGACCAGGACCCTCCCGCTGTCCGGCCGCTTCAGCCCGATCCAGCGGCAGGTGTACGAGCTGGTGTACGAGGCGCAGACGGCCGCCATGGCGGTGGTGAGGCCGGGGGCCCGGTTCCGCGACTTCCACCGGGCGGCCATGGGAGTCATCGCCGAGGGCCTTCGCGAGTGGGGCGTGCTGAAGTCCGTCGACGACGACCTCCACCGCAGGTACACCCTGTGCAGCAGCGGCCACATGCTGGGCCTCGACGTGCACGACTGCGCCAGGGCGCGCGCGTCGGTCTACCTCGACGGCGTGCTGGAGGCGGGTCAGGTGCTGACCGTCGAGCCGGGCCTGTACCTCCAGCCGGACGACCTGACCCTCCCGCCCGAGTTCCGCGGCATCGGCGTGCGCATCGAGGACGACCTGGTCGTCACCGAGGACGGCGCCCGGCTCATGTCCGCGGGCCTTCCCCGCCACCCCGACGAGATCGAGACCTGGATGGGCATCCTGCTGAGCTGACGCCCCGGCGCCCGGCGGAGGTTCACGCGGGGCTCGCCGGACCCCCTTGCGTGCGACCCTGCGGCCCGGAGGTCTCCGGACGGCCGCCGGATCCCCTGGCCTTCCGGGCCGCGCGGCCGGGCGTGGGGTCCAGGAACACGTGGGTGATCTCGGGGAACCGCTCGGCGAGCCGGTGCTCGATCTGGTCGGCCGCCGCCTCCAGCCGGTCCCCCGAGCACTCGTCCACGAAGTCGATCTTCGCGGCCACCAGCACCTCGTTGGGCCCGAGCATCATGGTCAGCAGTTCCACGACGTCGCTGACCTCCTCCTGCGAGACGAGCTCCTTGAGGATCTCGCGCTGGAGTCCCTGCGGGGCCGCCTGGCCGATCAGCAGGGAGGCGTTGGCCCTGATCAGGTGCATGGCCACGCCGAGCAGCAGCAGGCCGATCACCACGGACGCCGCGCCGTCCCACACCGGCGAGCCGGTGAGCTGGAAGCCGAGGAGGCCGAGCGCGGCGACGACGATCCCGGCCAGGGCCGCCGAGTCCTCGAAGACCACCGCCTTGACCGCGGTGTCGGAGGTGTGCGCGACGTACCGCTGAGGGCTCACGCTCCACCGCCTGGCCGCGCCGCGCACCTGGTGCAAGGCCCTGAAGAACGAGATGCCCTCCAGCACGAAGGACACCGCGAGGACGACGTAGGAGACGCGGAGGTCTCCCAGTTCCTCCCCCTTCCAGATCGTCTGCACCCCATGGGTGATCGAGAACCCGGCTCCGATCACCAGCGTCGCGCCCGCCGCCATGAGCGCCCAGAAGAACCCCGCCTTGCCGTAGCCGAAGGGGTGCCGGCGGTCGGCGGGGTGCTCGCCCCGCCGTACCGCGATCAGCAGGAGGACCTCGGTCACCGTGTCGGCGGCGGAGTGCGCCGCCTCCGAGAGCATCGCGGAGGAACCACTGATGAGCCCGGCCACCAGCTTCGCCACCGCGATCGCGAGGTTGACCCCGGCCGCCACCAGTACGGTGAGGAAACTCTCACTGCCCTCGTCCGGCTCCGCCTTGTCGCTCATCTCGCCCGTCTTCCCCTGTCCCGCGCTTCCTATCGGCAGTGGACGGGAAAGTTTGATCCCCGGACAGATCGCAGCTGTCACCGCATTCGGTCGGGGGACATGCGCCTGGTTCGCGCTTGAGGGAGATAGATTCACCTCCATGAGCACGGCGGAATCCGATGACCTCGACCCCAACTGGCTGAGCGGCGGAGAGCAACGAGCCTGGCGTGCCCACCTCTCCGCGCACAAGCTCCTCGAACACCGGCTCGACCGCGAGCTGCAGGAGTTCGGGCTGTCGGTGAACGACTACGAGATCCTGGTCAACCTCTCCGAGAACTCCCGCCACCGGATGCGCATGAGCGACCTGGCCGAGGCGACGATCCAGTCCAGAAGCCGCCTGTCCCACCAGATCGCTCGCATGGAGGCCGCCTCCCTGGTCCGCCGCGAGAGCTGCCCCGATGATCGGAGAGGCACGTTCGCGGTGCTGACCGAGCACGGGTGGGACACCATCCAGCGGGTCGCGCCCATGCACGTCGCCAACGTCCGCTACCACTTCATCGACCGCCTGGCCCCCGAGCTGATCGAGGCCCTGGAGGCCGCCTACGCCCCCGTCGTCTCCCACCTGCTCAGGCTCCGCGCCGAAGAACGCGCCTAGCCGGGGGCTCCGACGGGGGGGGGTGAACGGACCTTCCCGGCTCAGACCACGGCGCCCGACCCTTCCCGGCGCCGGGGCGCGCGCCGATCGGCGGGCCGGGGAGGCGGTCGCCGGCTGAACCTCTCCAGTTCGACCGCGCCGGGCCCGGCCACGAACGCCGAGGACAGCGTGCCGGCCACGATGCCGATGAGCAGCGCGATCGCGAAGTCCCTCAGCGAGTCGCCTCCGAACACCGCCAGCGCCGTGAGGATGAACAGCGCCCCGATGCCCGTGTTCACCGTGCGCGGCACGGTCTGCAGGATCGCGTCGTTCACCACCTCGGCGAACCGTGCCGTACGCCGCCCCGCCCACAGCTCCCGTACCCGGTCGAAGACGACGACCTTGTCGTTCACCGAGTACCCGATGACGGTGAGCATCGCGGCCAGGAAGACGCCGTCGACCGGCTTGCCCAGCCAGGCGAACGCGCCGAGGACCACGGCCCCGTCCACGACGAGCGCCAGCACGGCCGCCGCCCCGAACGTCCACCTGAACCTGATCGCCAGGTACAGCAACTGGGCCGCCAGCGCCACGCCGAGGGCGATGAGCGCGTCTCGGCGCAGTTCCGCGCCGAGGCTCGGGCCGATCAGCTCGTCACGCCGCTTGGTCACCTCGCCCGCCTTCGCCTCGATCGCGCTCTCGATGCGGGCCACGTCCTCGGCGCTGATCTGCCCGGTACGTACGGAGATCGCGTCGCCGGACGTCTGCACGACCGCCGAGCCGAAGCCCGCGTCCCGCACCACCTGTCTGGCCACGTCCGGGCTGACCTGCCCGGACGTGGCGTACTCCACGATCCGCCCGCCGGTGAACTCGACGCCGAAGTTCAGGCCACGGGTGAACAGCCCGGCGGACGCAGCCACGAGCACCACGCCCGCGATGGCCAGCCAGACCCGCCCTCCGGCCATCAGGTCCGGCTTGCGGGCGGCGAGCCAGGCCCTGACGCGCCCCGTCGAGCCGAGGCCGGAGATCCGGGGGCCGATCCTGCCGATGACCACCTGGGTCAGGGCCCGCGTGATCAGCATCGCCGAGACCAGCGAGGCGAGCACGCCGATGGCCAGTGTCACGCCGAAGCCCTTGACCGGTCCCGAGGCCAGCCAGATCAGCAGGCCGGCGGCCAGCAGAGTGGTGATGTTGGAGTCCGCGATCGCGCTCCAGGCGTTCTTGAAACCTCGGTCCAGGGCGTACCTGAGGCCGCGCCCTGGGGCCTGGCCGTACTCCTCCCTGGCGCGCTCGAACACCAGCACGTTGGCGTCCACGGCCATGCCGATCGCCAGGACGAACCCCGCCAGGCCGGGCAGGGTCAGCGTGGCGCCGAGCGCGACCAGCGCGGCGTACGAGATGAGGCCGTAGGCGCCCAGCGCGATCGCGGCGAGCAGGCCCACCAGCCGGTAGACCACGACGACGAACAGCGCGGTGAGTGCCACGCCGACGATCGCGGCCTTGGCGCTGGCCTCGATCGCCTCCGCGCCGAGCGTCGGGCCGACCGTGCGCTGCTCGACGAGGTCGAGCGGTACGGGCAGCGCGCCGCCCTTGATCAGTACGGCCAGGTCTCGCGCCTCCTCAGGCGTGAAGGAGCCGGAGATCTGCGTGGAACCGCCTGGAATACCCGTTCGGCACGGCACGGACGGGTCCACCTGGGGCGAGGAGATGATCTCGTCGTCCAGCACGATCGCCACCCTGCGCCGGGGGTCGCCGGCCGGCTCGCAGGCCGCCGCCCCGGTCAGCCGCTGCCACGCACCCGCCTCGCGGAACTCGACGGTGACGAACCAGCCCAGCCCCTGCTGGGGGTCGCTGCGCGCGACGGCGTCCGTCACGCCCTCACCGCTGACGGCGGGCGGACCGAGGCGGAGCCGCTCACCTGATTTGTCCGCCTTGGCACCGGGATCGCCGGCCTCGGCCACGCCGAGCACCGGATGGAACATGAGCTGTGCGGTCCTGCCGATGACCTCGGCGGCCTTGCGCGGATCGAGCACGCCGGGCAGCTCGGCGATGATCCGCTTCTCTCCGGACCGTACGAGGGTGGGGTCGACGACGCCGAGCGCGTCCGCCCGGCGCCGGAGCACATCGAGGGCACGGTCGGCGGCGGCGTCCGCCTTGACCGTCGGGGAGTCCTTCGTCTCGAAGACGAGCTGAGTACCGCCGCGAAGGTCCAGGCCGAGGCGCGGGGCCATGGTCAGGACCGGCAGCAGGGAGATCGCGATGACGGCGAGCGCCATCACCGCACGCCACCTGGGCGCGCGTGACATGGGAAGCCTCCACAGGCTTGTCGAGATGGGGGATGCGTCAGAGCGCTGTGGAGGGTGGCGCCCGCGCCGGGCGAACCGTGTGACCCGGCTGTACGGGCGCTTGGTCGCGGTCCGCCGCGACCGCCGCGACCGAGCGCGTGCCGTGGTGCCGCGAAGCGGCGGGGACGGCGGCGAGCCCACCGTGCGGAGCCTGCCCCCCGGCCCCCGACCGGAAATCGGCCCCGGTCCCGGCGGGCAGGACCTGCCGCACCTCGGGGCCCTGCGGAACCGGCGAAGTCGCGGCAGCCTCAGCACCCCCGGAAACGGCGGCCTCGGGGTGCGCGGGAGTGGCGAACTGGGGGTGGGTGAGAGCGGCGACCGGCGAATGCGCGGGCTCGGTGAGCTGGAGGTGGGCGAGGGCGGTGCCTGGGTGGTGCCGCGCGGGAGCGGCGAGAGCGGCGGCTGGAGTCCCGCCGGCGACCAGGAAGATCGAGAACAGCAGCAGGAGCAACGCGACGGGCGATCTTCTCCGCACGGCCCCTCCTCTCCCGATTGGGGTTCACCGTACCCGGTACGTCCAGAAACCGCGGCCCACCCGGTATGCCCAGGAACCGCGGCCCTCCCGGTACGTCCAGGAACCGCAGCCCACCCGGTATGCCCAGAAACTGCGGCCCACCCGGTACGTCCGGAGAACCCGGCTGTGAAGCCGTACCCGGTGGGGGCTTCCGTAGCGGTGGTTCACGGGGGCTCATCGGGCAGTAGAGCGGGCATGTGCTCTTTTCCGCGGGCTGGGCTATGGTCGGCTCCATGGCGACCTGGGGGCGTAGCGCGCACGGGTCCACCGCCTTCACATCGGTGGTGGGCCTGCTCCTGCTTGCCCTGGCCCTCGTCGCCTCCACCCCGGCCTGGTACGAGAACGACCCCGGTGCCGAGCCTTCCGGCGTCGCCACCGACGTGTGGGCGCCCACGGGCTGGATCGTGGAGACATCGACCACGCCGCCGATGTCGTACCCCGGCCTGGAGCACCCGCCCGCCCACTGGCTTCGCCAGGCGCCGGCGCCCGATGCGGGCGCACCCGCGTCGCTCCTCGTCCCCGTGTGGCCCGATCCGGGCGCGATCCGCAGTCCCCAGCAGACGGCTCATCGCACCGCGGGCTCCCGCAGCCCGCCCCAGGCCTAGCCGGAGCCGGTTCTTCCGCTCACACGGCCCAGTCACACGGCCCAGCCGGATCCGCGACCACGGACTCGTCCTTGCGGACACGCCCCGGATACGCCCGCACGCGCCCGGACACCCCGGATATGCACGGACACGCACGGCGCGACCTGCCGACCGCGTGCCCGTAGCTCGATGCGCGGCAGCGCACCGACGCTCCGGCCGTGGGCCGGGGCTGGGCGCGCGTAGGCGCATGAGTCACCCCGTACCCGATCAGGTGTACGGCGGGAAGACCGCGCCCAGACCCGGTGAGGCCGTACGGCGGTGCAGGAAAGGCCGCGTCCAGCCCTGAGCCCCGGTACCGGGTTCCGGGTTCCGGCTACCGGGCTCCGGGCTCCGGGCTCCGGGCTCCGGGCTCCGGCTCATCGTGAAAGTCCTACGGGCCCGCGTGGTCACGCGAGGTCCGCACCCATACCCCGGCTCGCGCCGTGCCGCGCGCGGGGCCTCGTCAGGCCCCGCGCGGGCGGGCGCCGCCCACCCATCGAGTGAGGAGTCATGCCGTCATGGCCGAGATCAAGTCAGTGCACAGCCTCATGGAGGACTACCAGCGGCACGTCACCCGGCTGGAGGAACTCCGCCAGCTGCTGGAGGAACGGCTCGTCGTGGCCAGAGCCGAGCTCCACCGGCTCAGCGAGCAGCGGGCCGGGCACAGGGGAACCTTCGCCTCGGCCCCCGGAGGCGCACCCGGCGGCTCCGGAAACGCCCCGAGCGGCTCCGGAAACGCGCCGAGCGACTTGGGAAAGGCCCCGAGCGGGTCCGGGAAGGCCCTGTACGATCACGGCGGCTCCGGGGACGGTGCGGGTGGGTCCCTCCGGCAGGTACGCCTGCACGTCATCGAGATCGAGTCCGCGATCGAGCGGATGGACCGAGGGCTTTACGGCACCTGCAAGCAGTGTGGAGCGTTCATCCCGCTGAAGGAGCTGTTGCGCGCTCCGCATGAGCAGCGGTGCGCCGCCTGTGCCGACGCCGAACGCACTCGGTCGACGGCATGAAGGCCACCGGCGGCCACGCGAGCACCGGTCGTCAGGCCGCCCTCGACGGGCTTCCCTCAGCGGTACGACCTTCCCGAAAGGGGTCAGGAACCATGAAGGCCGACGAGGAGAGGACCCGGCTCAGCCGGCTGCAGGTCCGCGTTCTCCGGGAGGAGATGGAGACGCAACTGGTGTGGCGGACCACCCAGCTGAGCGATCTGAAGGGCTCGATCGAGAACGGCGACGTGCAGGACATCTCGCGGCAGGAGGTGCTCGCCGACATCGCCGCCACCGGCCGCGTCATCGCGGAGATCCGGCGCAGCCTGGACAAGGTGGACGACGGAACCTACGGCCGGTGCGCCGGCTGCGGGTCGGGCATCCCGTTCGACCGGTTGAAGATCAGGCCGCTCAGCCGGTACTGCATGGCCTGCCAGCTCCGGCACGAGTCCCGCTGACCGCCCCGGGCTCACCCGCCGGCCCACCAGGCCGAGGCCATGCCCACCGCCCCTGACCCGCCTGCCCGCCCCACCCCGGACGGCGGGCGGGCCAGGGGCGACCCCAAACCGATACCTGCGAAAACCGCTGTCGTCAGGCCCCCGATCGCTAGCATCCGGGCTGTGTCGAAAAGGTCGCTCACCTATTGGTCGCCCCGTCCGCGCGTGCCCGGTGCCCGTGCGCCGTGGATCGTGGCGCAGTTCCTCCTGTCGTTGTGCCTGGTCGCCGCGTGCGCCTCGTCTCCGGACGCCGCCGCCTTGCCCAGCGGGCAGGATCTCGTCAGGAAGTCCTCGGAGGCGATGCGGTCGGTGCGGACCGTCGCCTTCACGATCGCGACCGAAGGCAAGCCTCCCGTCCCGGTCAAGCACGCCGAGGGCTCCTTGACCAGGGAGGCTGACGCCAAGGGCACGCTCCAGATCGACGTCCTCGGTAACCTTCAGGAGCTCGACTTCGTCCTCACGGGCGACACCGTGTACTTCAAGGGTCCCACCGGCGGATACCAGACGATGACCCGCGAGGAACTGGCCGGCATCTACGACCCGTCGGCCATCCTCAACCCCGACAAGGGGGTCGCGCACCTGCTCGCCACCGCGTCCGACCCGAGGGCCGAGGCCGAGGAGCAGATCGGCGGCGCGGACGCCTACCGGGTCGCGGTGAACCTGTCGCAGCAGGCCATCGCCACGCTGGTGCCGGGCGTGAACCAGGGGGTGAACGGCCAGGTGTGGATCGACAAGGCGACGAACCGCCTGCTCAAGGCGAGCCTGCCCATAGGCGGCGGCACCAACGCGGGCACGGTCGTCGTCACCTTCAGCGACTACGACGCCCCGGTCACGATCACCGCCCCGCCGAAGTGACCCGATGACCACCCCTTCCCGTCTCGATGACCGCCGGAGCGAGCCGGCGCCGCCCCACCACGATCACCGCCCACGTCCTTCCGAGCCGGCGAGGTGAGCCTGTGACCACCCCGTCCCATCCCGTCGCGGGAACCACGTCCGCCGGGCCGTCCGCGCCCGGTCCCGGCGCCACCCGCCGGGTGGCACTGGGCGTCGGGGGCACCGCCGTGCTGCTGGCCGCGCTGGACGCGTACGTCGTCGTCACCGTCCTGATCGACATCGCCAAGGACGTGGGGGTGCCGCTCAACCATCTCGAACGGGCGACACCGGTCGTCACCGGCTTCCTGCTCGGCTACATCGCGGCGATGCCCCTGCTCGGGCAGCTCTCCGACCGGTACGGGCGGCGCCCGCTGATCCACGCGTGCCTGGCCGGGTTCGCGGCGGGCTCGGCGGTGACGGCGCTCGCCGGGTCGATCCCGATGCTGACGGCCGGCCGTACGCTCCAGGGGATCGCCGGCGGGGCGCTGCTGCCGATCACCATGGCCCTGGTCGGCGACCTGTGGGACGAGCACGCCCGCCCGGTGGCCCTCGGAGCGGTCGGGGCCGCACAGGAGCTGGGAAGCGTTCTGGGCCCGCTGTACGGCGCTGGGCTCGCCGCCCTGGTCGGATGGCGCGGGATCTTCTGGGTGAACCTCCCGCTCGCCCTCCTCGCGGCGATCGCCGTCCACCGCACGGTGCCTCCCCCTGCCGCCAGGACCGGCCCCCGGGCGCGCGTCGACGTCGTGGGCGGGCTGCTACTCGCGCTGGCGCTCGGCCTGCTCGTGGCCGGGCTGTACAACCCCGAGCCGGACAAGGCGGTCCTGCCCTCCTGGGGCGTGCCGGCCATCGCCGCCGGGGTGGTCGCCGCCGCGCTGTTCGTCGTGTGGGAGCTGCGCTCGACGACCCGCCTGCTGGACATGTCGGGCGTGCGGCGTGGCCCGTTCTTCGCCTCGCTCGCGGCGAGCTCCCTGACCGGTGCCGCGCTGCTCGTCACGCTGGTGGACGTGCAGCTCACGGCGCAGACGCTGCTCGGCAAGGACACCGTGGGCGGGGCACTGGTGCTGTCGAGGTTCCTGGTGGCACTCGCCGTCGCGGCGCTGGCCGGAGGCGTGCTGGCCCGCCGGTACGGCGAGCGCGTCGTCGCCGTGGCCGGACTGGTCGTGGCCTGCGCCGGCTACGCGCTGATCTCGCGATGGCCCGTCGGCCTGGCCGCCGCGGAGTACCCCCTCGGGCTCCCCCGGGTCGACGTCGACCTGGTCATCGCCGGTCTCGGGCTCGGCGCGGTGATCGCCCCGATCTCCTCGGCGGTGCTCCGCGTGACCCCCGCGGGACGGCACGGGGTGGCCTCGGCCGCGGTCGTCGTGGCCCGCATGATGGGCATGCTGCTCGGCGTCGCCGGGCTCTCGGCGTGGGGCTTCCACCGCTTCCAGTCGCTTACCGCGCACCTGGACACTCCGCTGCCGTTCGGCGTCGAGCCCGCGGAGTACGCCCGGCGCCTCGCCGCGTACACCGCCAAGGTCAGCGAGGCCCTGCACACGGAGTACACCGAGATCTTCCTGCTGACCGCCGTCCTGTGCGGCATCGCCGCCCTGACGGCCCTCGCCCTCCCCCGCCGCTCCGCCGAGAGCGCTGGGTAGGCGGGAGCCGTCGACCACCCCTCACACCCGACGGGACTCCGAAGCGTCCCGAAACGCCGCGGGACCCCATGGAGCAGCCATGGGGTCCCGCGGCGGGTCGTCGAGGGTGGTCACTTCTTCTTGGGGGCTCCGCGCTTCTCGCGGATGCGCATGGTCACCTCGACCGGGGAGCCGGCGAAGCCGAACTCCTCGCGGATGCGGCGCTCGATGAAGCGGCGGTAGGTCTCCTCAAGGAAGCCCGAGGTGAACAGCACGAACTTGGGCGGCTCGGTCGACGCCTGGGTGGCGAAGAGGATCTTCGGCTGCTTGCCGCTGCGGACCGGCGGGGGCGTGGCCGCCACCAGCTCCGACAGGAAGGTGTTCAACCGGCCCGTGGACACGCGCGTGCTCCAGGATTCCAGAGCGCGCTCGATCGCCGGGACGAGCCTTTCGACGTGCCGCCCGGTCTTGGCGGAGATGTTGACGCGCAGTGCCCACGGGACGCGGACGAGCTGGCGGTCGATCTCCTTCTCCAGGTAGTAGCGCCGGTCCTCGTCGACCAGGTCCCACTTGTTGAACGCGACCACCATCGAACGGCCCGACTCGATCACCATGCTGATGATGCGCAGGTCCTGCTCGGTGAGCACGTCGGAGGCGTCGATGAGCACCACGGCGACCTCGGACCGCTCCAGGGCGGCCTTGGTGCGCATGCCCGCGTAGAAGTCGGCCCCCTGGAGCTCTCGCTCGCGGCGCCTGATGCCCGCGGTGTCGACGAAGCGCCAGGGCTTGCCGCCGAGCTGGATCAGCTCGTCGACCGGGTCGCGGGTGGTGCCGGCCATCGGGTCGACCAGCACCCGCTCCTCGCCCGCCAGCTTGTTCAGCAGGGAGGACTTGCCGACGTTGGGCTTGCCGACCAGGGCGATGCGCCGGGGGCCCCGCTCGGCGCCGAAGCGCTGCGGCGGCGCCTCCGGCATGGCGTCCAGCAGGATGTCGAGCAGGTCACCGCTGGAACGGCCGTGCAGGGCCGAGACCGGCTGCGGCTCGCCCAGCCCGAGCGACCACAGCGACGTGGCCTCCAGCTCCATGCGCTGGTCGTCGACCTTGTTGGCGGCCAGCACGAGGGGCTTGCCCGAGCGCCGGAGCACCGCGGCCACAGTCTCGTCGGCGTCGGTGACCCCGACCGTCGCGTCCACGACGAAAAGGATCACGTCGGCCAGCTCGACCGCGATCTGCGCCTGCTCGGCGATGCGCAGGGCCATGCCGGTGGCATCGGGATCCCACCCGCCGGTGTCGACGATGGTGAACCTGCGGCCTCGCCAGGTGCCCTCGTACGTCACGCGGTCGCGGGTCACGCCCGGCACGTCCTCCACGACCGCCTCGCGGCGGCCGATGATGCGGTTGACCAGCGTGGACTTGCCCACGTTGGGACGCCCGACCACGGCCACCACAGGGAGCGGACCGAAGTCCGGCTCCTCCTCGGTGGCGACGCCGTCGTCCTCGAACTCCGCGATATGGGCCTCGATCCAGCCGCCCTCGTCGCCGTACTCCCCCGTCACGTCACGTCCGTTTCCATTTGTGCTCACTCTTCTCCAGCGGCTCGGCGGGACGGGACGTCCTGCGCCCGCCGCACGGCGTCACCGGTCAGGTGCGCTCTTTCACAAGTCTCAGGACCTCGGAGACGACCTCTTCGAGGTTGAGCTCCGTGGTGTCGAGCTCGATCGCGTCGGCCGCCATCACCAGAGGATCGGCCTTACGCGTCGAGTCCAGGGTGTCACGGCGGGCCATCTCGGCCTGCTGCGCCGCGACCGTCGTGCCGGTCAGCTCGGCGGTGCGGCGCCGGGCGCGGGCCTCGGGGCTCGCGGTGAGGTAGACCTTGACCGGCGCTGCGGGGGCCACGACCGTGCCGATGTCACGGCCCTCGACAACGATATCGCCCTCACCGATGATGGCGCGCTGCTCGGCGACCAGCCGGCTGCGGACCTCGGGGACGGCACTGACCGCGGAGACCGCGGAGGTGACCTCGTGGGTGCGGATCTGGACCGCCACGTCGACGCCGTCGACGGTGACGCCGGGAGCGTCGGGGTCGGTGCCGATGACGAGCACGGGCTCGGCGGCCCGGTCGGCGAGCGCCGCCGGGTCGGCCGGATCGACGCCGTGCTCCAGCATCCACCACGTGATCGCGCGGTACATCGCCCCGGTGTCCAGATAGCGGAACCCCAGCGCGCGCGCCACGCCGCGCGAGGCGCTCGACTTGCCCGACCCCGAAGGGCCGTCCATGGCGACGACCAGTGCGGTCACGGCATCTCCCTCTGCGTCCCGATTGAGTTGTCCGCAAAGAGGTTACCGGGAAACGTCCACCACCCGGGCATCGTCGCCCCTACGGGACGTGCCATCCGTGCTCGCGGAGGGCCGTGGCCAGAACCTCGGCCGACTCGGGCTCGACGGACAGCTCGGCGGCGCCCAGGAGCAGCCCGGGGGCGTGCTCCAGGCGGACGTCCTCGATGTTGACCCCGGCGTCCTTGGCCGCCTGGAACAGGCGGGCAAGCTCGCCCGGACGGTCGCCGACGAGGACCTGGACCACCGCGTACGACCCAGGGGGGCCGCCGTGCTTGCCGGGGATCCGGCTCTGGCCGGTGTTGCCCCGCCTGAGCAGCTCGGTGACCCCGCCGATGGCGGCGCCGTCGTCGACGGACACGGCGCGCAGGGCCGCCGCGGCGGCCGACAGATCGGTGGCGACCGCCTCCAGGATCTCGGCCACCGGGCGGGCGTTGCCCGACAGGATGACGGTCCACATGCCCGGGTCTCCCCCGGCGACGCGGGTGACGTCGCGCACCCCCGGCCCGGCGAGGCCGAGCGCGGTGTCGGAGGCCTCGGCCAGGCGGGCCGCCATGGCCGCCGCCGCCACATGCGGGGCGTGCGAGACCAGGGCGACCGCCTCGTCGTGGGCGACGGGATCCACCTGGACGGCGTTCCCCCCGCACAGCTTGATCAGGGACAGGACGGCCTCGACGGCCCGCGCCGAGGTCTCAGGCCCCGGGCAGTACGCCCAGGGGCGGCCGAGGAACACGTCGGGGCGCGCCGCGGCCGGGCCGGACCGTTCGCGACCGGCGAGCGGGTGCCCCGCGACGTAGGTGCTCATGTCGCAGCCGAGCTCGGCCGCCTGGGCGATGGGCAGCGCCTTGACGCTGGCCACGTCGGTGTAGAACCGGGCAGCCTCGGTCTTCTGCAGGTCGAGCAGCCACTGCGCCACGAACTGGGGCGGCACGGCGACCACGGCGAGATCGACGCGCTCGCCGCCTGGCGCCCACTCTTCACCCGCCCCGAGCTCCCGCGCCAGCACGACGGCCCGGGGGTCCTGGTCGGCGAGCTTGACCGTGACCCCGTGCCCCCGCAGGGCGAGGGCGACGGAGGTGCCGATCAGGCCGGTGCCGACGACCAGGACGCTCCGGATGCCGGTCGGTTCGTCGCTCACTGGGCGATGTCCACTCTCAGGGCGACGGCCCCGCGGAGGTACACGTGCTGGATCTCGTGGCGGGGCCGGTCGGTCTCCACGTGGGCCATCAGGCGCACCACGCGCGGCAGCGCGCCCGGGACGTCGATCTCGCTCGCGCAGATCAGCGGCACGTCGTGGAAGCCGAGCTTACGGGCGGCGAGCGCGGGGAACTCCGCGGTGAGGTCGGGCGTGGCCGTGAAGATCACGCTGATCACCTCGGCGGTGGTCAGGCGGTTACGCTCCATGACCTCGCTGACCAGCTCGGTCACCGCGACGAGGATCGCCTCCCGGTCGTTGGAGTCGATCTGGGTGGCACCCCGGATGGCCCGCACCATGTCATCCCCTTCTCACTGCCGCCCGGCCAGGCCCTGCTTTCCGGACAGATTACATTCCCACGACGGCGTAAAGGTCGCCGACCTCCTTGAGCGTGAGCGACCGCACCGTGCCCGGCTTGAGCCGGCCCAGCTTGACCGGCCCGAACTCGATGCGGGCCAGGTCGATCACGTTGTGACCTTCCTGCTCCAGCATCCGGCGGACGACGTGCTTGCGGCCCTCGTGGAGCACGATCTCGACCAGCGCCTGCTGGCCGTGCTCCTGGACGATCTTGAAGTCGTCGGCCTTGGCGACGCCGTCCTCCAGCTCGACACCGCTCTTGAGCCTGCGGGCGAGGTCACGCGGGATCGGCCCCGGCACCTTGGCCCAGTATTTCTTCTGCACGCCGAAGCTGGGGTGGGTGAGCCGGTGGGCCAGCTCGCCGTCGTTGGTCAGGATGATCAGGCCCTCGGTCTCGGTGTCGAGACGCCCGACGTGGAACAGCCGCTCGGTGCGGTCGGCCACGTAGTCGGACAGGGCGGGACGCCCCTCGGGGTCGGACATCGTGCTGACGACGCCGATCGGCTTGTTGATCGCGAAGTAGACGAGGTCGGGCGCGGTCGGGATGCGCTTGCCGTCGACATGGATGATCTGCTTGGCGGGGTCGACCCGGGCGCCGAACCTCCGCACGACCTGGCCGTCCACGGTGACGCGGCCCTCGCCGATCATCTCCTCGCACGTGCGGCGAGCCGCCACGCCGGCCTGGGCGAGCACCTTCTGCAGGCGGATGCCGTCGGGCACCTCGGTGGTGTCGCGCTCGTCGACGTAGTCGGACGGGAAGAAGTCGGGGTCGCGCAGCGGCTGGCGGGAGGTCTTGAACGCGCCCGCACGCTCGGGACGGTCCGCCTGGCCGCGCCCCGCGAAGCCTCCGCCCGCGGGGGCTCCACCGCGCGTCGCCTTGCCCCGGCCCGCCGGAGCTCCGCCGCGACCGGTCAGGCCACCCGGACGGCCCGCCTGTCCGCCCGTACGACCGGACTGGCCGCCCGTACGGCCAGGCTGTCCACCGGAACGGCCAGGCTGGCCGCCCGTACGGCCCGGCTCCGGACGCCCGTAGCGGCCACGGGAGGGACCTTCCACGCGCCCGATGGTCTGGACCTCGTCACGCCGGTCACGCCCCTCGTAGCCCCCACGGGAGCCGCCCCTGGAGTCGCCCTGGTAACGGCCCTCCTCGCGGCCCGGACGGTCGCGGCCGGTCTCGTCCCTGCCGTACCGCTCGCGGGAGCCGCCCCGGCCGGCGCGGAAGGAACCCCTGTCGTCCTCACGGGAGAAGGTGGGACGATCGCCACCGGAAGAGCCACCGCGGAACGACCCGCCACGGTCGCCACGGGAGGAACCCGCGCGGTCACCGCCGTACGATCCACCGCGGGCGGAACCGCCACGGTCGTCGCTGAAGGAGCCACGGCGGTCGCCGCCGGACGAGCCCGCGCGATCGTCGCGGAAGGAGCCGCGGCGGTCGTCGCCGCCGGGCCTGCCGAACCGTCCCCTGGAGCTCTGGGGAGCCGCTCCGGAGTCGCGGTAGCCGCCGCGGAAACCCTCGCGCGGGCGGAAGCCACGGTCGTCGCCACCGCTGGAGGCGCCGCGGTCGTAGGAGCCGCGGTCGGACGCGCCGCGGTCGTAAGAGCCACGCTCATAGGAGCCGCGCTCGGAGGCGCCGCGCTCGGAGGCGCCGCGATCGTAAGAGCCGCGTTCGGACGCGCCGCGCCCGGAGGCGCCGGGCCGTTCGTCGGAGCGGAAGGCGTCGCGGCGGTCGCTCCCGCCGCGGGACCCTCCCCAGGAGCCGCCCTGAGCGCCTCCTCGCGGGCCTCCGGCGCCCCGGAAGCCGCCGGAGCCACCTCGGGACCCGGCACCTCCCCTCGCGCCTGAGGCACCGCCTGGGGCGCCGCCGCGTCCTCGACCGCGTCCATCACCGGACGGGGTACCACGCCTGTTGTTCACTTCGGTTGCTCCTCTAGGTTTTCCACGTCGTCGGGGAGGAACGGGGCGAGCGCGGGGAGCTCTTCGAGACTCCGCAGCCCCAGCCTCTCCAGGAAATACGAACTTGTGCGGTAGAGCACCGCCTGGCTCTCGGGGTCGGTGCCGGCCTCCTCGACCAGCCCGCGCGCCGTCAGGGTGCGCATGACGCCGTCGCTGTTGACGCCCCGTACGGCGGCGACCCTCGCCCTGCTCACCGGCTGGCGGTAGGCCACGACCGCGAGGGTCTCAAGAGCGGCCTGCGTCAGCCTGGTCTGCTGCCCGTCACGGACGAACCGCTCCACGAGGGCGGCGCATTCGGCCCGCGTGTACAACCGCCAGCCGCCGGCGACCTCCCGGAGATCGAAACCACGGCCCTGCGCGGTGTATTCCCCCGACAGGTCCGCCAGTGCCTCGGCGACCTCCCGCGAGGGGCGTTCGAGCACCTGGGCCAGGGTGACCTCGGCGACCGGCTCTTCGACCACCAGCAGGATCGCCTCCAGAGCCGCCCGCAGGCTCGGCTCGGGCTCGGCGGTCTCGCCCGTGTCCTCAGGACTCATCGGCTGCATCTTCGCTCTCTTGGCCGCCGGCGCCCGGTGGGCGCCGCCTGCTCTCATGGCCCTCCGGGATCTCGTCGCCCGGGGAGCCCTCGTCGTAGTCGTCGGCCACCGCGACGTCTCCGTCGTCGGCACCGGTCCAGGTCACGTGCAGATCCCCGAGCGGCTCGATCTGCTCGAAGGAGACCGCGGCCTCCCGGAAGAGCTCCAGGACGGCGAGGAAGCGTGCGATCACCTCGAAGGTGCCCGCACAGTCGGCGGTCAGGGCCCGGAACGTGGCCGTGCGCATGCGCCGGAGCCGTGCCACAAGGATAGCCGCTTGCTCGCGAACGTTGGCGACCGGCTGATAGATGTGGGCGGTGGAGACGGAGGGCGGGAGCTTCGGGGTGAAGACCCTTGCGGCGATGCGGGCCAGGCGATCGGGGCCGATGCCGAGCACCAGCTCGGGCAGCAGGCCGGCGAACCGGGGCTCCATCGGCACCACGCGGGGGAAGCGCAGCGCCTCCTCGGCCATGCGCCCGGCGAAGACCTTCGCCACCTCCTTGTAGGCCCGATATTGCAGGAGGCGGGCGAACAGCAGGTCACGGGCCTCCAGCAGCGCCAGGTCCTCCTCGTCCTCGACCTCGCCGGTGGGCAGCAGCCGGGCGGCCTTCAGGTCGAGCAGGGTGGCCGCGACGAGCAGGAAGTGGCTCGCCTGGTCGAGGTCCCATTCGGGGCCCATCGAGCGGATGTGGGCGATGAACTCGTCGGTCACCTGGTGCAGCGACACCTCGGTGATGTCGAGCTTGTGCTTGGAGATCAGCCCGAGCAGCAGGTCGAACGGACCCTCGAAGACCTCCAGGTGCACCTGGAAGGCATCGGGCCTGGCCTGGCCGGTCGCGGGCTGCTCGGTCACCGCCTCATTGTCGCGCACGCCGGGCGCGGTGGCGCTCAGTCGTCCTGCGACCACCGGGCGAGAACCTCACGGGCCAGCTCGCGGTAGGCGGTGGCGCCCATGGACGCCGGGTCGAACTGGGTGATCGGCTCCCCGGCCAGCGTGGCGTCGGGGAACCGCACGGTGCGGTTGATCACCGTGTGGAACACCTTGTCGCCGAAGCCCTGCATGATCGTGGCGAGGACCTCCCGCGCGTGGAGCGTGCGCGGGTCGTACATCGTGGCCAGGATGCCGTCGATCTCCAGGTTCTTGTTGAGCCGCTCCTGGACCTTGGTGATCGACTCCATCAGCAGGGCGACGCCGCGCAGCGCGAAGAACTCGCATTCGAGCGGCACCATCACACTGTGCGCGCAGGTCAGGGCGTTGACGGCCAGCAGGCCGAGCGACGGCTGGCAGTCGATGAGGCAGATGTCGTAGTGGGGAAGCAGCGGCTCCAGCGAACGCCCGAGGGCGTACTCCCTGGCCACCTCGTTGACGAGCCTGATCTCCGCGCCGGAGAGGAATATGTTGCTCGGCAGCAGGTCCATGCCTTCGACGCTGGTGCTGAGGAGCACGTCCTCGGCGGTGACGTCGGGCTCTTCCATGATCAGGTCGTAGACGGTCGACTCCAGCGGGCGGGGGTCGATGCCCAGCCCCACCGACAACGCGCCCTGCGGGTCGAAGTCGACCAGCAGCACCCTCTGGCCGCACTCGGCGAGCGAGGCCCCGAGGTTGATCGTCGTGGTGGTCTTGCCGACGCCGCCCTTCTGGTTGACCATCGCCACGACCCGCGCGGGGCCGTGCGTGGTGGGGGCCACCGGCTCAGGGAAGACAGGGCGCGGACGCCCGGTTGGACCCAGAATGCCCTCGTTCCTGGTTTCGCCCCAGGATGCGTCGGGCGCACCGGGGACCTCCCGGATAGAAGCGTCTGTGGTCGCAGTCACCAGTTGAACCTCCCTGACGGCCCCGAACCGGACCGTCCGGACGGACACTATGGGGTCGGCACGTATGCGGCAAGGCGACGCGCCCTAGAGCTATGAAGTTGGATGCCGAACCCGGGAATGGGCCGCCGCATATGCCTCACGGAGCCTGTCGACGCCGACCAGCGTGTAGACCTGGGTGGTCGCCACCGAGGCATGGCCGAGCAGTTCCTGGACAACCCTAACGTCAGCTCCCCCGTCGAGGAGGTGAGTTGCGAACGAATGGCGCAACATGTGCGGGGAAACCCCGGCGAGGCCCGCACGTTCCGCGGCGGACTGGAGCACCTCCCAGGCGCCCTGGCGGGTGAGGCGCCCGCCCCGGGCGTTCAGGAACAGGGCCGCCGTGCCGCGCCCGTGCGCGGAGATGAGCGGGCGCGCGCAGGCCAGGTACGCCCCGAGGGCCTCGCGGGCGAACCTGCCGAGGGGGACGACCCTCGCGCGCCCGCCCTTGCCCCGCAGCCGTACGTTCTCGGCCTCGACGTCCTCGACGGTGAGCCCGACGGCCTCGGAGATCCGCGCGCCCGTGCCGTACAGCACCTCCAGCAGGGCCCGGTTGCGGTGGGTGAGGGGCGCGTCCTCCGGGCCGGCGGCGGCGATGAGCCGCTCGACCTCGGCGACCCCGATGGCCTTCGGGAGATGGCGCAGCCTGCTGGGAGGGTGCACCTCGTGGGCGGGGTCGTGCGCCGTGACCCCCTCCCGCACCGCGAACCGGTGCAGACCGCGTACGGCCGAGACGGCCCTGGCGGCCGAACTGGCCACCAGGGCGGGATGGTGCTCGTCGCCCTCGCGCAGGGCCGTGAGGAACGCCAGGACGTCGCCCTCGGCCACGTCGCCGAGGGTCAGGCACCCGCGCGAGCGCAGGTAGCGGAGGTAGCGGCTGAGGTCACGCCGGTAGGAGGCGAGCGTGTTGGCCGCCAGCCCTCGCTCCACCGAGAGGTGGGCGAGGTATCCGGCGAGCACGGCCTCGGTGTCGGCGTAGGGGCTCAGGACGGGGACCTCCTGTCAGGCCTCCTCGGCGTCGGCGGGACGCAGGGCGGCGAAACCGTCCGACAAAGCGGCGTACGCGGCGAGAATACCCGCGACGGCCGGTGAATTGTGGATCATTCCCGCCAGCGCCCTGTTCACCCCTTCTGCCAGGGGTATCCACACAACCGGCATGTCGACCTCCTCGTGCCGCCGCACGAAGCCGTTCTCCTCTTCGGGGATCTCCGAGAGGTCGCGGGCGAGGAAGACGCGGATGCGCTCGTCGGCCATCCCCGGCGAGGTGTAGATGTCGAGCAGGGTGTGCCAGGTGGCCGCCCGGTAGCCCGCCTCCTCGGCCAGCTCGCGCGCGGCGCAGTCGACCAGCGGCTCGCCGGGGACGTCGCGGATGCCGGCCGGCAGCTCCCACAGCATCCTGCGGACCGGATGGCGGTACTGCCGCAGCAGGAGCACCCGGTCCTCCTCGTCGAGCGCCACCACGGCGACCGAGCCGGGATGGACCACGTAGTCGCGGTCGGCGACCTCGTCCCTCGGCATGCGCACGGTGTCGGTGCGCACCGAGATCACGTAGGCCTCGAACCGCTCCTTGGAGTCGAGGACCTCCCAGGACGCCGGCACGTCGTGGACGTCGTCCACGGTCAGCCCCAGGGCCGCGGGTCCCTGCCCGCCGCCGCTCACGCGCCCCTCCCGGCCTTGGTGGCGCTCTCCCGCACGTCGGCGTACGTCAGAGCGGCCTCGATGAGGCCGCTGAACAGCGGGTGCGCCCGGGTCGGGCGGGAGCGGAACTCCGGGTGCGCCTGGGTGCCCACGAAGAACGGGTGGATGCCGGTGTCCAGCTCGGCGTACTCGACCAGGCGGCCGTCGGGAGACAGGCCGGAGAAGACCATGCCGACCTCCTCCAGCCGCTCGCGGTAGGCGTTGCCGACCTCGTAGCGGTGGCGGTGGCGCTCGTCGGCGCTCCCGCTGCCGTACAGCCGCCGCACGATCGAGCCCTCGGCGAGCCTGGCGGGGTAGAGGCCGAGCCGCATGGTGCCGCCCATGTCGCGCTCGCCCGCCACGACGTCCTCCTGGTCGGCCATGGTGGAGATCACCGGGTCGGCCGTCTCCGGGTCGAACTCGGTGCTGTTGGCCTGCTCGACGCCGGCCAGGTTGCGGGCGGCCTCGATGACCATGCACTGCATGCCGAGGCAGATGCCGAGCAGCGGGATCCGCCGCTCGCGGGCGTGCCGGATCGCGCCGAGCTTCCCCTCGATGCCCCGGACCCCGAACCCGCCGGGGACGAGCACGCCGTCGACGCCGTCGAGCTCGCGGGCGGCGCCCTCGCCGGTCTCGCAGTCGTCGCTCTTGACCCAGCGGATGTTGACACGGGCGTCGCAGGCGAAGCCGCCCGCGCGCAGCGCCTCGGTGACCGACAGGTACGCGTCGGGCAGGTCGATGTACTTGCCGACCAGCGCGATCGTGACCTCCTTGGCCGGGCGGTGCACCCGGCGCAGGAGCTGGTCCCACTCGTGCCAGTCGACGTCGCGGAAGGGCAGGCCGAGGCGCCTTATGACGTACGCGTCCAGGCCCTCGGAGTGCAGCACCTTGGGGATGTCGTAGATGCTGGGGGCGTCGATCGCCGAGACCACCGCGTCCTCGTCGACGTCGCACATCAGGCTGATCTTGCGCTTGAGCGAGGTGGTGATGGGCCGGTCGGAGCGGCAGACGATGGCGTCCGGCTGGATGCCGATGCTGCGCAGGGCGGCGACCGAGTGCTGGGTGGGCTTGGTCTTCAGCTCGCCGCTCGGGCCGATGTAGGGCAGGAGCGAGACGTGCAGGAAGAAGACGTTGTCGCGGCCGACCTCGTGGCGGACCTGGCGGACCGCCTCCAGGAACGGCAGCGACTCGATGTCTCCGACGGTGCCGCCGACCTCGGTGATGACCACGTCCACGTCGGGGCCGGCCATGCCGCGGATGCGGTCCTTGATCTCGTTGGTGATGTGGGGGATCACCTGCACGGTGTCGCCGAGGTACTCGCCGCGCCGCTCTTTGGCGATGACGTTCGAGTAGACCTGGCCGGTGGTGACGTTGGCCGAGCCGTGCAGCTCGGTGTCGAGGAATCGCTCGTAGTGGCCGACGTCGAGGTCGGTCTCGGCTCCGTCGTCTGTGACGAACACCTCACCGTGCTGGAACGGGTTCATCGTCCCAGGGTCGACGTTGAGGTAGGGGTCCAGCTTCTGCATGGTGACCCGCAGGCCGCGAAGCTTCAGCAGGCGCCCCAGGCTGGAGGCTGTGAGCCCCTTGCCGAGACTGGAGGCGACGCCTCCGGTGACGAACAGATGCTTGGTGTTTGCGGCGCTGCGCAAGGAGGGTCTCCCGTGGTCCGTTGTGATCGTGGCCGTCCCGACGGGCGACCCCGTGTCCACGGGCTCTCAGAATATCAAAGGACGCTTGCGAAGTGCCCGAACATCCCCCGGGCGTCCGTTCCCAGCATCCTAACCACGGAGTAACTTTTCCGGTTATGTCACCCCGTGATGCACTACGCCGGATATTCGGCTGCCTGATCCACCGTGTCTGGGCCGCGATCCGCGCGACCGGCGCGGTCACCCCCAAGTCTCCGGCCGGGTACCGGTTCCGCCGTCTCGGCGAGGGTACCTGCCTGGCCTTCCCCCAAGGAGCGATCTTCGGAGAGGCGTGGATCGAGATCGGCGACCACACGCTGGTCGGCGAGCGCGTCTCCATCTCGGCGGGGATGGGACCGGGCGTCGACCTCGGCCCGGACTCCATCGTCCGCATCGGCGGGGGCTGCTCGATCGGCAGGGGCAGCCACATCGTGGGCCACCAGTCCATCGACATCGGCGACGACGTCTTCACGGGGCCCTACGTCTACATCACCGACCAGAACCACGTCTACGACGATCCCGAGATGCCGATCGGCCGCCAGTGGCCGCGCAACAACCCGGTGTCCATCGGCGCGGGCTCCTGGCTCGGCGCCGGCGCGATCATCCTGCCGGGCACGCGGATCGGCAGGCAGTCCGTCGTCGCGGGCGGCGCCGTCGTGCGCGGGGAGTTCCCCGACCACTGCGTCATCGCCGGCGTGCCTGCGAAGATCGTCCGCCGGTACTCCCCGGAGGACGGCTGGCACGTCTCCCCCGCCGCCGGTGAGCCGAGCGCCCTTGGAGCGCTCCTACCGGGGGCGTGCCCGTCCTGAGCCCTCCCGCCGGCCGGCCGTCCGGAACCCGGCCGTCCGGTGCTTGGCTGTCCGGCGCTTGGCTGTCCGGCGCTGGACTGTCCCGTGCTTGGCTGTCCGCAACCCGGCCGTCCGGTGCTTGGCTGTCCGGTGCTGGACAGGCGCCGCCGCCGCCGGTGATCTGGACCGCGCCGCGCCCGGCGGCTACGGTCACGACATGCGGACGCCGATCTGTGAGAGGTTCGGGGCCGAGTTCCCTCTGTTCGCGTTCAGCCACTGCCGGGACGTGGTCGCGGCGGTCACCAACGCGGGCGGGGTCGGCGTGCTGGGCGCGGTCGCCTACTCCCCCGAGCAGCTCGACCGCGAGCTCTCCTGGCTCGACAGGCAGGTGCGCGGCCGGCCGTACGGCGTGGACGTGCTGGTGCCGGGGAAGATCGACCGGTCGGTCGCCGAGCCCGGAGCCCGGCTCCTCGACTTCATCCCCGAGGTCCACCGCGACTTCGTCGCCCACCTGTTCTCCAAGTACGGGGTGAGCTCGGACAAGAGGTTCAAGGCGGGGCAGGCCGGCCCGCCCGGCGCCAAGGCCGACGAGATCGGGCGCAGGGTCACGCACTCGGGCGCCACAGGGCTCATCGACGTCGCCCTCAAGCACCCCGTCGGCCTGATCGCCAGCGCGCTCGGCACGCCGCCCCCCGTCATGGCCGGCAAGGCGCGGGCCGCGGGCGTCCCGGTGGCCGCGCTGGTCGGCACGGTGGAGCACGCCCGGCGCCAGGTGGCCGCCGGGGCCGATCTGATCGTCGCCCAGGGCACAGAGGCGGGCGGTCACACCGGAGAGGTCTCCACGATGGTGCTGGTCCCCCAGGTCGTCGACGCGGTGGCGCCCGTCCCCGTGCTCGCGGCCGGCGGCATCGCGAGCGGGCGGCAGATGGCCGCGGCCATGGCCCTCGGCGCCGAGGGCGTGTGGTGCGGCTCGGTCTGGCTCACCACGGAGGAGGCCGAGACGCCCCCGGTCCTCAAGCGCAAGATGCTCGGCGCCACCTCGCTCGACACCGTGCGCTCCCGGTCCCGTACGGGCAAGCCGGCCAGGCAACTGGCGTCGGCCTGGACCACCGAGTGGGAGGAGGCCCCCGAGAGCCCGGGGGCGCTGCCGATGCCGCTGCAGATGCTGCTCGCCGAGGGCGCGCTCGCCCGCATCGCCGAGGCGGCCGAGAGCGGCGAGCCGGGCGCCCGCGAGCTGGCGAGCTACTTCGTCGGCCAGGTGGTCGGCCAGCTCAACCAGGTCAAACCGGCTCGCCAGGTCGTCTACGAGATGATCGAGGAGTTCACCTCGGCGGTCGAACGCGTGAGCGGGATCACCCGATCCTGATTGTTCCGGGGAACGCGGGGCAGCCGCTCCTTCGTCTTCCTTGTCAGGATGCGTCAGAACGTGTCGCGACACTTCGGGACGCTTCAGGACGCTTCAGAACGCAAGGACTGTGGAGGTGCGATGCTCGCGGCGCTGACCGGCCTCGGGCTGTCCACGGCGGCGGGGCTCAACGCCTACATCCCGCTGCTCGTGGTCGGGCTCCTGGCCAACTTCACCGACGTCGTACGGCTGCCGCAGGACTACGCGTGGCTGACCAACGGCTGGGTGATCGCGATCATCGGCGTGCTCCTGCTCGCCGAGGTCGTGCTCGACAAGGTGCCGGTCGTCGACCACGTCAACGACATGATCCAGACGGCGGTGCGCCCGGCCGCGGGCGGCGTGGTCTTCAGTGCCACGCAGGCGGCCTCGCAGCTCGACCACTCCACCTGGATGAGCCACAACCCCTGGGTGAGCTGGGTGCTCGGCATCGGCGTGGCGCTCGCCGTGCACGTCATGAAGGCCTCGGCCCGGCCCGTCGTCAACGTCTCGACGGCCGGGGTCGGCGCTCCTGTCGTCAGCTCCATGGAGGACGCCGGGTCGCTCGGCATGAGCCTGGTCGCCGTCTTCTTCCCCGTGCTGGTGATCGTCGCGCTGGTCCTGCTGGCCGTGCCCGCCTGGTGGGCGATCCGCGCGCTGCGCAGGCGCCGCGCCCGCCGCCGGGAACGTCTCCCCCAGCCCACCTGACGCGGCGCCCGCTAGCGGGCGGTCGACGCCCGTACGTGCAGTTGCGCGGGGACGACGACCGGCCCCGGGGTCTCGTCGCCGTTGAGGCGGGCGATGAGCAGCTCGACGGCGGCTCTGCCCGTCTCCTCCGGGGCGAGGTCGAGCGCGGTGATCGCGGGCTGGGCCAGGCGGGTCTGCTGCGCGTCCGAGCCGGCCGCGAGCAGCAGGTCGCCGGGCACCGCCACCTCCAGCCGCCGCGCCTCGGCCAGGACTCCGGCGGCATGGCGGCCGGTCTGGCAGTAGATCGCGTCGGGCCGCCTCCGTTTGCCCGTCAGCAGCCGCCGGGCCGCGTCGAGCCCGCCCTCCTCGCCCGCCGCCTCGGGGACGTGCAGCACCCTCGCCGGCATCCGGCGGCGCCGCGCCCAGGCGCGGTAGGCCCTTTCGGAGTCGACGTTCCACGCGTTGTCGTCGGTGCCGGCCAGCAGGGCGATGTCCCGCGCGCCGCGCGCCGCCAGCAGGTCGAGCATGCGCTCGGTCTCCACCGTGTCGTCGGGGCCGACCCAGTCGGTGAACCCCGGCCGCCCGGGATCGCGCCCCACGGTCACGACCGGCACGGCCGCGGAAAGGAGCCGGGTGAGGACCGTGTCATCGCGTAACGGGTCGCCGATGACGTAGCCGTCGACGCCGTGGGCGGCCTGGGGGACGTCCGCCCGGGTCATGTCGGGCACGAGCATGAGCCCGAGGCCGTGGTCCAGGGCGGTCACCGCCGCCGCGCCGGCGAAGCGCACGAAGTAGTCGACGCCCACCGGCAGGTACGACCCGATGGCGTCGAGCGGGCGCATGTCGAGGGCCAGCACGCCGGTGCGCCCCCGGCGCAGGCCGCGGGCCATGGGATGGGCGCGGTAGGCCAGGCGGTCGGCGACGGCGAGGACGCGCTGCCGCGTGGCCTCCGACGCGGTCCCCTTGCCGTTCAGCGCGTGGGACACCGTCGTGACGGAGACGCCCGCCTCGCGGGCGACGTCTCTGATCGTCGCGCGCGCCACTCGGGATTCCTGGTCCGGCATAGGGACAGAGTAGAGCGCGATCGGGCCGTCCAAAACCTTTTACTAAAACGTTTTGTGCTGTAGCGTCGCCGCTTACCGCGCCGAAAGAGCCACGTACAGGCGCATATATGGACAAACTCCCGCAGTGTTCGGAGGATCAGATGCGTATCCGTGTGGCGGCGTCCCTTGCCGTCTCGCTCAGCCTCGGGCTCGCCGCGTGCAGCGGCGGGACGACCGCTCCGGCCGTCGACGAGCACAAGCTCGACGAACTCCTCGTCGCGACCCCCGCCGCCCAGGGGGAACTGGACAAGGCCAGCTGGAACCTGCCCTTCGGCGAGCCCGCGTCGCTCGATCCGATCAAGGCGTTCAACTACCCCGAGAACACGGTCGTCGCGAACCTGTGCGAGGGCCTGATGCGCCTGGACCCCGACTACTCGGTCAAGCCGAACCTGGCGGAGAAGGTCGAGACCCCCGATCCCACGACCCTGGTGTACACCCTGCGCCAGGGCGTGCGCTTCTGGGACGGCCGGCCCATGACGGCCGACGACGTGGTGTTCAGCCTCCGCCGCCACCTCGACCCCAAGGAGGGCAGCTACTGGGCGTCGGACCAGATCACGGGCAACATCGCGTCCATCGACAAGACCGGCGACAACCAGGTCACGATCCGGCTGAAGAAGGCGGACGCGACGATCAACTCGTACATGGTCACGCCCGTCGGCGTGGTGGTCCAGCGCGATCAGCGCGAGAAGGCGGGCGCCAAGTACGGCACGCCGGAGGGGTCGGTCATGTGTACCGGGCCCTTCAAGCTCTCTTCGTGGGAGAAGGGCTCCAAGATCTCTCTGGAGCGCAACGACGACTATTGGGACGCGCAGCGCAAGGCCAAGACCAAGCGGCTCGACCTGCAGTTCATCGTGGATCCCGGCGCGATCGCGAGCGCGCTCGACACCGGAGCCATCGACGGCTCGTACGACGTTCCCGTCGGGGCGGTGGACCGGCTCACGGCCTCGCAGAACGGCAAGCTGTACCTCGGCAGGTCCCTGCAGATGGTGGCCGTCATCAGCACCGGCAACGGGCCGCTCGGCGACCCCGCGGTCCGCCGGGCGCTGGCGTTCGCCACCGACCGCGAGGCGATCGCCCAGACCGTGTTCGCCGGCACCGCGCGGGCGTCCCGCTCGCTCGTGCCGCGGGGCGGGTGGACGTACGGCGACGACGTGTTCGGGCCCGCGTACGACGCCCTGCCGGACACCAAGAAGAACCTCGACGAGGCGAAGAAGGCCCTGGCGGGAGTCACGCCCGGCAGCGCGCCGATCACCATCGCCTACCCGAGCGAGCGCCAGTTCTACGCCGACATCCTGTCGGAGATGTCCAACGCCGCGCGCGAGCTGGGCCTGACCATCCAGCCCAAGGGGGTGCCGAGCGCGCAGTACGGCGCCTTCTTCTCCGACGCCAAGGCGCGCGCCGGTTACGACGGCTTCATGACGACCAACTACATGGACATCCCCGACCCGCTCGCCTTCCTGCGCACGATCGCGGCCAAGGGCGGATCGCAGAACTTCAACGGCTACGACGACGCGGAGACGCAGGGCCTCATCGAGCAGGCGGCCACCGCGTCGGACGACACGGCGCGGGCCAAGCTCGTCGCGAGCCTCCAGGCGAAGGTCATGGAGCAGACCCCGTGGATCCCGATCGCGGCGCCGGCGGTCCGGCTGTTCCTCAACAAGCGCGTGACCGGCGTACCCGCGTCGTTCGTCTACCTGTACTACCCCTGGGCGGCGAGCCTCGGTGCGGCCTGACGCCGCACCGCCCGGGGCGCGGCGGCGCGCCCCGGGCCGGGTTCCCCCCGCCTCCGCCCCCGCCGCCCGGCCCGCGACCCGCGACCCGGAGACGACCACCCGGCCCATGGCCAGCGAACCCGTGACGGCGGCCCGGCCGGTGACCAGCGTGCCCGTGACCGCGACCCGGCCGGTGACCGGCGAACCCGTGACCGCGGCCCGGCCGGTGACCAGCGTCCCCGTGTCCCCGGCCCGGCCCGGGCCCAGACGACCCGAGATGGAGGCACCGTGCCGCGTTTCGTGACCCGGCGCCTCGGGGCGCTGGCCGCCACGCTCCTCGTGTCGAGCTTCCTCATCTACGCGGCCATGTACGCCGCGCCCGGCACGCCCGAGAGCTTCCTCGTCCAGGGCAGGACCGTCAGTCCCGGCGTCCTCGCGTCCATCCGCGCGCAGTACGGCCTGAACGACCCGTTCCTGCTCCGCTACTGGCACTGGCTGACCGGCGTGCTCGGCGGCGACCTCGGGGAGTCCCTCACCACCCGGCAGGACGTGGCCTCGCTGCTGGTGTCCCGGATCCCGACGACCCTGTGGCTCACTACGTACGCAGCCGTGCTCATCGTGGTGTTCGGCGTCGGCGCCGGGGTGGTCTCGGGCCTGCGCGGCGGGGCCCTGGACACCGGCGTCCTGCTCGGCTCCAGCGTGGGGTTCGCCATCCCCACCTTCTTCGCGGCCGTCCTGCTCATGAGCGTCTTCTCGGTGACGCTGGGCTGGTTCCCGGTCTTCGGGGCGGGCTCCGGGCTGCCGGACCGCGTCCTGCACCTGACCCTGCCCGCCGTGGCGCTCGCCCTCCCGGCGGCGGCCGTCGTCGCGCGCATCACCCGCACCGCGGTGGTGGAGGAACGCGACGCCGAGCACGTGTCCGTCGCGCTGGCCCGCGGCGTCCCCTGGCGGGTGGTCGCGCGCCGCCACGTCGTCCGCAACGCGATGCTGCCCGTGACGACGATCGTCGGGGTGAACATCGCGGCCCTGGTCGCGGGGGCGGCGGTCGTCGAGCACGCCTTCACCCTCGACGGCGTCGGCGCGCTGCTCATCAACGCGGTGCAGCAGAAGGACTTCGCCGTCGTCCAGGCCGTGGCCCTCGTGCTGGTCGCGGTGTTCGGAATCGTCAACCTCGTCGTCGACACCCTGTACGCGGTGATCGACCCGCGCGTCCAGCTCGGAGGTGAGAGCGCGTGAGCGCCCGAACGCTCGCACCACCCGCGCCACGGGCCCGGCGCGGCGCCGGCCTGGCCGGCCGGCTCGGCCCGCTCGGCGTCGCCGCCGCCGTGGTCGTCGCGCTGCTCGCCCTGGCGGCGCTGCTCGCGCCCCTGGTCGCACCGTACGACCCGGCCGTCGGAAGCATCGTCCAGCGTTACCTGCCACCCGGTCCCGAGCACCTGCTCGGCACCGACCAGTCGGGCCGCGACCTGCTGTCCCGGCTGCTGTACGGCGCCAGGACCAGCCTGGCGGGCGCCGCCGTGGTCGTGCTGCTCGCCGGCGCGGGCGGCACAGTGCTCGCCCTGGTGGCCACCTGGTTCGGCGGGCGCGTGGACGCTCTGGTCGGCCGCGTGCTCGACCTGCTGTTCGCGTTCCCCAACCTGCTCCTTGCGATCCTCGTCGTCGCGGTGTTCGGGACGGGCCTCGCGCAGGCCACCGCCGCGCTCGCGGTCGCGTACATGCCCTACACCGCCCGCGTGCTGCGCAGCGTCGCCCTGCGCGAGCGGCGGCTCGCGTACGTGCAGGCGGCCGAGTTGCAGGGACTGTCCGGGATCGTGGTGACCGCGAGGCACCTGCTGCCCAACATCGCGCCGCAGATCCTCACCGGGGCCGCCATCAACTTCGGCTACGCGATGATCGACCTCGCCGCGCTGTCGTACCTGGGCCTCGGCGTCCAGGCGCCGACCGCCGACTGGGGACTGATGGTCTCGCAGGGGCAGGATTCCCTGCTCCAGGGCCACCCCCAGCAGAGCCTGCTCGCGGGCACGTGCATCGTCGTCGCGGTCGCCGCGTTCAGCGTGATCGGCGAGCGGCTCGGTGGCCGCGGGGCCGGAGGCCGGGCATGAACCTCCTCGAACTCGACGACATCCGTCTCGACGTGAAGGGCCGGGTCATCCTGCGCGGCGTCTCGCTGTCGGTGTCCCCCGGTGAGGCGCTCGGCCTGGTCGGCGAGTCAGGGTCGGGCAAGTCGATGACGCTGCGCACCGTCCTTCGCACCGAACCGGCGGGGTCGCGCGTCACGGGCCGGGTCACGCTGGACGGCCAGGACGTACGGAACCTGGGCGCCCCGGAGCTGCGCCGGCTGCGCGCCGGCGCGATGGCGATGATCAGCCAGGACCCGCGGTCCGCGCTGAATCCCCTGCTGCGTGTGTCGCGCTATCTGGTCGAAGGGCTCCGCGACGGGCGCGGCGAGGCCCGTGACGCGGCCGATCGCCGGGCGCGCGACCTGCTCGCGCAGGTGGGCATCGCCGACGTCGACCGATGCATGGACTCCTACCCCCACCAGTTGTCGGGCGGCATGCTGCAACGCGTCGTCATCGCCGCCGCCGTGGCGGGCTCTCCCCGGCTGCTGCTGGCCGACGAGCCGACCACCGCGCTCGACGTGACCACGCAGTCGGAGGTCATGGCGATCCTCGACGACCAACGCCGCGAGCACGGCATGGCGATGCTCTTCGTCACCCACGACCTGGAGCTGGCCTCGGCGGTGTGCGACCGGATCGCCGTGATGTACGCCGGTGAGATCGTCGAGATCGCGACCCCCGAGCGGCTCCACGCGTCGCCGCGCCATCCGTACACGCGCCTGCTGCTCGACTCGCGGCCCAGCCTCACCACCCGCGCCCCGGTGCTCCCGGTCATCCCGGGACGGCCCGTGGCGGCGTACGAGGTGCATGGGCGATGCGCCTTCTCCGGCCGCTGCCCATGGACGGCGCCCCGGTGCCTTTCCGGCGAGGTGCCGCTCGTCCACGGCGACGGCCGGGCCGTACGGTGCCATCGGAGTGACGAACTGACGCCCGAGCTCACCCGCACGACAGGAACGGAGGTCACCCCGTGAGCGGCCCCACCGGGAACGTCATCGAGATCAGCGGGCTGTGCAAGGAGTTCGGCAGCGGGCAGGGGCGACGGCGCCGCACGGTACGGGCGCTCGACGACGTCAGCCTGAGCGTCGCCGACGGCGGTTGCCTCGCGGTGGTCGGGGAGTCCGGCTCGGGCAAGACGACGCTCGCGCGGATCCTCGTCGGCCTCGAACACGCGGACGCCGGAGACGTCGTGCTCGCGGGACGCCCGGTGGCGCGGCGGCCGCGCCGGGCCGAACGGCGGGCCCGTGCCCGGGACGTACAGATGGTCTTCCAGGATCCGAACGGATCCCTGAACCGCCGCCGCACGGCGGGAGCGGCCATCGGGGAGGTGCTGACGGCCCACCACCGGGTCACCGGCGCCGAGATGCGCCGCCGCGTCGCCGACCTGCTCGACCAGGTCGGCCTGCGGCCCGAGCACGCGCGGGCGTTGCCCGGCGAGCTCAGCGGCGGGCAGAAGCAGCGCGTCGCGATAGCGAGGGCGCTCGCCGCCGAACCCCGCGTCCTCGTGCTCGACGAGGCCGTGGCCGCGCTGGACGTGTCGGTGCAGGCCCAGGTGCTGAACCTGCTGGCCGAGATCCGCCGGGCCCGCGGGCTCACCTATCTGTTCATCACCCATGACCTGTCCGTCGTACGGCAGGTCAGCGAGGAGGTCGTCGTCATGTGTCAGGGGCGGATCGTCGAACGGGGAAGCACGGCGCGGGTGCTCGACGACCCACGGCACCCGTACACCCGCCTGCTGCGCGACAGCGCGCCCCGCCCCGGCTGGCGTCCCCGTCGCGCCACCTCCACCCCGGAGGTGGACGCGTGAACCCGTCGGCACCCCCACCCGGGGGAAGCGGACGCGTGAACCCGTCGGCACCTCCCACCGGGGAAAGCGGACATGTGAGGCCGTCGACGCCCTCACCCGGGGGGAGTGGGCGCGTGAGGCCGCCGGCGCTCTCACCGGGGGAAGGCTCCACCGGCCAGGACCGCACGCACCTACGGGTGGAAGGCACCGACCCCAGGCGGCGCGGCCACGATCGCGGCCGGCGGACCGGAGCGGAGATCGTCCGGGCGTGGGGGACGTACTCGCAGCTCTTCGAGACCGCCGCCACGGCCGCGGGCGTGAAGCTGGACGTCCCCGCCCTGGCGCTCGGCACCCTCAGCGCGACCCGCGCGTGGGCGCCGGAACTCGCCGCCGAGATGGAGGGGGTCGCGGAGGGCGCGGGCGTGCCCCTGTGGGTGGTCGCCGCGCTCAACGCCCGCACCGAGATCCTCGCCGTGACGGCCACCCCCCGATCAAGCGAATGCTCCACAGCGGTCCACCTCGGCACCCACAGCGCGGGCGGGCGCACTGTGGGCGGGCAGACCTGGGATTGGCATGTGGAGCTCGCCGGCACCTGGCACATCCAGTCCGTACGCGGCGACACGCTAGGGTTCACCGGCATCACCGAATACGGGATCCTCGGCAAGATCGGCGTCAACGAGGCGGGGGTGGGGGTGCTGTTCAACATCCTCGGCCACGTGGACGACGGTGCGGGCGGCGTGCCCGTCCACCTCGTCGCCCGCCGGGTGCTCGGTTCCGCGGCGTCCTTCGAAGACGCCGTCGCCATCCTGAGCGATGCCCCGGTCTCGGCCTCCACCGTGATGACCATCGTGACCGAGGGCCGGGCGGCGTCCGTGGAACTCAGCCCGGCGGGTGCCGTGACCGTCCACCCGGACGGGGAGGGCTGGCTGCTGCACACCAACCACTTCATCGACCCGGTACCGGCGGCGGGCGAGCTCCGCGGGCGGCTCGAACCGGAGACCCACGACCGGTTGCGCGTGCTGAGCGCGCGGGCCCACGAGCGGCACGGCCTCGACGGACCCGGTGACCTCGCCGATCTGCTGAACGTGCATCAGGACGGCGGCGCCGAGGTGTGCTGCCACGCTCCGCCGACCGGCCGGCTCGGCACCCGGTGGGCGACGCTCGCCACGGTCGCCGTGGACCCCGCCGCCCGCCGCCTCCACGTGCACGACGGCGGCCCCTGCTCCGCCACCCCCTCAACCTGGACCTCCCTCACCCCCCACGGCACGAAGGACTAGCGCGACGTCGACCGTGCCACCGGTGGCGCAGCGGCTGGGCCAGGCCGGGGGTGATGGTCGGGACGGGATGGGGTCAGTGGACGCCGGCCTCGCGCATGTCGCGGAGTTCGCGTTTGAGCTCCTTGATCTCGTCGCGGAGGCGGGCCGCGACCTCGAACTGCAGGTCGGCGGCGGCCGTGTGCATCTGCTCGGTGAGCGACTGGACCAGCGACTCCAGCTGGGCGCGCGGCATCTCGCCCACGATGGCCTTGGCGTGCTGCCCGGTCTGTCGGGAGGACAAACCGGGGACGGGCGCCTTGCCGCGGCTCTGCTGGCGGCCCCCGCCGAGCAGCCGCTCGGTGTCGGCGTCCTCCCTGGTGAGGGAGTCGAGGATGTCGGCGATCTTCTTGCGGAGCGGCTGGGGGTCGACGCCGTTGGCCTCGTTGTAGGCGACCTGCTTGGCCCGGCGGCGGTTGGTCTCCTCGATCGCGCGCTCCATGGACGGCGTCACGCGGTCGGCGTACATGTGGACCTGGCCGGAGACGTTGCGCGCGGCACGGCCGATCGTCTGGATCAGTGACGTCTCGCTGCGCAGGAAGCCCTCCTTGTCGGCGTCGAGGATCGCCACCAGGGACACCTCGGGCAGGTCGAGCCCCTCACGGAGCAGGTTGATGCCGACCAGCACGTCGAACTCGCCCATGCGCAGCTCACGGAGCAGCTCGATGCGGCGCAGCGTGTCGACCTCGCTGTGGAGGTAGCGCACGCGGATGCCGAGCTCCAGCAGGTAGTCGGTGAGGTCCTCGGACATCTTCTTGGTCAGCGTGGTGACCAGGACCCGCTCGTCCTTGTCGGTGCGCTCGCGGATCTCGTGGACCAGGTCGTCAATCTGCCCCTTGGTCGGCTTGACGATCACCTCGGGGTCGACCAGGCCGGTCGGGCGGATGACCTGCTCGACCACCTCGCCCTTGCTGCGGCCCAGCTCGTAAGGCCCGGGAGTGGCCGAGAGGTAGACGGTCTGCCCGATGCGGTCGAGGAACTCCTCCCACTTGAGCGGGCGGTTGTCCATCGCGGAGGGCAGGCGGAAGCCGTGGTCGACCAGGGTGCGCTTGCGCGAGGCGTCGCCCTCGTACATCGCGCCGATCTGGGGGACGCTCTGGTGCGACTCGTCGAGGACCAGGAGGAAGTCCTCGGGGAAGTAGTCGAGCAGGGTGTTGGGCGCGGTGCCGGCCTCGCGGCCGTCGATGTGCCGCGAGTAGTTCTCGATGCCGGAGCAGGTGCCGACCTGGCGCATCATCTCGATGTCGTAGGTCGTGCGCATGCGCAGCCGCTGGGCCTCCAGCAGCTTGCCCTGCTTCTCCATGGTCGCGAGCGACTGCGCGAGCTCGGTCTCGATGCCGCTGATCGCCCGCTCCATGCGCTCGGGACCCGCCACGTAGTGGGAGGCGGGGAAGATGTAGAGCTCGGGATCCTCGGTGATCACCTCGCCGGTGAGCGGGTGGAGCGTCGCGAGCTTCTCGATCTCGTCGCCGAACATCTCGATGCGCACGGCGAGCTCTTCGTACTGCGGGATGACCTCGATCGTGTCGCCGCGCACCCGGAAGGTGCCCCGGGTGAAGGCCAGGTCGTTGCGGGCGTACTGCATGTCGACGAGGCGGCGCAGGAGCTGGTCGCGCTCGATCTCCTGACCGACCTTGAGCCGGACCATGCGGTCGACGTACTCCTGCGGGGTGCCGAGACCGTAGATGCAGGACACCGAGGCCACCACGACGGTGTCGCGGCGCGTGAGCAGTGAGTTGGTCGCCGAGTGGCGCAGGCGGTCGACCTCGTCGTTGATCGACGAGTCCTTCTCGATGTAGGTGTCGGTCTGCGGGACGTACGCCTCGGGCTGGTAGTAGTCGTAGTAGGAGACGAAGTACTCGACGGCGTTGTTGGGGAGCATCTCGCGCAGCTCGTTGGCGAACTGGGCCGCGAGCGTCTTGTTGGGCTGCATCACCAGAGCCGGACGCTGCAACCGCTCGATGAGCCACGCCACCGTCGCGGTCTTGCCGGTGCCGGTGGCACCGAGCAGGACGTTGTCCTTCTCTCCGGCCTTGACGCGCCGCTCAAGCTCGGCGATCGCGGTCGGCTGGTCACCGGACGGGGTCATGTCGGTGACGACCTGGAAGGGGGCCACCTTGCGCTGCAAATCTGTTACCGGCCTCACGTCTCCATAACCTACGCGGAGCCACCGACATTTCCGGGCCCGCCGCCGGACGGACCGGAATCCCGGCTCCTTTGCCCGTCACCGGCCCGTCCTTGACCGTCTCGTCACCAAGACGAGGGCGACCGGACTTGGCTCAGGCGGTGAACGGGGCCAGTGCGCTGAGTGCGGGAGGTCAGCCGGTGAGAAGCGTCGGGGGCCAGCCGGTGAGGAGCGCCGGGGGTCAGTTGGTGAGGAGCAGGGACGCGACCGTGGCCGCGACGCCGGTGACGGCCAGGCAGAGCCCGGTGAGCGCGAACTTCACCATCGGCACCTTCACGGCGCGCCGACGGCACCACTCGAACCACAGCAGGATGGCCAGCGACGCCCACGGCGTGATGACCGAGCCGACGTTCGTGCCGATGAGCAGCGAGAGCAGCTGGTCGTGGTTCACGAGCGGGATCACCCGCTCCCCCGCGTAGTACGCGGGCAGGTTGTTGACGATGTTCGCCAGCCCCGCGCCCGCCGCGGCGGCACGGTAGTCCCCCGCGGCGTCGCCCGCCTCGCCGATGAGCGCCCGCATGAGATCGTCGAGCCCGTACCGGCTGAGCGTGGGCACCACCAGGAACAGCCCGGTGACGAAGACCAGGAGCTGCCAGGGGAACAGTCCCCAGGTGAGCTTCGAACGGTCGCGCCAGGCGAAGGCCGCGACGAGGAGGACGGCCGCCACGGCCGCCGCGACGCCGATCTGGAGCCCGGCGAGGATGGCCACGATGAACAGCGCGCAGGCGACGGCCGCGACGGTGAACAGCACCGGGTCGCCCGCCGGGGCCGGCGGCGGCGGCACGTAACGGTCCTCACCGCGCTCGCCGCGCCGCCAGAAGAAGATCCACAGGAACAGCATCGTCACGGCGACCGCCGTGATCTGCGGTGCCCACATGCGGGCGGCGAAGTCGCGCGCGGACAGCCCCACCCGGCCCATGGCCAGCAGGTTGGTCAGGTTGGAGACCGGCAGGAGCAGGCTCGCGGTGTTGGCCAGCCAGATCGTGGTCATGGCCAGGGGCAGGGGCGCGATGCGGGCACGTGGCGCCAGGGCGAGCATGACCGGGGTCAGCAACACCGCGGTCGTATCCAAATTAAGAAATATCGTGACAAATGAGGCGAAAGCCGTACAGAGCAGGAACAGGGCGAAGTAGTTCCCGCGCCCGGCGATCGCCAGCCTGCCGGCGAGGACGTCGAAGACGTTCGCCTCCTTGGTCAGCTCGGCCAGCACGATCACGGCCGTCAGGAACAGCAGGAGCGGGCCGATGCGGAGGAGATTGTCCGCGGCCTCCTCGGCGGGGAGCAGCCCCGTCGCCACGCAGACCAGGCCCACGGCGAGCACACCCACGCGGACCCAGTCGAGGACCGTCAGCCGCCGTGTCACGTGGGCCATGGTCCCATACCGGAAATCCTCGAAGCCTCCGGCCGCACGGGAGGACGGCGGTCCGGTGAACCGCAGGCCACACGGTCATACGAGGGAGTTTCCGGCATAAGCCCCTGAGCGAGCCGTGGGGGGTCGCCACCCTGTCGGCCACCCTTTGGCACCCCCAGCGACCGGGGAGCCCTTGTGGGCGCCCTGAGGCCCGCGCCGACGGGCCGTACGGTCAGCCCGTCGCCGTCTCGCGGCGTTTCTGGAGGTCCGCCCAGACCTCGGCGACGCGCGCGTCCAGCAGGTCCAGAGGGCCCTCGTTGGCGATCACGATGTCGGCGATCCTCAGCCGGTCCTCCCGGGAGGCCTGGGACCTGATGCGGGCGAGGGCGTCCTCCTCGGCCATCCCCCGCAGCCCGACCAGCCGGGCGAGACGCACCTCGTCCGCGGCGTCGACCACGATCACCACGTCGTACATCGGCGCCAGGCCGTTCTCGGCCAGCAGCGGCACGTCGTACACGAGGACCGAGTCGCCGGGCGCGTCCTCCTGCAGTTCGGCGACCCGCTCCCCCACCCTCGGGTGGACGATGGCGTTCAGCCGGCCGAGCTTCTCGGGATCGGCGAACACGATCTGCCCGAGCTTCTCGCGGTTCAGGGAGCCGTCGTCGCGCAGCACGCCCCGGCCGAACGCCTCGACGACGAGCGCGAGACCCGTGGTGCCCGGCTCGACGACCTCACGCGCGATCTTGTCGGCGTCGATGACCACCGCGCCGTGATCCCCTAGGCGCCGGGACACCTCGCTCTTTCCCGACCCGATGCCGCCCGTAAGCCCGATCTTCAGCATGCACGGAAGGGTAGCCAACGCTATGCGGGCTTGCGCATGTGGACCAGGGTCAGGTGGTCGTGGACGCGCTCCCGCCGCGTCTCGCGGTAGCCGAGGCGGCGGTACAGCCGGAGGTTTCCCTCCGAGAGGTGCCCGGTGAACAGGTCGAAGGCGTCGACCTCGGCGGCCAGCTCCTCCTCGATGGCCCGCAGCAGCGCGGTGCCGACCCCGTGGCCCTGCTGGTCGGGGGCCACCACGAGCCGGCCGATGATGCCCGCGCGGTCGGCGAGCCGCCCGCGCACCGCGCCGACGACGCGGTCGCCGGCGAGCGCCTTCAGGACGGTCGCGGTGGCGATCGTCGCGCGCATCCGGTCGAGCGACTCCACCAGGGGACCGAGGAAAGGGTCCCCGTACAGCTGCGCCTCGCTCACGTAGGCCGCCCGCTGGAGCGTGAGGATCTCACCGGCGTCCTCGGGCCGGGCCCGCTCGATCCTCGTCACCCGCCCACTGTAGGGCCGGGGAAGCACGAACGCGGGGCTGTGAAAGCACGAAGAGGGCCCCACCGAAGTGGGGCCCTCTCAGTGAAACTGAACTCTCAGAGCGTCAGCTCTGACCACCCGCCAGCTTCTCGCGAAGCGCGGCCAGGGCCTCGTCGGAGGCCAGGGCGCCCGCGGCCGGAGCCGAGCCGCCGGTGGACGACGAGGACGGAGGAGTCTCACCGGAGTAGGTGGACGGGCCTGCGGCCTCCGCCTCCTCCGCGCGAGCCTTCTCGACCTGCGACTTGTGGGCCTCGAAGCGAGTCTGGGCCTCGGCGTACTGCCGCTCCCACTCCTCGCGCTGCTTCTCGAAGCCCTCGAGCCACTCGCCCGTCTCGGGGTCGAACCCGTCGGGGTAGATGTAGTTGCCCTGGTCGTCGTAGGTCGCCGCCATGCCGTACAGCGTGGGGTCGAACTCGACGTCGGCACCGATCGCGCCCTCGTTCGCCTGCTTCAGCGACAGCGAGATGCGACGGCGGTCGAGGTCGATGTCGATGATCTTCACGAAGATCTCGTCGCCGACCTGGACGACCTGCTCCGGGATCTCCACGTGGCGCTCGGCCAGCTCGGAGATGTGGACCAGGCCCTCGATGCCCTCCTCGACGCGGACGAACGCACCGAACGGCACCAGCTTGGTGACGCGCCCGGGGACGACCTGCCCGATCTGGTGGGTGCGGGCGAACTGCTGCCAGGGGTCCTCCTGCGTCGCCTTGAGCGACAGGGAGACCCGCTCGCGCTCCATGTCCACGTCGAGAACCTCGACGGTGACCTCCTGGCCCACTTCGACGACCTCGGAGGGGTGGTCGATGTGCTTCCAGGAAAGCTCGGAGACGTGCACGAGACCGTCGACGCCGCCGAGGTCCACGAACGCACCGAAGTTGACGATCGAGGAGACGACGCCCTTGCGGACCTGGCCCTTCTGGAGGGTGTTGAGGAAGGTCTGGCGGACCTCGGACTGGGTCTGCTCAAGCCAGGCGCGCCGGGAGAGAACCACGTTGTTGCGGTTCTTGTCCAGCTCTATGATCTTCGCCTCGAGCTCTCGGCCGACGTACGGCTGAAGGTCGCGAACCCGCCGCATCTCGACCAGCGACGCCGGAAGGAAGCCGCGCAGGCCGATGTCGAGGATGAGACCACCCTTGACGACCTCGATGACCGTGCCGGTGACGATGCCGTCCTCGTCCTTGATCTTCTCGATCGTGCCCCAGGCGCGCTCGTACTGCGCGCGCTTCTTGGAGAGGATCAGCCGGCCTTCCTTGTCCTCCTTCTGGAGAACCAGGGCCTCGACGTGCTCGCCGACCTCGACGACCTCGGCTGGGTCGACATCGTGCTTGATCGAGAGCTCGCGCGAGGGGATGACACCCTCGGTCTTGTAGCCGATGTCGAGCAAGACCTCGTCTCGATCGACCTTGACGACGGTGCCTTCGACGATGTCGCCGTCGTTGAAGTACTTGATGGTCTCGTCGATCGCGGCGAGGAAGGCCTCCTCGGAACCGATGTCGTTGACCGCTACCTGCGGGGTGCTCGAGGTGGCCTCAGTGCTGCTCGTCATGTGTGGAATTGCTCCGAACGCGGACAGATGTCGATGTGGCGGACGCGCGGCAGGCCTCTTTATCGCTCAAGCCGAGGATGGTCGGGATGACCCTTGGTCGACATGACCGAGCGCGAGCCCGCTCCGTCCGAGGCGCACGCGAGCCCACAGCGCAGCGATCAGCATATGAGAGTACGCGGGCGTGGTCAATCCGGCGCTCACCCGCACAACCCCGGAAGCCTTCAATAGGTGATCAACACCCCGTCGAACTTTGCCTTGATCTTACCCCGGAATCGACGAGGGATGGAGACGTGCGCGGGGTCCCCGTCCGAGGTGTATCGCCTATCAGGGTGCTTGCGGAGCCACTCCAGCCAGTACTGCGAGCACCACTTCCGGCACTCCCCTTGTTTACCGTTCGACTGGACCCGCGGGATGTTGTACGGATCGAAGGCCTTCGCGTAGGGCGAAATCGCGGGCTCCGCCCCGGCCAGGAAAACGGCATCGAAATGATATGTGGTCCCGTCCCACTTCCCCTCGCGCGCCGTCGACCTCTTCTTGGGCCTGCTGCCGTACGGCAGGGCGAACGTGGCCGACCGCGGGGCGCCGAGCTCCTTCAGCTGCCGCTGCTCGCGCACGATGCTCTCGGCGATCTTCTTCTTGGTCAGCCGGTAGAGGTCCGGGTGGCGGAAGGTGTGGTTCGCGACCTCGAACCCGTGCTCGACCAGCCACCCCACTGCCGCCTTCTGCCGGGCGCGGTCGCGCAGGCCGAAGGGGTCGGCGTTGATCCAGAAGGTCGCCACCGGACGGAAGCCCGGATACCTGCCGGCGACGTCGTAGATGATCCGGACGGCGGTGTCCTTCTTGGGCGTGCCGTCGGCTCCGAGGGCGAAGTGCGAGGGGTGACCGTCGTCGAAGGTCAGCACGACCGGATGGGCCCCCGCCGGGATGTCGACGGCGCCGGCCACGAACTCGGCCGCCGTGATCGGCACGTAGCCCTCCGAGGCCAGCTTCTCCAGCTCCCCCCGGAGCTGGGAGGGGGTGCGGTCGATGGAGGCCAGCCGCTTCGAAAGGATCCGGTGGTACATCAGCACGGGCACCAGGCCGAGCTCGTTGGCCCCGACGTTCCTCGCGGACTCGGCCGTCGCCGTCACCGGAGGCGGCGGTGGCACCACCGGCGGTGTGGCCTCCGGTGCCGGTCCGGCCTTGTGCTCGGCAGTTTCGTCGTCGTGCCCGAGGGGCAGGACCAGCAGCGCCACGACGGCGACGATCATGACACCGATGTTCACGATGCCGATGACGGGTGTCAGGCCGGGTGCGCTGCGCACAAGTGTTCTCCTGGATCGGCGGCAGGTCGATTTTCGCCCTGGGACGGCCCATCGGCCGCGTCCTGGGCCGCGTACACACCTATCATGTGTTGAAATTTGAGCGTGAACTGGAGCCTGCGCGCTTGTGGCCGACACGGCCACGTGACCTACGCCCCCACCGAGGAGGCGCTCCGCCGGCGTCTGCGCGCCGAGACGGCCCTCGGGGAGGCCTGGCGGTGCCTGCGCTGCGGCGACTTCACGCTCGGCGATCCGCACGGCTCCGGCCCCGCGGAGGACGCTCCCATCGTGCTGCGCGGCAAGGCGCTGCGCGACGCCACGATCCTGCGGCTGCTCGCGGTGTTCCGGTGGGGCAAGGGGCTGCTGGTGCTGGCGGCGGCCTTCGGCATCTGGAGGTTCCGCGCCCACCAGGACGCGATCGCCATGGCCTTCGACGAGGACGTGCCGCTGCTCCAGCCGCTGGCCGACAAGCTCGGGTGGAACCTGGAGGAGTCGGGTGTGGTCCACACCCTCCGCACCGTGATCAGCGCGGAGACCAGGACGCTGACGTGGATCGTGCTCGGCCTGCTCGTCTTCGGGGCGCTGCTCATGACCGAGGGCGTCGGCCTGTGGCTGCTGCGGCGCTGGGGCGAGTATTTCGCGGTGGTCGCGACGTCGCTGTTCGTGCCGGTCGAGATCTACGAGATCGTCGAGAAGGTCACCTGGCTGCGGATCGTGATCCTGCTGATCAACCTCGCCGCCGTGCTGTACATCCTGCTGTCGAAGCGGCTGTTCGGCCTGCGGGGCGGGCACGCGGCGTACGAGGCCGAGCGGCACGAGACCAGCCTGCTGGAGGTCGAGACCGCCGCGCTCACGGCCTCACTCTCCGGCCACCATCACCCCGCCGCCACCGCGACCGACTGACCGGCCGCCCGCCGCCCCCGGCGGGGACGGCGACGACGGCGGGGACGGTCTCAGTGGCCGGCGTCCTGCCAGGTGCGGCCGACGCCCACGGAGACGTCCAGGGGGACGCGCAGCTCGTACGCGGCGCACATCTGGGACACCACCAGCTCGCGCAGCGGCTCCATCTCGCCGGGGGCCACCTCGAAGACGAGCTCGTCGTGGACCTGCAGCAGCATGCGGGAGCGCAGCTCGCGCTCGCGCAGCGCCCGCTGCACGTTGAGCATCGCGACCTTGATGATGTCGGCAGCCGAGCCCTGGATGGGGGCGTTGAGCGCCATGCGCTCGGCCATCTCGCGGCGCTGCCGGTTGTCGCTAATCAGGTCGGGCAGGTAGCGGCGGCGGCCGAGGATGGTCTCGGTGTACCCGTCGTGCCGGGCCTGGGCGACGATGGTCGCGAGGTAGTCGCGGACGCCGCCGAACTCCTGGAAGTACTCGTCCTTGAGCGCGCGGGCCTCGGCGACGGGGATGCCGAGCTGGCCCGACAGCCCGAAGTCGGACAGGCCGTACGCCAGGCCGTAGTTCATCGCCTTGATGCGCGCCCGCAGCTCGCCGCCGACCTGCTCGGGCGGGAGGTCGAACACCCGGGCGGCGGTCGCCTGGTGGAAGTCGTGCCCGGACTCGAATGACGCGATCAGCGCCTCGTCGCGGGACAGGTGGGCCATGATGCGCAGCTCGATCTGGCTGTAGTCGGCGGTCAGCAGGCTCTCGTAGCCCTCGCCCACCATGAATCCCTGCCGGATCCGGCGGCCCTCGGCGGTGCGGATGGGGATGTTCTGCAGGTTGGGCTTCTCGGACGACAGGCGACCGGTCGCCGCGATGATCTGGTTGTAGGTGGTGTGGATGCGCCCGTCGTCGCCGATCTCCTTGATAAGGCCCTCGACGGTGGTGCGCAGCCTGGTCTGGTCGCGGTGGCGCAGCAGGATGATCGGCAGCTCGTTGTCGGTCTGCGTGGCGAGCGTCGCCAGGGCGTCGGCGTCGGTGGTGTAGCCGGTCTTGATCTTCTTGGTCTTCGGCAGCCCGAGCTTGACGAACAGGATCTCCTGGAGCTGCTTGGGCGAGCCGAGGTTGAACTGCTCGCCGACGACCCGGTGGGCCTCCTCGACGGCCTGCTTCACCGCGGCGCCGAACTCCACCTCAAGGCCGGCGAAGTAGTCGTGGTCGGCGGCGATGCCGTCGCGCTCCAGCTCGGCGAGCACGCGCACCAGCGGGAGCTCGACCTCGCGCATCAGGCGGATGCCGCCCCGAGGCGAAAGGTGGGCCTCAAGGGCATCGGCGAGCTCCAGCACGGCCTGTGCCCGGATGCCGAGCTCCCGGCCCTCGTCGTCGCCGGGATCGTCGAACAGCGCCGCCTGGCCGTTGGTCTCGGTCTCGGCGCGCAGCTCGCGGTGGAGGTAGCGCAGCACGAGGTCGTCGAGGGGGAAGGACCGCTGCCCCGGCATCGCCAGATAGGCCGCCAGGGCGGTGTCACAGGTGAGGCCCTGAAGGTCGAGACCGTGGGCCCACAGGGCCAGCAGCGGACCCTTGGCGTCGTGCAGGGCCTTCGGCCTTCCCGCGTCGGCGAGCCATCGGCGCAGCGCGCCCTCGTCGGCGGGGCTGAGGCCCTGAAGGTCGACGAACGCCGCGCGCTTCCCGCCCTCGGCGTCGGCGGGGGCCGCGATGGCGAGGCCGTCGAGCCTGCCCGTGCCGCTGCCGTAGGTGCCCTTGACCGCCAGCCCGGCCCTGCCCTCGGGCATGACGGCGAGCCACGCCTCGACCTCGTCGGGGCCGAGGGTGACGACCTCGACCTCGAACCCCTCGTCCGCCTCCGGCTCGGCCGTGCCGATGCTCTGGTAGAGCCGGTCGCGCAGCACCCGGAACTGCAGGGTGTCGAAGAGCTTGTGGATCTCGTCGCGATCCCACTGGCCCATCTTGAGGCCGGCGACGTCGGCGTCGAGCGGGACGTCGCGCCGGAGCTCGGTGAGCTGGCGGTTGTGGATCACCTGGCCGAGGTGCTCGCGGAGCTTGTCGCCGACCTTGCCCTTGACCTCGTCGACCCGGGCGACCAGCTCGGTGAGCGAGCCGAACTCCTTGACCCACTTGGCGGCGGTCTTCTCCCCCACACTCGGGATGTTGGGGAGGTTGTCGCTGGGGTCGCCGCGCAGGGCGGCGAAGTCGGGATACTGCGCGGGAGTCAGGCCGTACTTCTCGACGACGGCGGCGGGGTCGAACCGCGTCATGTCGCTGATGCCGCGGCGGGTCATCAGCAGCGTGACGCGGTCGTTCACCAGCTGGAGGGCGTCGCGGTCGCCGGTGACGATCAGCACGTCCATGTCCCGCCGGGCGGCGCTGTCGGCGAGCGTGGCGATCAGGTCGTCGGCCTCGTAGCCCGCGAGGGACAGGTAGGGCACGCGGAGCGCGTCGAGCACCTCGAAGATCAGGCTGACCTGGCCGCGGAAGTCCTCAGGGGTCTCCTGGCGGTTGGCCTTGTAGTGCTCGTAGGCCTCGTGGCGGAAGGTGGGCTCCGACCGGTCGAAGCACACGACGACGTGGCTCGGCTGCTCGTCGCGAAGGACGTTGATCAGCATCGAGGTGAAGCCGTACACCGCCTCGGTGTGCTGGCCGTCGGTCGTGGTGAGGTTCGCGTCCTTCAACGCGTAGAACGCGCGGTACGCGAGTGAATGCCCGTCGAGGAGAAGCAGGCGGTCACGTGCGGGGGTCGGTTCCTTCTTCGGCACACCCGCAGCCTAGTCTCCATGTACGACAGAACACTCCGCCCTGTGCAACTGGAGGCGTCCCCTTGACCATGACGAACCCCGAGGATCTCACCCGCCTCGAAACGTTGGGCGGCGACTACAAGGGCACCTTGATCGCCACCATGGGCATCGAGTTCATCGAGGTCACGGCCGAGCGGGTCGTCGCCAGGATGCCGGTCGAGGGCAACACCCAGCCGTACGGCCTCCTCCACGGGGGCGCCTCCTGCGTGCTCGCCGAGACCATCGGGTCCACCGGCGCGGCCCTGCACGCCGGGGAGGGCCGGCGTGCCATGGGCATCGAGATCAGCGCGACCCACCACCGCTCGGCCACCTCGGGCCATGTCACCGGCGTCGCCACCCTCCTGCACGGCGGGCGCAGTCTCGCCACGTACGACATCGAGATCACCGACGACGAGGGGCGGCGCGTCTGCACTTCGCGACTCACCTGCATGCTTCGTGACGCCCCGTGATATTTGGTCTTTATCGGACCACGATTTGCGACTCTCCATGCACGGGGGCCTCATAGCTCGCTAGCGTTGTGGACGCCAGAGCCCGTGGGTGGTCGAGTAGACAACGTGTGCGGCCGGGGAAGCCCTACATGGCCCCAAAGATCACCCGCGGGCTCGCTGTGCCTTCCAGCCCCGGAAAGGCCCGATCCCCGCGGGCCGGGGGCCGGCGGGGATCGGTGCGCCATAACATCGGTGCGCCATGACAGGGACTTCCAGGCGGCGACCTCAGAGGGCGGGCGGCGAGGCCGCCGGGGCCCCTTCCTCGCCGGTCGCGCCGTCGTCCTCCGAGTGGGTCGGGTCCAGCACCCTCTTGAGGAACGTGCGCGTGCGGGCGTGCTGGGGATTGCCGATCACCTGGTCGGGCGGGCCCTCCTCGACGATCACCCCGCCGTCCATGAACACCACGCGGTCGGCCACCTCCCGCGCGAAGCTCATCTCGTGGGTGACCACCAGCATCGTCATGCCGTCGTGCGCGAGCTTGCGCATGACCGACAGCACGTCGCCCACCAGCTCAGGGTCGAGCGCGGAGGTCGGCTCGTCGAACAGCATGAGCGCCGGGTCCATGGCGAGGGCCCGGGCGATCGCGACCCGCTGCTGCTGGCCTCCGGAGAGCTGCGGAGGGAAGGCGTCGCACTTGGCCGCGACGCCCACCTTCTCAAGGTTCTCCCGCGCGATGCGCTCGGCGTCGGCCCTGCCCCGCTTGAGCACCCGCCGCTGGGCGATCATGACGTTCTGCAGCACCGACATGTGCGGGAACAGGTTGAACGACTGGAAGACCATGCCGAGCCTGCGCCGCGCGGCGTCGATGTCGACGTCCGGGTCGGTCAGTTCGACGCCGCCCACGGTCACGCTGCCCTTGCTGGGCTCTTCGAGCAGGTTGACGCAGCGGAGCAGCGTCGACTTGCCTGATCCGGAGGGGCCGATGACACAGACGACCTGGCCCTCGTCGACGGTGAAGTCGACGCCTTTGAGCACTTCCAGCTCGCCGAACGACTTGTGCAGGTCCTTGATCTCGACCGCGTGCGTCACCGGGGTCACCGTCCCTTCGCCTGACGGTTTTCGAGGCGGCCCGCCAGGTAGCCCAGCGGGATCGTGACGAGCAGGTACGTCAGGCCGACCACCAGGATCGGGGTGGCGTTGCTGGTCGTCGAGGCGAGGTCGTTGCCGAACTTCGTCAGCTCGACGTACTCGCCGCTCACACCGAGGAACAGCACCAGCGAGGAGTCCTTGAGCAGCGACACGAACTGGTTGGTCGTCGGCGGGATCACGATGCGGATGGCCTGCGGGATGACCACCGAGACCATCGCCCGCGAGTGCGACATGCCGAGCGAGCGCGCCGCCTCGGCCTGCCCCTTCGGCACGGCCTGCAGGCCGGCCCGGAGGGTCTCGGCCATGTACGCCGCGCTCACGATCGTCAGGCCCAGCACGCCCTGGCCGTACGTACCGCCCGGAACCTCGAAGCCGGGCAGCGCGAGCGGCAGGAACAGGATGAGCAGGAAGATCAGCAGGGCGGGAAGGCCGCGGAAGATCTCGATGTAGATGGTCGCGATCCAGCGGTACGGCCGCACCGACGAGAGCCGCATCAGGGCGAGCAGGAGGCCGCCCAGCGAGCCGAAGACGAAGCCGCCGACGGTGTAGATGATCGTGTTCTTGAGCGCGACCGTGAACACGTCGGGGAGCGCCTGCTTCGCCACGTCCATCTTGGTGAAGTTCTCGGCGAGTCCCTGCCAGTTGGTCAGGAGGACGACGGCGAGGAGCGCGGCCACCAGGATGACGTACTGGACGGCGCGGCTGATCCTCTGCCGCTTACGAGGGCTGAGCCTGGCTCTGCCGGGCGCCTGCCCGGCAGAGCCGGTCGGCCCGGCCGTCATGGGCTGATCGGTCATCGATCAGGTTCCGAGCTCGCCGGGCTTCTTACCGAACCACTTGACGTAGATCTGCTCGTAGGTGCCGTCGGTCTTGGCCTTGGCGATCTCCTCGTTGATCACCTTGACCAGCGCGTCGTTGCCCTTCTTCAGGCCGACACCGTACTGCTCACCTGTGTCCAGGCTCGCGATGAGCTCGAACTTGCTCGCGATCTCGGGCTTCTTCAGCCAGGTCAGCACGACGGGAAGGTCCTGGACGATCACGTCGGCCTGCCCGGACTGCAGGCCGAGCAGCTCCTTCGGGGAGTCGGCGAACTCGGTCGGGTTGAACCCCTTGCCCTTGACGTAGTCGAGGCCGGTCGTCGATGCCTGCGCGCCGAGCTTGAGCCCCTTGGCCTTCACGTCGTCGAGCGACTTGGCGCCGGTGCCCTTCTTGGCGAGCAGCGCCTGCGTGGCGTCGAAGTAGGGGTCGGAGAAAAGGAGGTTCTTCTGGCGCTCAGGAGTGATCGTCATGCCCGCCGCGGCGACGTCGCACTTGCCGGCGTTGAGGGCGGCGCCACTCTTGATCACGGCGAAGTCGATGTCGACGATCTCCTGGGTCACGCCGAGCTTCTTGGCGGCGAGGTCGACGATGTCGACGTCGAACCCGACGACCTTGTCGCCCTCCTTGAACTGGAAGGGCTCATAGGGCAGGTTCGTGCACGTCGTCAGCTTGCCCGGGTGGATCAACTTGATCTCCGAGGCCGCCGCCGCCGGGGCACTGCCGGCCGGGGCGCTGGAGCTGGTCGCGCTGGTGTCCGATCCGCCACCGCAGGCGGAGAGAAGGAACGCGGCGCTGACCGCCAGCGCCCCGATCGAGGTCATACGGCGACGTCTGGGCCAAAAGACCACAACGTCCTCCTCTTCAGCTGTATGTCGGATTTGAGTTAAGTTACCGTAACCCTGGCCATGGTCCCGCACCTGGTCACCAGGGGTATTACCGAAATGAAACGATCGCACAACACCTGAAGGAGCCTGGCACTCCGAGCCGAGCGGCGCGTTAGGGTGCCATGGTGCGAGTGCCTGTGGTCGGTCTGGGCTGCTTGACTTTTGCCGCCATTTCGCTTTCCGGCTGTTCCAGCGGACCCGCCGAGCCCACGACGAGCCCCTCCCCCACGTACGTGATCCCCGCCGAGACCGCGCGCCCCGGCGAGACCGTGATCACGGCCAAGCCGGTGGTCGACGGCCAGATGCGGTTCCGTGTCATTGGATTTCACGACGGCATGCCGAGCATCTTCGGCAGCCACGCCGAGTGGAACGCCAAGGGCCAGTACGTCCGGGTGCGCGTCCTCATCGAGAGCACCGATCGCACCAACCAGATGTTCGACGCCAAGCAGCAGCTACTGGTGGCCTCCGACGGGCGCACGTTCTCCGTGGACGACGCCGCCCAGACCACCAAGCGCCAGCCCGGCAAGCTCCCCGTCGGCAGCTTCGTGCGCATGGAGTTCGACCTGTGGTACGACGTCCCCAAGGACGTGAAGATCACCAAGATCCGGTTCTTCGCCGATCCGCCCCTCGGGGCCATCGGTCCCTCCCAGGGCGTCGACGTACCGCTGCGCTGACCGGCGGGAGCCTCCGTACGAGCAGGGTGCGCCGGCCCGGCCGGGGCCGTCGAGCCCCGGCCGGATCGCGGATCACACCATGCGGCGCTCAGTGAGCGCCGAGCTCGCCTCCGAGGTACGCCTCGCGCACCTGGGGGTCGTTGAGCAGGTCGGCCGCCGGAGCCGACTTGACCACCTTGCCGGTCTCCAGCACGTACGCCCGGTGGGCGAGCTGGAGGGCCTGCTGGGCGTTCTGCTCCACCAGCAGCACGGTGGTGCCCCGGTTGTTGATCTCCTTGATGATCGCGAAGATCTGGGCGACCAGCATGGGGGCGAGGCCCATCGATGGCTCGTCGAGCAGCAGCACCTTCGGCTTGCTCATCAGCGCGCGGCCGATGGCCACCATCTGCTGCTCGCCGCCCGACATCGTGCCGCCGGCCTGGTTCTTGCGCTCGGCCAGCCTCGGGAACAGCTCGAAGACCTCGTCGAGGTCCTTGGAGAGGTCACCCGTGCGGGTGTACGCGCCCATCAGCAGGTTCTCGGTGACGGTCATACCGGGGAAGACGCCACGGCCCTCCGGAGACTGCCCGATGCCGGCGATCACCCGCTTGTGGCCGGGCAGCTTGCTGATGTCGGCCCCGTCGAAGGTGACGGTGCCCGACGTCAGCGGCCGGAGGCCAGAGATGGTCTTCAGCGTGGTGGTCTTGCCCGCCCCGTTGGCGCCGATGAGGGTGACGATCTCCCCCTGGTCGACCTCCAGCGAGACGCCCTTGATCGCCTCGATCTTGCCGTAGTGGACACGCATGTCCTTGATCTCAAGAAGCATCTGCGGGAGCCCCCAAGTACGCCTCGATGACCCTCGGGTCGTTCTGCACCTCTGCGGGGAGACCATCGGCGATCTTCTGACCGAAGTCCAGCACCGCGATGCGATCGCTGATGCCCATGACCAGGGCCATGTCGTGCTCGATCAGCAGGACCGTGCGCCCGGCGTCGCGGATCCTGCGGATCAGGCCCTGGAGGGACTCCTTCTCCGATGGGTTCATGCCCGCCGCCGGCTCGTCCAGCAGGAGGAGCTTGGGCTTGGTCGCGAGCGCACGCGCGATCTCCAGCCGCCGCTGGTCGCCGTAGGGGAGGTTCTTGGCCGTCTCCTCGGCGCGGTGGCCGATGCCCACGAACTCAAGGAGCTCACGGGCCAGCGCCTTGCCGTCACGCTCCTCGTGGCGGTGCCACGGCAGGCCGAGCGCCGCGCTGAACATGCCCGCGCGGTGGTGGGCGTCGGCCCCCACCATGACGTTCTCCAGCGCCGACATGTTGTGGAACAGGCGGATGTTCTGGAACGTGCGGGCGACGCCCCGCTTGGTGACCTTGAACCGCTTCATGCCGTCGATGCGGTCGCCGTCGAACACCACCTGGCCCGACGTCGGGCGGTAGACGCCGGTGACGACGTTGAACACCGTCGTCTTGCCCGCGCCGTTCGGCCCGATGAGGGCGAAGATCTCGCCCTCGTTGATCGTCAGCTCGACCTCGCGCAGGGCGACGACGCCGCCGAACTGCATCTTGACCTTCTGCAGCTGCAGAAGCGGACGCGGATCGCTCATTTGGATGCTCCCTCGGCTGCGGGCTGGGACTCCGGACCCGGAACCTCGGCGCCCATGCTGCCCATGCCGCCTGTGCCCTCCGCCAGCTCCGCTTTTCGGCGGCGCGACGGCAGCAGGCCCTCGGGCCGGAAGATCATCAGGGCGACCAGCGCGGCGCCGAACACCATCGTGCGGTACTCCGACAGGCCGCGGAACCTCTCGGGCAGCCAGGCGACGAGGAACGCGCCCAGGATGACGCCCGGGATGTTGCCTGAACCGCCGAGCACGACCGCCGCGAGGATGGTGGCCGACAGCATGAACAGGAAGTCGTTGGGGTTGATCGAGATCGTCTTGCCGGCCCAGACGACTCCCATGGCCCCGCCGATCGAGGCGCCGATCGCGAAGGCCAGGAGCTTGAACTTGAAGGTCGGCACGCCCATGACCTCGGCGGCGTCCTCGTCCTCGCGGATGGCCGCCCACGCGCGGCCGACGCGGCTCTTCTCCCACCGCTTCACGAAGATGATGATCGCGGTGGCCACCACGACCAGCAGGTAGTAGTACGGTCTCGGATCGAGCACGCCGTAGTGGAAGATCTGCACCCCGAAGAGCTCGACGCCGTCGAAGCTCGGCGGGTGCGGGATGCCCGCGATGCCGCGGGGTCCGCCGATGGCGTCGGTGTTCTCGGCCGTCTGGCGGACGATCTCTCCGAAGCCGAGCGTGACGATCGCGAGGTAGTCACCGCGAAGGCGCAGCGTCGGCCCGCCGAGGACCACTCCCGACAGCGCCGACAGCAGGACGCCGACGACCAGGATCTCCCAGAAGTTCAGGCCGAGCTTGGTGCCGAGCAGCGCCATCGAGTAGCCGCCGATGGCGAAGAAGGCGACGTACCCGAGGTCGAGCAGACCGGCCTGGCCGACGACCACGTTGAGGCCGATCGCGAGGACCACGTACGTCCCGATGGGGAAGAACAGGACGCTGGCCCAGTCGCTGTAGGGCGACATGAAGTGGCCGAAGGACTCCGAGGGCAGCAGCAGCGCGATCACGAACAACGCGACGTAGACGATCCAGCGCTGCCAGACGGGGGCGCCCGCCCACCGGTCGCGGATGCCGTCGAGGAAGGCCGAGAAGGCGTTCCTGCGCTTGGTGGTCGTGGAGTTCGTGCTCATGCGCGTGCCTGCTGGAGTGATTCACCGAGGATGCCGGTGGGCCGGAACATCAGGACCAGGACGAGAACCGTGAACGCGATGACATCCTTCCATCCCGAGCCGAAGACGGCGGCACCGTAGTTCTCGATCAGACCGAGGAACAGGCCGCCGACCAGCGCTCCACGTAGGTTGCCGATGCCCCCGAGCACCGCGGCCGTGAAGGCCTTGATGCCGAGTAGGAAGCCGATGGAGAACTTCGTGACCTCGAACTGGAGCACGAACAGCGCGCCCGCGATGCCCGCCATGAGGCCACCGATGAGGAACGTCATCCGCACGATCTTGTCGATGTCCACGCCCATGAGGACCGCGGTCTCCGGGTCCTGCGAGGTCGCACGGATGCCTCGGCCGATCTTGGTGCGGTTCACCAGCAGGTCAAGCAGGACCATCATGCCGATGGCCGCCACGAAGATCAGGACCTGGTCGACGCGGACCTGCGCGCCGCCGACCGTGAAGAGCGTGTCCTTCTGCATGATGCGGGCCACACCCATCTGGTTGCGGCCCTGTTGCGGACGGTTGAAGACGTGAGGGATGATCACCAGGGCGAAGAGTTCCTGGAGGAAGAGCGACGCGCCGATGGCCGAGATGAGCGCGGCCAGGCGGGAGGCGCCGCGCTTGCGCAGCGGGCGGTAGGCGATACGTTCGAGCAGCATGGCCGAGCCCGCGGAGGCGAAGCCTCCGGCGAGCACCATCAGGAGCAGGCCGCCGACGAGGGCCAGCCCGGTCAGCGGCTGGGTGATGCCGAGGGTCATCACCACGAACGCCGACGCCATGGTGCCGATCATGAAGACTTCGGAGTGCGCGAAGTTGATGAGGCGCAACACGCCGTAGACCATCGTGTAGCCGAGGGCGACGAGGCCGTAGATCGCGCCCAGGATGAGGCCGTCGATCGTGTACGGCCAGAAAGATCCGATGAGGTTATCGAACACTGGATGGATTCGCTTTCAGGGAAGCCTGCAGGCGACAACGGGCAGACAACGGGCAGGGGCGGGACGCCGTGGCGTTCCCGCCCCCTCACTACTGTGACTACCGTCCGTCAGCCGAGCTTGGCCGTCGTCGTGTCGCCGAGCAGGCCGATCTGGCCATCCTTGACCTCGTACATGTAGATCGACTTCGCGGCGGGCTCACCGGTCGGGTCGAAACTGATGTGCTTGGTGATGCCGTCGAAGTCCGACTTGCCGACCGCCTCGTTGATCGCCTCGGCCGTCGTCGCACCGGTCGCGAGGGCCTTGGTGAAGGTGGTCATGGCGTCGTAGCCCTCGGTGGCGTAGATCAGCGGGTCGGCGCCGAACTTCGCCTTGTAGTCCGTGGCGAACTTCTTGACCTTCTCGTCGGTCTCGGCGGCGGTCGGGATGCGGCAGGGGCAGCCGATGAGCGCGCCCTCGGCCTGCGGAGCGCCGGCGCTCTCGATGATGCCCTTGTCCAGGGAGCCGTCGGCGGAGAAGAACTTGGCCGTGACGCCCTTGTCCCTGAGCTGCTTGAGCAGCTTGCCCGCGGCGGCGTAGTAACCGCCGAAGAACAGCGCGTCCGGCTTGGCCGAAGCGACCTTGTTCACCGTCGAGGAGTAGTCGGCGGCGTTCGGGTCGAGTGCGTCGTCGGTGACCGTGGCGCCCTTGGTCTTGAGCTGGCCCCGGACCGCGTCGCCAAGGCCCTTGCCGTACTCGGACTTGTCGTCGACGACGAAGACGTTCTTGGCCGCCGCGGCGCCCACGATGAAGTCGGCGATGGCCGGGCCCTGGACACCGTCGTTCGGGACGACGCGGTGCCAGTACTTCCAGCCGTTCTCGGCCAGGGCGACGGCGGTGGCCGAGGCGGAGATGCTGGGGATCTTCGCCTCTTCGAGCAGCGGGCCGACCTGCTTGGACTCGCCGGAGAAGGCGGGGCCGACCATGGCGACGACCTTGTCCGTCTTGATCGCCTGCTGCGCGAGGCTGACGGCCGTGGTCGGGTCCGCCTTGCTGTCGTACTTGACCATCTCAAGCTTGACCTTGGGATTGGTGGCGTTGTACTCGTCGACGGCAAGCTGGGCGCCGTTGCTCGGCGGGATGACGATGCCGGAGTTCTCACCCGACAGGTCACCCATGAAGCCGATCTTCAGCGTGGTCGGCGCGGCGTCGCCGCCGCCCTCCGACGACGACCCTGAGTCACTGCCACAAGCAGCGAGACCAACGGTAAGTGCCACACCGACGGCGAGCACGCCCCCGAGGCGAGCAATCTTGGGCCGCAAGGTTGCCTTCCTTTCACCTGATCCCGTGTCGGGATCGGGTCCACAGAACCTCCCTGGCGATCTGGCCAGGGTTCGTTGACGGCATTACACCCAGCTCAAGTCACAGGTCGGTACAGACTCAGAACACGTTACCGCTTCGTTATCACACCGGTCCTCTTCGGCGATCGGCCGGAAAAGTAAAGGTCACATCGACGGCGGAGCGTTTCGCGAGTCAACTCACGTGACCCCGGAGCCGACTCCATGGAGTAACATCCCGGCTCTGACGGAGAAGCGCGGCGGAGTCCCGGCAATCTCTTGTCATGACTCCTCGGGGCTCTGCGCCTCCTGAACGACGGCCTGGGCGACCTGGCGCATGCTCATGCGGCGGTCCATCGACGCCTTCTGGATCCAGCGGAACGCCTGGGGCTCGGTCCACCCGTGCTCGGCCATCAGCAGGCCCTTGGCCCGCTCGACGAGCTTGCGGGTCTCAAGGCGCTCGCCGAGGCTGGTGACCTCGCGCTCCAGGGCGGCGATCTCCTCGTGGCGGCTCACGGCCATCTCGATCGCCGGCACCAGGTCGGACTTGGTGAACGGCTTGACCAGGTAGGCCATGGCCCCCGCGTCCCTCGCCCGCTCCACGAGGTCGCGCTGGGAGAACGCGGTCAGGATCAGGCACGGCGCCACCCGCTCGGACACGATGCGCTCGGCGGCCGAGATGCCGTCGAGGATCGGCATCTTGACGTCGAGGATCACCAGATCGGGCCGCTGCTCCAAGGCGAGCTTGATCGCCGTCTCGCCGTCCCCGGCCTCGCCGACGACGGCGTAGCCCTCCTCTTCGAGCATCTCCTTAAGGTCGAGACGGATCAGTGCCTCGTCTTCCGCGATCACCACTCGCCGCTGCGTACTCACGACCAAGAGAGTACCGATGTCCGCTAGATTAGGGGCACGAGCACCTCGGCGCCCCGATAGACCAACGGCAGAGTCGATGGCCTCAAAATCCATACAGTGTGGGTTCGAATCCCACTCGGGGCACTGTTCCGGCGAAACCGCGTGGCTGAGGCCGCGCGGTTTTCGCGTCTGTGGCCTCCCGCAGGGCGGGCAGCCACAGGAACCACACGCGGCCGTCACCGGTGACCAGGCGCCGCGCGGCCCATCCCGCGACCCGCGGCTCGGGCACGTGGGTGAGGTACGCGGCCATCCGCCCGTCCGGCCAGGTCAGCGGCGTCCTGCGGAAGGCGCGCAGGGCGCATCCCGCCTCGTAGGCGATGGGCAGGGTGCTCCCCGGGCCGCCGACGACGCACGGGCCGCTCAGCCCCGCCTGCCTCAGCGCGTCGGCGACGGCCCGCTCCGCCGCCCTGTAGGCGTGCGAGCGCTCCACGCGCCGTCCGAGGACCACCTGCTGGGTGAGGAGCTGACCCGCCACCGCGACCAGGACGAGCACGGCGGGCACGCGCCCGCGGCGGGCGGCCCGCACCAGGAGCAGGGCCACCGGCAGGGCCAGCACCGCGTAGGCGGGCAACAGGAAGCGCGGCGCGCCGTACCCCACCAGGAACAGGTACTGCGCCGCCAGCCCGGCCCCGGCCGCGCAGGCCAGGCCGTACGGCCGCGCCACGCCGAGCCGGCGCGCCACCAGCAGGCCTCCCGCGACGGCGAAGGGCAGCGCGAGCCACCAGAGCGCCAGGTAGGGGTACCTCACCGGGATCGTGCACGGGCGGCACAGCAGCGGCCCGTTGAGCGCGGCGAACTCGTGGACGAAACCCCAGGTGGGCCTCAGTCGTCCCTGGATCCTGCTCGCCTCCTCGATTCGGTGCGCCAGCCCCCCGTACCGGATGAAGGCCTCGGCGACCCACGGCGCGAGCCCCAGCCCGAGTCCCCCGGCCAGGGCGAGGAGAACGGGTCCGCGCCGCCATTCCCGCACGGCGAGCCACGCGAGGGCCAGCGGGAGCGCGAGCCACACGGCGTCGCCGGGTCGCAGCGCCGCGACGGCGGCCAGGCTCAGCGCGAGCCCGGCCGACGGGTCGCGGGCCCACCGCCGGAGCCGGGCGGGGTCCCGCACGTGGTCCCCGGCGGCGTCCGGCACCGAGCTCCGGGCGTGGTCCCCCACGTTCCGGGGGGCCGGGACGCGGGCGGCGAGCAGGAAGAAGGCGACCGCCGCCACCGAGGCGTAGGCGACGTACAGGTTCGGCATGACGGCGCCGCCGTAGTACTGCGCGACCCACAGCCCGCCGAGCAGCAGCGCCGCCAGGGCCACCGTGGCCGAGCGGCCACGATGGGCGAGCACGCGCAGCCACGGCAGATACGCCACGAACAGTCCGCCGCAGGACAGCAGCGTCATCCAGACCCGTACGACCTGCGGCGAGTCCGACACGTACGCCGCGGGAGCGGCCAGCCACGTGATCCCCCGGGCGCGGGGGGCGGTGAAGAGGGCGTCCGGCAGGCGTGGGCTCACCTGGCTGAGATAGACCAGCTCGTCCCACCCCCAGCGCAGGGTGGGACCGACGAAGACGAGCTGCGCCAGCCCGTACAGCACGGCCACGAGCGCCAGCGGGAACGCGGGGTGGGTGACCCAGGGCGGAAGCGGGCGCGTCCTCGGGCCGCCGGCCACGGGCCGGCCGGTCGCATTCTCACGTTTCCCGGCCACCGTCATGGGGCCGATCAAACCCGGTGGAACTACCGGCGAACCGCCTCACATGCGGCTCTTGGTGATCTCCCGCCCGGACCTGTACCGAACGCGTGGGCGGCCGGCGCCGGAGAACCCGGCGGCGGCCGTCAGGGACGCGGAGGGAGGGTCAGCCGCCGGAGACCAGCGAGCCGATGGTGTGGACGCGCAGGGCGTTGGTGGAGCCGTGGTTGCCGGGAGGCGAGCCGGCCACGATGACGACCTTGTCGCCCTTCTCGTAGTGGCCGCCCGACAGCAGGGCGGACTCCACCTGGCGCACCATGTCGTCGGTGTGGTGAACGAACGGCACCTCGAAGGTCTCCACGCCCCAGGTGAGGGCCAGCTGGCCGCGCACCTCGGGGGCGGAGGTGAAGGCCAGCAGCGGGATCGGCGAGCGGTAACGGGCGAGCCGGCGGGCGGTCTCCCCCGACATCGTGAAGGCGCACAGGGCCTTGGCGCCGACGATCGCCCCGACCTCGGCCGCCGCACGCGCGATCGCGCCACCGGTGGTCTCGGGGAGCCGGTCGAAGGTGTGCGTCGACTGGAGCGCCTCCTCCTCGGCGGCGGAGGCGATGCGGGCCATGGTCGCGACCGACTCGATGGGGTAGCTGCCGACCGAGGTCTCGCCGGAGAGCATGACGGCGTCGGCGCCGTCCATCACGGCGTAGGCGACGTCGGAGACCTCGGCGCGGGTGGGCCGCTGGGCGCTCATCATCGAGTCGAGCATCTGGGTGGCCACGATGACCGGGTGGGCCTTCTCCCTGGCGAGGGCGATCGCGCGCCGCTGCACGATCGGCACCTGCTCCAGCGGGAGCTCCACGCCGAGGTCGCCTCGGGCGACCATGATGCCGTCGAAGGCGTCGACGATGGCTTCGAGGTGCTCCACGGCCTGCGGCTTCTCGATCTTGGCGAGGAGCGGGAGGTGGACGCCCTCCTCGTCCATGATGGCGCGGACGGTGAGGGCGTCGTCGGGGCTGCGCACGAAGGACAGGGCGATCATGTCGAAGCCCGTGCGGAGGGCCCAGCGCAGGTCCTCCTCGTCCTTCTCGGTGAGGGCGGGGGCCGAGACGGCGACGCCCGGCAGGTTGAGACCCTTGTTGTCGGAGATCATGCCGCCGACGACCACCTTGGTGACGACGCGGGGACCGTCGACCGCCGTGGCCTCCAGCACCAGGCGGCCGTCGTCGACGAGGATCGTGTCACCGGGGCGCACGTCGCCGGGCAGGCCCTCGTAGGTCGTGGAGACCAGGTCGCGGTCGCCGGGTACGTCCTCGGTGGTGATCGTGAAGACGTCGCCGAAGCCGAGGCGCACGGGCCCCTCGGCGAAACGGCCCACTCGGATCTTGGGTCCCTGCAGGTCGGCGAGGACGCCGACCGCCATGCCCAGCTCGGCCGCGGCCTCCCTCACCCGGCTGTGGATCTCCTTGTGGAGCTCGTGGCTCCCGTGGCTGAGGTTGAACCGCGCCACGTTCATACCGGCGGCGATCAGCTCACGCAGCCGCTCCGGAGAGGAGGTGGCGGGCCCCAGTGTGCAGACAATCTTCGCTCGACGACTCACAAGTCCTACCCTAATTGGTACAGACCACTTGATGATGACGAAGTTCACAGCGCCTGGAGAAATCCAGGTGACGTGAACCTGCCATCGGGCGACCCCGGGCACGTCGCCGCAGGTAGAACGATGCCTGAGACGCGAGCCACGACGAATGCGACCGGGCGCTCCAGGTCCGTATTCGTATGCGTGTGGCCTCCAGGATAGTTGTCGCCGGCCGGCCGGGCGGCCGCGTCGCCGAACCGGCCCTTGCCGTTAACCACGCGTTCGTCAAGGCGCGTTCGCCTGGCCGGCCGTGGGAGCGGAGAACGAGGCGTGAAAAAGAGTGAGCCCCCGAAGCCGGCATGACCTCGGGGGCTGGGAGCGGCGGCGGGCCGGGGTCAGCCCTTGGTGGTGGCGGCGCGGTAGGCGTCGACGAGGCCGTGGCCGTAGAAGCCGTTCTTCGACTTCGAACCGGAGCAGACGTGCGTCTCCTCGCTGACGGAGTAGGTGGTCGAGCCGGACGAGGGGCACTCGGTCGGGGTGGCCGTCGCGTACAGCAGCTCCTCGACCCGCGCGGGGCTGAGGGTGAGGCCGCCCTTGCCCGGCTTGCCGAAGCGGCTGATCAGGATGGCGGCGACGCCCGCGGCGTGCGGCGAGGCCATCGAGGTGCCAGAAAGGTACTGGTAGTACGCGCACTTGCCGCTATGGCATTCGCGGATCACCGAGGAGCTGGTGGGCTTGCCCGAGCCGTCGATCAGCTTCTGCTTGCGCAGCGCGCCGGTCGGAGCGGCGGCGAGGATCTCCCTGGCCGTCCCCTTCAGGGAGGTGCCGGCGTCCGCCGGGTCGCCGCCGGGGGCCGACAGGTCGGTCTCGATGCCGTAGTCGGAGTACCAGGCCTTCTTCTTGCTGGGCCCGACGGCGGAGACCGAGATGACGCCGCGCGACTCGGCGGGCACGTTCAGGCAGGAGTTGTCGATCGTCCGCTCACGCTCGGTGCCGGCCGGGTAGCCGGGGCTGCTCTTGTCGATCGTGGGGGCGCCGAGGTCGGTCGACTCGTTGCCGAGCGCGCTGATGAGCGTGACGCCGTGCTTGCGGGCGTAGTCGAGCGCACGCTGGACGCCGGTGATGATGCCCTGCTGCTGCAACTGCTCGGCGCGGGAGTCGGCCGGGTTGTGTGCGCAGTTGAAGGTCCACGGGTCGACGTAGAAGCTCATGTTGACCACGTCGATGCCCACGTCGCCCGCGTAGGTGAGGGCGTCGAGCACCGGCTTGAGGAAGAAGAAGCCCGAGTCGGCCCCGGCGCGGATGTTGACCAGCGACACGTCGGGCGCGACGCCCGCGACCCCGATGCCGTTGAGCGGCGAGCCGATCGTGCTGGCGACGTGCGTGCCGTGGCCGTCGTCGTCCACGTCGACCGGGTCCTTGCAGCCCTTGTACTCGCAGGGCCCGTCGAGCGTCTTGCCCCTTGCGTCCTTGGGGCGGTCGACCACGAAGTTGCGGCTGAGCGCACGGTTGAAGTTGGGGGCGATGTCGGGGTGCTTGCCGTCGACCCCGGTGTCGATGATGCCGACCAGCACCTTCTTGCTGCCGCGCTCTTTGGCGTACGAGCCGGTGGGCGTGGCGCCGATCATCTTCATGTCCCACTGGCGGCCGGACAGCGGATCGCCGTGCGGCGAGGCCGTGCCTGACGAGGCCCCCGCCGCCGACGCGCCGGATGTCCCCGATGTCCCGGCGGCGGGCGCGAGCGCCTGCGCGGACGAGGTCCAGGTGGCGGGCATGGAGGACTCCGCCACCGACATCGGGGCGGTGGGCACCGAGGCCCGGTCTCCGGAGCTAAGGGCGGTGGCCGCGCCGATCCTGCGGTTGCCGGTCACCCCGACCACGGACGTGCTGGCGCCGAGCCGCTCGGCGAAGCCCTTGGCGGGGCCCTGCGCGATGACGTACCCGAGCTTGGCGTCGACCGCCTCGACCGTGCCGCCGCCGGCCCTGATCGCGCCGAGCGCGCCGGCCTGCCTGCCCTGAGCGTAGAAGACGAGGTACTGGCCCGCCTCGGACGACGCGGGCGCGGCGACCGCGCCGGCACCCGTCACAAGAGAGCCCGCCGCCAGCGTTCCCGCCACCGCGACCGAAACGACAGCGCCTGTCAGGCGTCTGTACCCCCGCACCATTGACCCTCTCCTCATGCCTCTCACCGACGAGGCAGCATCTTTCAGGGGATCGAGGACCAAAGCAAGTTGTCGATGAAATCCCCGGCAATCGATCCGTAATATCCCTATATAGCGGAAAATGATGCCATAAATGGCCGAACCGCTATAAAAGAGACGGCGCCCCGAGGCGCGGGACGCCGTCCTGTGTCGCGTCAGACCAGCGGGCGCGCCGTCGGCGGGATCGCCACGGGCAGGGCCGTCTGGCCGGTCAGGAAGCGGTCGGCGGCCGCGGCGGCCGAGCGGCCCTCCGCGATCGCCCATACGATGAGCGACTGGCCGCGGCCCATGTCACCGGCCACGAACACCCCCTCCACACCCGACATATACGACTTGTCCCTCGCCACGTTGCCCCGGGCGTCGAAGAACGCGCCAGGGTCGTCGGCGAGAGCCGCGAGGTCGGTGAGCAGCGCGCCCTTCTCCGGGCCGAGGAAGCCCATCGCCAGCGTGACGAGCTGGGCCGGGATCTCCCGCTCGGTGCCGGGGATGGGCCGGAAGCCCGCCGCCGGCCCCTCCACGTCGACCAGGCGCAGAGCCTTCACCCGTCCCTGCTCGTCCGCGACGAACTCGGTCGTGGAGGCGGCGTAAACCCGGGCGCCGCCCCCGTCCTCCAGCTCCTCGTGGGCGCTCTCCATCTTGAACAGCATCGGGTACGTCGGCCACGGCTGGGAGTCCGGCCGCAGGCCCGGAGGCTTCGGCATGATCTCCAGCTGGGTGACCGACAGCGCGCCCTGGCGTACGGCCGTGCCGATGCAGTCGGCGCCGGTGTCACCGCCGCCGATCACCACGACGTGCTTGCCCTCGGCCGAGACCGGGGAGGCGGCGAGGTCGCCCTCCTGCACCTTGTTGGAGAGCGGGAGGTACTCCATGGCCTGGTAGATGCCCTTGTGCTCGCGGCCCGCCACAGGCAGGTCGCGCCACGCGGTGGCGCCTCCGGAGAGCACGATCGCGTCGAACTCCTCGCGGAGCCGCTCGACCGTGACGTCCACGCCGACGTTGACGCCGGTGCGGAACTCGGTGCCCTCCGCGCGCATCTGCGCGAGGCGCCGGTCGACGTGCCGCTTCTCCATCTTGAACTCGGGGATGCCGTACCGGAGCAGGCCGCCGACGCGGTCGGCCCGCTCGAACACCACCACGTCGTGCCCGGCGCGGGTGAGCTGCTGCGCGGCGGCGAGGCCCGCGGGGCCCGACCCGACGACGGCGACCCTCTTGCCCGTCCTGGTGGCCGACGGCTGGGGGGTCACCCAGCCCTCGGCGAAGGCGCGGTCGATGATCTCCACCTCGACCCGCTTGATCGCCACGGGGTCGGCGTTGATGCCGAGCACGCACGCCGCCTCGCACGGAGCCGGGCACAGGCGGCCGGTGAACTCCGGGAAGTTGTTCGTCGCGTGCAGCCGCTCGGTCGCCTCGCGCCAGTCGTCCCGGTACACCAGGTCGTTCCACTCGGGGATGAGGTTCCCGAGCGGGCAGCCGTTGTGGCAGAACGGGATGCCGCAGTCCATGCAGCGCGCGGCCTGGTTGGTGAGCGCGGGCTTCGGGAAGTCCTCGTAGACTTCCCGCCAGTCGCGGATGCGGACGTCGACCGGGCGGCGCGCCGGCAGCTCACGGGCGTGTGTGAGGAAACCCTTGGGGTCGGCCATCGGTGAACCTCCCTTATCCGTGTACGGCGGCCATGACCGCCTCGTCGATGTCCCTGCCTTCGGCCCGCGCGGCCTCCGCCGCCTTGAGCACCCGCTTGTAGTCGATCGGCATGACCTTGCCGAAGCGGGTGAGCGTGCCGTCCCAGTCGTCCAGCAGCGTCTTGGCGACCGTGGAGCCGGTCTCGGCGAGATGGCGCTCGACGATGTCCCTGAGGAACTCCGAGTCCACCTCGGACAACTCCTCGACCTCGACCATCTCGCGGTTGACCCGTGCGGGGTTCAGGTCGAGCACGTAGGCGATGCCGCCCGACATGCCCGCCGCGAAGTTGCGTCCCGTCGGGCCGAGCACGACCGCCCTGCCGCCCGTCATGTACTCGCAGCCGTGGTCGCCCACGCCCTCGACGACGGCGGTGGCGCCGGAGTTGCGGACGCAGAACCGCTCGCCCACGACTCCCCGGATGAAAACCTCGCCGGAGGTCGCGCCGTACAGGCCGACGTTGCCGGCGATCACCTGGGTCTCCGCGCTGAACGGCGCGTCGGGGTGCGGCCGTACCGTGACCCGGCCTCCCGACAGCCCCTTGGCGAGGTAGTCGTTGGCGTCGCCGGTGAGCCGCAGGGTGACGCCGTTCGGCACGAACGCGCCGAAGGAGTTGCCCGCGGAGCCGGTGAAGCTCACGTCGATCGTGTTGTCCGGCAGGCCCTCACCGCCGTACCGCTTGGTCACCTGGTTGCCGAGCATGGTGCCGACCGTGCGGTTGACGTTGCGGATGGGCAGCTCAAGCGTCACCCGGTCGCCGTACTTCAGCGCGCCCTCGGCGAGCTGGATGAGGGTGTTGTCCAGTGCCCTGTCGAGGCCGTGGTCCTGGGCGACCGTGCGGTGCAGCGGCGTGCCCTCGGGCAGCGAGGGCACGTGCAGGATCGGGGACAGGTCTAGACCCGCCGCCTTCCAGTGGTCCTCGGCGGCCGTGGTGTCCAGGAACTCGGCGTGGCCGACGGCCTCCTCGATCGACCGGAACCCGAGCGCCGCGAGGTACTCGCGGACCTCCTCGGCGACGAACTCGAAGAAGTTGACCACGAACTCCGGCTTGCCGTTGAACCGCTTGCGGAGCTCGGGGTTCTGCGTCGCGACGCCGACGGGACAGGTGTCGAGGTGGCAGACGCGCATCATCACGCAGCCCGAGACCACCAGCGGCGCGGTCGCGAAGCCGAACTCCTCTGCGCCCAGCAGCGCCGCCACCACCACGTCGCGGCCGGTCTTGAGCTGGCCGTCCGCCTGCACGACGATGCGGTCGCGCAGCCCGTTGAGCAGGAGCGTCTGCTGGGTCTCGGCCAGACCGAGCTCCCACGGGGTGCCGGCGTGCTTGATCGAGGTCAGCGGCGAGGCCCCGGTGCCGCCGTCGTGGCCCGAGATGAGCACCACGTCGGCGTGCGCCTTGCTGACCCCGGCGGCCACGGTCCCGACGCCGACCTCCGCGACGAGCTTCACGTGGACGCGCGCCTCGGGGTTGGAGTTCTTCAGGTCGTGGATCAGCTGGGCCAGGTCCTCGATCGAGTAGATGTCGTGGTGCGGCGGCGGCGAGATGAGGCCGACGCCGGGAGTGGAGTGCCGGGTCTTGGCGATCCACGGGTACACCTTGTGGCCGGGCAGCTGGCCGCCCTCGCCGGGCTTGGCGCCCTGGGCCATCTTGATCTGCAGGTCGGCGGCGTTGACCAGGTACTCACTGGTCACGCCGAACCGGCCGGAGGCCACCTGCTTGATCGCGGAGCGGCGCACCGGGTCGTGCAGGCGCTCGGGGTCCTCGCCGCCCTCGCCGGTGTTGGACTTGGCGCCCAGCCGGTTCATGGCGATCGCGATGGTCTCGTGCGCCTCCTGCGAGATGGACCCGTAGGACATCGCTCCGGTGGAGAAGCGCTTCACGATGCTCTCGACCGGCTCGACCTCCTCGATCGGGACCGGCGGGCGCACTCCGTCGCGCAGCCTGAACAGGCCGCGCAGCGTCATCAGCTTCTCCGCCTGCGAGTCGACCAGGCCGGTGTACTCCTTGAAGATCTCGTACCGGCGCGTGCGGGTGGCGTGCTGGAGCTTGAAGACCGTCTCGGGGTTGAACAGGTGCGGCTCGCCCTCGCGGCGCCACTGGTACTCGCCGCCGACCTCCAGCCTGCGGTGGGCGTTCTCGGCGCGCGGGTAGGCCCGCAGGTGCCGGAGCCCGGCCTCCTTGGCCAGCACGTCGAAGCCGACGCCGCCCAGCCGGGAGGTGGTGCCCGCGAAGCAGGCGTCGATGACGTCCTGGCCGAGGCCGAGCGCCTCGAAGATCTGCGCGCCGGTGTACGAGGCCACCGTGGACACGCCCATCTTGGACATGATCTTCAGGACGCCCTTGCCGTACGCCTTGATCAGGTTGCGTACGGCGGCACGCGGGTCGAGGGAAAGCGTCCCGGTCGCGATCAGGTCCTCGATGGTCTCGATCGCGAGGTAGGGGTTCACGGCGGAGGCGCCGTACCCGATCAGCAGCGCCATGTGGTGGCACTCGCGGGCCTCGCCGGTCTCGACCACGAGGCCGACGCGCGTGCGCGACCTCTCGTGGATCAGGTGGTGGTGCACCGCGCCGGTCAGCATCAGCGACGGGATCGGGGCCAGACGGCTGTCAGAGCCCCGGTCGGAGAGCACGATGATGCGGGCGCCGCCCGCGATCGCCCGCGACACCTCCCCGCAGATCTCCTCCAGGCGGTGCAGCAGGCCCTCGCCGCCGCCCGCGACCTCGAACAGGCCGGAGACGACGTGCGGCTGGAAGCCGGGCAGCGCGCCCTCGTCGTTGATGTGGATCATCTTGGCGAGCTCGTCGTTGTCGATCACCGGGTACGGCAGGACGAGCCTGCGGCAGGACGCCGGGTCCGGCGCGAGCAGGTTGCCTTCTGGGCCGATGGTCGTCTGCAGCGAGGTGACCAGCTCTTCGCGGATCGCGTCCAGCGGCGGGTTGGTGACCTGGGCGAACAGCTGGCTGAAGTAGTCGAACAGCAGCCGGGGCTTCTCGCTCAGCACGGCGACGGGCGAGTCGGTGCCCATAGAGCCGATCGGCTCGGCGCCCGCCCTGGCCATCGGGGCCAGGATGACGCGCAGCTCCTCCTCGGTGTAGCCGAAGGTCTGCTGGCGCTTCACCAGGGCCTCGCGGGTGACGATCGGGCGCTGCCGCTCGGGCAGCTCCTCGAAGCGCACGAGCCCGGCGTGCAGCCACTCCCCGTACGGGTGCGCGGCGGCCAGCTCGGCCTTGACCTCGTCGTCCTCGATGATCTTGCCGCGCTCGGTGTCGACGAGGAACATCTTGCCGGGCTGCAGGCGGCCCTTGCGGATGACCTTGGACGGCTCGATGTCCAGCACGCCGGCCTCGGACGCCAGGACGACCAGGCCGTCCTCGGTCACCCAGAAGCGGCCCGGGCGCAGGCCGTTGCGGTCGAGGACCGCGCCCACGAGCGTGCCGTCGCTGAAGGTGATCGACGCGGGCCCGTCCCAGGCCTCCATCGAGGTGGAGTGGTACTCGTAGAAGGCCCGCCGGGCGGGATCCATCTCGGTGTGGTTCTCCCACGCCTCGGGGATCATCATGAGCACGGCGTGCGGCAGGCTGCGGCCACCGAGGTGGAGGAGCTCCAGGCACTCGTCGAAGGACGCCGTGTCCGAGCCGTCCGGGTCGCAGATCGGGAACAGCCTCGCGAGGTCGCCGGGGATCAGGTCGGTCGCCAGCATCGCCTCGCGGGCCCGCATCCAGTTGCGGTTACCCTTGACGGTGTTGATCTCGCCGTTGTGGGCGACGTACCGGTACGGGTGCGCCAGCGGCCACGACGGGAAGGTGTTGGTGGAGAAGCGCGAGTGCACCAGCGCGATCGCGCTCGCGAACCTCTCGTCGGACAGGTCGGCGAAGAACGGCTCCAGCTGCGGGGTCGTCAGCATGCCCTTGTAGACGATCGTCCGCGAGGACAGCGACGGGAAGTAGACGTCCACCTCGTGCTCGGCCCGCTTGCGCAGGCAGAACGCCAGGCGGTCGAGCTCCAGCCCGGTCTCGCCGTTCGGCGAGGAGACGAAGAGCTGCACGAAGGCCGGCATCACGGCGCGGGCGCTCGGCCCGGCGTGGGCGGTGTCGATGGGCACCTGGCGCCAGCCGAGGACGGTCAGGCCCTCCTCGGCGGCGATCTCCTCGATCATGCCGACGCCGATCTGGCGGGCCTGCTCGTCGAGAGGGAGGAACGCGATTCCCGCGGCGTAGGAGCCGGCCGGGGGAAGCGGGAAGTCCACGGACTCGCGGAGGAACGTGTCGGGGATCTGCGTCAGGATGCCGGCGCCATCGCCGGTGTCCGGTTCGCTACCCTTGGCCCCTCGGTGATCCAGATTGCACAACGCCGTCAGGGCCTTCGCGACGATGTCATGGCTGCGGCGTCCGGCGACATCCGCCACCATCGCGACACCGCACGCATCGTGTTCCTGCGAGGGGTGATACAGGCCCTGGGGCTCGGGGGAACCGAGGTGGGCAGCAGGCATTGAATCCCTCCCGTCGTCTTCGTCTGCTTCGTCTTGATTGGCGAGTGCAGGCAAGAGGGACGACGTTGGCCCTGCTGCTGTTAGGTGTGTAGAGACTACCTCACCCTGTCGGAATGGTGCCCGCCAGGTTGGTATCGCGAACATTCACCATCTGTGAGAAAACACTTCCGTGCCCGCTGTCGTACGTCCCAGGCCGCAGTGACTCCAACGTCACATGGAAAGGTGTTATTCCAGGTCAGGAACACCGGAGGTGCCCAGAAAGGGGTCAGGATCCGGTCAAGGATCGGTCAGTCGCCGGCGTCCAGGACGCGCCGCTGGACGAACCCGCCGAGGGTCTCCAGGGCGAGCTGGGGGTAGGTGAGATCGGCCCGGCCCTCGTCGCCGACGGGGCCGACCCAGTTCACGACGACGAAATGGCCGAGCGCCCGTACCTCCGCCCGGCTGTGGCCGGCGTCGAACGACTGCGGCTGGCCGGGCGCGAGCCGCAGGAACCCGTCGCCGTCCTTGGGATCGAGCGCCGCCACGAGCCTGTCGGCCGAGGCGCCGTCGGCCAGGTCGAAGACGGCGTACTGGCCCGAGACCCCGCCGTCCGCGCTGGCGAAGCTCGCGCGCAGGACCTGGGCGCACCCGGTGAGAGCGGCGGCCGGGCCGCTCCCCCACACCGCCCCGGCGCAGTCGGAGGAGACCGTGACCTGCCGGCGCTCCATGGTCACGCCCGACGAGGTGAGCCCGGCGGCCTGCCCGAACACCTCCTGCTCGCTCGGCGTGCGGGGATCGCGCGCCCGGGTGGCGATGGGGGCGTACAGGGCTGACGTGCGCTCGCCGCGGAACCGCGCGGGGATCGGGCCCGTCTCGGGGCTCGTGACGACGAAAAGGACCGCCCCGGCCACGGCGAGCACGCCGGCGGCGGCCACGGCGATCAAGGTGCGGCTGGGCATGGCCATTGAGCCTACTTCGCGGGGGGTGCCGAGGGCCCGGTGACGGCGACGACGCGTCGGTAGATCGCCTTCTCGGCGCCCCTGACGCCCAGGATCAGCGACACGAAGTCCTCCTTGGGCGCCGGCTCCCGGCCGTCCGCCCGGCCGACCCACACGAACCCGGCGTAGTGCCCCATCGCGTGACCGCTGGCCTCGGTGTAGCCGTCGGGCACGAACGAGGCCGCCCTGGACTCCAGCGGGCGGACCCACCCGCCTCCCCGGTAAAGAGTGGACATCTCCCGCACGAAACCGTCGGCGGCCGTGGAGCTCGCCATGTTGAACAGGGTGTACTGGGCGACGTAGCGGCGGTCCGCGCTGAGGTAGAGCCCCCGGACCGCCTGGGTGCAGCCGGTGCCGGCGAGCTTGGCGAGCACTCCCCCGCCCCAGGTGACGGGCGCGCAGGCGCCGTCGAGGCGGCGGCCGACCAGCTTGAGGGTCAGCTTGCCGCTCGTCAGCGTCTTGACGCCGAAGACCTCCTCGGCCCGCAGCGGAGCCCCGTCGGCCCTGCGGTCGGCGATCGGGCTGAACAGCTTGGGCGACACCCAGGCCTGGTACTCGTCGGGGTGGGGAAGGCCGATCGTGTCCGCCTCCGTGCTCTGGTCGGGGGGCGGCTGCGAGACGCCGAGGGTGCTGACGATGGCGGTGAGACCGAAGCCGCCCACGAGCACGACCAGAACCGTGCCCACGGCGAACAGGATCCGCTGATGCTTCTCGCTCAGACCCCGCTCGGACAGGGCCTCGACCTCGAAGGAGGACCGGCGTCTCTTGCTGCGCGCGCTCACAGGCCGCCGGCGCCAAGGAGCGTGCCGAGAGCGGACGTCAGGGCGCCCGCGCCCATGGTGAGGAACAGAGACGACGAGAGGGCGACGACCCTGGTGCCCGCGCCGCCTCCCGCGTCACGGGCGATGAGGGCGAAGTTCGGCACCAGACCGTCCATGGCACCGGACACGGCCGGACGGAGCCATCCGCCGGTCACGTCTCGGTGCTTGTGGTGGATCTCGGCGTGCCCCCCCGAGGAGCCGCCCTGGATCATCGTGAATTCGCCTCCGAGTCCGGCACGGCAGGCGCGGGGGCCTCGTGCGACTTCTCGCCCCCGGCCTTACGACCGGCGTCGCCCGCAGGCGGGGTCTCCGCGCTCTTGTCAGCGACCGTGACCGGGGCCTCGGGCTCGCGCGTGGCCGGGGCCTGGGCCTCGGCGGCGTCGGCCTGGCTCGCCGGATGGGCCGGATCGGCGGACGAGCCGGCCTCGGCCGTCAGTGCGACGGTGGTCTCCGGGGACGACGCCCCGGCGAGCTCGTGCTCGTCGGCCTGGTCGGCGGGATGCGCGGGATCGAAGCCGTCGCCGGAGGCGGACCCCGGCACCACGACCTCCTCTGTGGTCTTGTTCCTGGTGACCCAGAAGTAGACCAGCGCGCCGATGAAGATGACCACGGCGGTCCACTGGTTCAGCCGCAGGCCGAGGATGTGGTGCGCGGGATCGACCCGCATGCCCTCGATCCAGAAGCGGCCCAGGGTGTAACCCGCGACGTAGAGCGCGAACAGCCTGGCGTGGCGCAGCCCGTACCGCTTGCCGGCCCAGATGAGCACGCCGGCGACGGCCAGATCCCACAGGAACTCGTAGAGGAACGCGGGATGGTAGGTCGTCACGCCGGGGATCGTGCCGGGACGGCCCGGATCGATCTCCACGGCCCACGGCAGCGTGGTGGGGCCGCCGAACAGCTCCTGGTTGAAGTAGTTGCCCCAGCGCCCGATGGCCTGCGCCACCGCGATGCCGGGCGCCACCGTGTCGGCCACCGCCGACAGCGAGATGCCGCGCCTGCGGCAGGCGATCCACACCCCGACGCCACCGAGCGCGACCGCGCCCCAGATGCCGAGGCCGCCGTGCCAGATGTAGAGCGCGTCGATCGGCCGGTTGGGGGCGTCGGCCCCGAAATACAGCTGCCAGTCGGTGACGACGTGGTAGAGCCGCCCGCCGACCAGGCCGAAGGGTACGGCCCAGACGGCCAGGTCGGTGATCGTGCCGGGCTCGCCGCCACGGGCGCGCCATCGGCGCTCGCCCATCCAGACGGCGACGATGACGCCGAGCACGATGCAGAAAGCGTAGGCCCGCAGAGGGATCGGTCCGAGGTACCAGACCCCTTCTGACGGGCTGGGAAAGGAGGCCAGGGGCATGTCAGGTGACGTTACCGTTTCCGGGCCTACTTCGCGGCATCAAGGATGGCCTTGCGGAGCGACGACGGGCTGAAGGAGATGCTGTTGTCGACCTCCTTGCCGTTGAGCCGCAGCGTGGGCGTGCCCTTGGCGAAGGCGCCGGTTTCCCCGAGCTTCTTGTTGTAGTCGGCCTGGGCCGCGGCCTCCTTCTGGCTCCTCACGCAGGACTCGAAGTTCGGGTCGGTGACCCCGGACTCCTTGCCCCACTTGACCAGGTCGTCGATCGCGAAGCCGGGCTTGGTCTCGGGGGGCTGCTCCTTGAACAGCCTGTCGTGGAAGGCCATCCACTGCTTGCCGTCGGGCACGCACCGGGCGGCCGAGGACGCGCGGACGGTGTTCCCGTGCGTGGGCTCGTTGGTGAAGATGTTCACCGCGTGGTAGACGACCTTCACCTGGCCCGCCGCCGCCATGTTCTTCACGGTCGCGGAGCTCGACTGCTCGAAGGCCTGGCAGGCGGGACACTGGAAGTCCTCGTAGATGTCGAGCACGGGCTTGTCGACGCCCGGCTTCGCCATGACCCTGGAGCCGTCGGACTGCAGGGTGATCGGCGCGAGCTGCCCGCTGAGCGTCTCGGACTTGCCCGACTGGACATACCACCAGGCACCGCCGATGACGGCGATCGCCACGATCACCACGGTCACCACGGTGGCGAGGCGCCTGCGCTGCTGCTGCTTGCGCTCCTGCTCGCGCTGCGACTTGATGCGCTCGCGCGCGGAGAGATCCCGCGCGGCCTTTCCCATCAGAGACTCTCCTTCATGCGGGGCTCGTCGCCCTCGATATCGTCGACGTCGGCGTGCGGCTCGCTCGCGGGGGCCAGCCCCAGCGCGGAGTCGAGCGAGAGGCGGCCGGGCGCGAATCGGACGATCCAGGCTCCCAGCAGGAACAACCCGCCGTCCCGGAGGATCTCCCACAGGTAGCCCGGGCTCTTCCCCTCCGCCAGCTTGCCGCCGCCGCCGAAGCATCCGCAATCGATGCGCAGGCCACGCGCCCACGCCGAAGCGATGCCGACCACGAAGACCAGCATGAGCAGCGCGGAGACGACACCCGCCGCACGCGTGAGCAGCCCGACAACAAGCAACACCCCAACGACGATCTCAACGATCGGCAGGCCGTAGCCCACCGCGGTGGCGACCGGCACCGGCAGTAGCTCGTAGGCCTTCACGGCCTGGACGGAGAGAGCGGGGGTGCCGATCTTCAGCCACCCGGCCGCGATCAGCACGCCCGCGACCACCAGCCGGGCGACGGTCGTCACCCAGGGTACCGCCGGGCGCACGTAAAGCGACCCCATTGGCGCGGGCTCCTTGGAAGTCACCAGCATTCTCGTCTCCTTGTCCAGGAACAGGCCGGTCCGCGAAACGAACCACGCGTGGACTCGTCTGGCACCGGGACGTCGAGCGTCCAGCCCGATACAGGCGTTCGGCCGAAGGGTACCGGTTGACTAGCCCATCATGACCGCGATAAGCGCCTGGTAAACGGCCCTGACTTCAGGATTCGCGGGGCCGGGACGTGGGGAGGAAGAGGCGGCCGGAGACTCGGGCACGTACCCCGGCCGCCGCCCGCGGGCGGCGGCCGGAGGAGCCTCAGGTACGTACTCCGGCCGGCGCCACGGCCCGCCGGAGCCTCAGACCGCCTACGCGGACCGGCACAGCGGGCCGCCGGAGACTTCAGGCGCGTACGCCGGCCGCCATCTCGGCGGTGAGCTCGCGGACCGCCGCGAGGCCGGAGGCCTCGTCGGGGGCGTCGAGCAGGCGGCGGATGAACGCCGACCCCACGATGACGCCGTCGGCGTAGCCCGCGACCTCCGCGGCCTGGGCGCCGGTGCCGACGCCGAGCCCCACGCAGACCGGCAGGTCGGTGTGGGCGCGGCTGCGCTTCACCAGGCCCTCGGCCGCCGCGCTGACGCTCGCGCGCGCGCCGGTGACCCCCATGAGGGAGGCGGCGTAGACGAAACCGGTGCAGCAGTCGGCCACGGCCTGGATGCGCTCGTCAGGGGAGCTGGGAGCGACCAGGAACACCGTGTCGATGCCCGCCGCGGCGCTGAAGGAGCACCAGGGCCCGGCCTCCTCGGGCGTGAGGTCGGGGGTGATGGTGCCCGTGCCCCCGGCGTTGGCGAGGTCGCGGGCGAAGCGCTCGGCGCCGTAGCGGTCGATCGGGTTCCAGTAGGTCATGACCAGCACGGCGGCGCCGGCCTTGGCCACCGCCTCGACGGTGTGCATGACGTCGGCGATGCGGGTGCCGTTGGTCAGCGCCCGGTGCACGGCATCCTGGATGGTGGGACCGTCCATCAGCGGATCGGAGTACGGCAGGCCGATCTCGATGACGTCACAGCCCGCCTCCACCATGGCCGTCGCGGCGGCGATGGCGCCGTCCTTGGTGGGGAAGCCGGCCGGAAGGTATCCGACCAGGGCGGCCCGCTTGTCGGCCCGTGCCTTCTCGAACACCGTCTGAAGAGTCGTCATGTCAGGGAGTCCCGCTTACAGTTTCTGGGGCCTACAGGTTGAAGTACTTCATGGCGGTGCCCATGTCCTTGTCGCCCCGGCCCGAGAGGTTGACCAGGATGGTCGCCTCGGGGCCGAGCTCCCGGCCGAGCTTGATCGTGCCGGCGAGCGCGTGCGAGGACTCGATGGCCGGGATGATGCCCTCGGTGCGGGCGAGCAGGGAGAACGCCTCCATCGCCTCGTCGTCGGTGACGCCGTGGTAGCTCGCGCGGCCGGAGTCCTTCAGCCAGGCGTGCTCGGGGCCGACCCCGGGGTAGTCGAGGCCCGCGGAGATCGAGTGGGACTCGATGGTCTGGCCCTCGTCGTCTTGCAGGACGTAGGTGCGGGAGCCGTGCAGGACGCCGATCGAGCCCTCGGTGAGGGTGAGGGCGTGCTCGCCGCTCTCGACGCCGTGCCCGGCGGCCTCGTAGCCGTGGAGCGCGACGCCCTCGTCGCCGATGAAGGCGTGGAAGACGCCGATGGCGTTGGAGCCGCCGCCGACGGCCGCCGCTACGGCGTCGGGCAGCCGGCCGGTGAGCTCCAGGACCTGGCGCCGGGCCTCGACGCCGATGACGCGCGCGAAGTCACGGACGATCTCGGGGAACGGGGCCGGCCCCGCCACCGTGCCGAACAGGTAGTGCGTGGTGTCGACGTTGGTCACCCAGTCGCGGAACGCCTCGTTGATGGCGTCCTTGAGGGTGCGGCTGCCGTTGCCGACCGGGACGACGGTCGCGCCGAGGAGCTTCATGCGGGCGACGTTGAGCGCCTGGCGCTCGCAGTCGACCTCGCCCATGTAGATGACGCATTCGAGGCCCATGAGCGCGCAGGCGGTCGCGGTCGCGACGCCGTGCTGGCCCGCGCCGGTCTCGGCGATGACGCGCGTCTTGCCGAGGCGCTTGGTGAGCAGGGCCTGGCCCAGCACATTGTTGATCTTGTGGGCGCCGGTGTGCGTCAGGTCCTCGCGCTTGAGCAGCACGCGGGCCCCGCCCGCCACCTCGCTGAACCGCCGCACCTCGGTGATGATGGTCGGCCGGCCGGCGTACGTGCGCAGCAGGTGGTCGAACTCGCGCAGGAACTCGGGGTCGTTCTTCGCGTCCTGGTAGACCCGGGCGACCTCGTCGAGGGCCGGGATCAGCGCCTCGGGCACGAAACGTCCGCCGAACACACCGAAACGGCCGTGGACGTCGGGGTCGTCGCCCGCCGCGTTGCCCACGAGGTCGGCCGTGGTGATCAGAGGGCCTTCTGCGATCGTCACTGCTGCCTCTCGGGTCCGTTGTCGAGTCGCGAAGCGGGGTGAGCCCCCGCGGTGACCAGGTCCACCACGGCGGCCCTGGGGTCCTTGCCGGTGACCAGGCTCTCGCCGACCAGCACGGCGTCGGCGCCCGCCCGGGCGTAGGCCAGCAGGTCGTGCGGGCCGCGCACACCGGACTCGGCGATCTTCAGCACGCCGTCAGGAATCTTGGGCGCGATGCGGGCGAAGACGTCGCGGTCGACCTCAAGGGTCTTGAGGTTCCGCGCGTTGATACCGATGATCTTCGCACCCGCCTCCAGCGCCCGGTCGAGCTCCTCCTCAGTATGCACCTCCACCAGCGGCGCCAGGCCGATCGACTCGGCCCGTTCGATCAGGGACACCAAGGCGTTCTGATCGAGGGCCGCGACGATGAGCAGCGCCAGGTCGGCGCCATGGGCCCGCGCCTCCCACAGCTGGTAGGAGGTGACGACGAAGTCCTTGCGCAGGATGGGGATGTCGACGGCCGCGCGCACCGCCGCCAGGTCTTCGAGACTGCCGCCGAACCTGCGCCGCTCGGTCAGCACGCTGATGACGTGGGCGCCGCCCGCCTCGTAGTCGCCCGCGAGGGCGGCGGGGTCGGCGATCGCCGCCAGCGCGCCCTTGGACGGGCTGGATCGCTTCACCTCGGCGATGACGGAGACCTTGTCGCCGCCCAGAGCGGCGTACGCGTCCCTGGCGGCCGGTGCCCGCCGGGAGCGGTCCTTGAGCTCCGCCAGCGACACGGTCTGCTGCCGATCGGCGAGGTCGGCGCGCACGCCGTCCAGGATCTCGTCGAGCACGCTCACTTGATCTCCTCGCTTGGCTCGCTCACCCGATCAGGGTCCCTCCGGTCGACTGTTGCTTGCGGGTCAGAGGACGCCCTGCCACCCGATCAACTGATCGGGCTGGGGGCCGGCATCCTCTCCCGACCTTGCCCTGCCGATGGTATCGGGCTTACCGCCACCGCCTCGCCACAGGGTCCCTGATCTCGGGGCGTCATGGCGCCAGGAAGCTGCCGAAAGGCAGATTTCTCACGATCCAGTAGACGATGACGAGCGCGAGGAACGCCCAGATGTAGGCCGGATGGGCCAGGGTCGTGCGGGCGGGCCTGCCCTGCCAGGTGCGCAGGGTCCACCGGCCCCACCAGAACAGCAGGAACGGGATGGTGGCCACGGCGAGGGGATTGAGCCCGAGGGCCGCCACCACGTCGCCGTGGGCCAGGGCATGGATGGTGCGCAGCGTGCCGCAGCCGGGGCAGTAGAGCCCCGTGACGAACAGGAACGGGCAGGTCGGGTAGTGACCCGGCGCGTTCGGGTCGACCGCGCCGACGTAGGTGAAGACCGCCCCCGTGAGCGCCGCGGCACCGAGAGGCGCGAGCAGGGACCGTATCCGGTCCGCACCGCGCCTCCCAGCGTGCTCCGCGTGCGAGGTCATCAGTAGTTGTAGCTGACGTTTCCAGCGCTGAAGATCACGGCGAAGAGGACGACGTAGACCACCACCACGACCACGTCGACCACGATGCCCCAGATCAGCGCCCTCTTCCACCAGGTCTTCGCCTCCTGCGACGCGGCGATGGCACCCTGGTAGTCCCCGACCGCCCACTTCGAGTTGACCTGCGACGACTTCACGATCGACACGATGCCGAAAGGAAGACAGCAGAACAGCGTGGTGAGGATCGCGGCGACCAGGTGGTTGTCCGGCGGGGTCGGCGCGCCTCCGGGGGGCTGCTGGCCGTAGCCACCCCCCGGAGGCGGGTAACCGCCCTGTCCGTATCCCCCGCCCTGCTGGCCGTACCCCCCACCGGGCTGAGGGTTGTGATCCTCAGGATTGCCCGGCTGATTCCCGTAACTCATTGAATGGCTCCCGTGACGTCAATGTGCGTGTTGCGCTGCGGAAGCATAGCGATGTCCGGAGACACGAAGGGCCGAAGTCGCACTTTGTGGGCAACTTGTCATGGAGATCGACACGTTCGCGTTACTCATCCGGTCGCTCCGTCTCGCCCTCCGGCACCACGCCCGGTGCGGTCGTCCGCCGGAACGTCGGTAGGGTCGACGCCACGGTCGAGCGCGTCCCACAGTGCTCTCTCGGCGCGTCCGGACCGCTCGGGGGCCGGCGCGGAGCCGGTGCGGCTCGCGCCTCCAAGGGAGGGCGCGGAGCGATCGTAGCGGTCGGACATGCCGGGCCACATGGCGCCGCGCAGCACGGCGAGCACCCCCGCGGCCAGCAGGACGAGACCGCCCGCCGTGGCGACGCCCGGCCAGGCCCAGGCGGCCGACACGACCACCTGGTCCGCGCCGGAGAGTCCGGAGAGCGTCGTGCGCTCCCGCGCGATGGAGACGAGGTGCGAGGACCGGACACCCTGCCACGAGGCCACGACGATCGAGGCGCCGAACAGGGCGATCAGCGCGCCGATCAGCCTGCGCCACGGCCCCCGGGCCGCGAGCACGGCGACCACCGCGGCCAGCGAGGCCAGGGCCAGCGGGCTCAGCACGGGCGCCACGTCGCCTCCGGCCAGCGCCACGGGCTCCGCGTGGACGCCGCCCGGATCGCCGGAGAAGGTCACGCTCGCCCAGGTGCGCCCGGCGGCGACCAGGGCCGACACCGCTCCGGCCGCGCCGGCGGCCACCCACGCCATCAGGGCGCGCCGCGCGGGGCTCGTACGGACCGGAGCGGTGACCGTCATCGCGCCGCCTCCGGCGCTGCGAGGGCCGCCGGGACGCCCGCACGCGCGGCCGGGGTCATGCGGACACCTCCAGCACGCCGGCGTCGAAGCAGGTGCGGTCGCCGGTGTGGCAGGCCGCCCCGACCTGGTCGACCTTGAGCAGGATCGTGTCGCCGTCGCAGTCGAGGGCGACGTGCCTGACCCACTGGACGTGACCGGAGGTCTCGCCCTTCACCCAGTAGGAGCCCCGGCTGCGCGACCAGTAGGTGGCACGGCCGGTGGTCAGCGTGCGGTGCAGCGCCTCGTCGTCCATCCAGGCCAGCATCAGCACCTCGCCGGTGTCGTGCTGCTGGACGACCGCGGGCACCAGCCCGTCCGGGGTACGCTTCAGGCGGTCCGCGATCTTCTGGTCAAGAGGCATAGGGCAATTCTGCCGCAACCAGGCGCAGGGGCAGGTCACCGCAGGGGTATGCCGTGAAACCCGTCGCTCCCCTGTAGACCGAACCCGCCAGCCACTTGGCCGTCGTGGAGGCGACGACGCGTCCCGAGGCGTTCACCAGCAGGGCCGGCGCCGGGATCCGTCTCAGCGCGGGGGTCACGGCCCCCTCGAAGGCCCGCACGAACACGTCCGCCGCCGCCACGCCGACGAAGGCGCCCTCGACCAGCACGGGGACCGACAGCGTGAGGCTGTACTCGTCGGTGCACAGGTAGTCGACGTAGGGGCCGCAGACGGTGCGCTCGGCCCCCGCGTGCGGACCGGCGAACCAGTCCCAGTGGGTGTAGTCGTAGAAGGCGCTGCTCGCGGGGTCCAGGTCGCGTAGGAGCTGCATGGGGGCGCCGCCGGGGTTGTCCTGCCACCATTCGAGGTACCACGGCGCGTCGGCGAGCAGGCCGGGGGCGGCGATGAAGCCGATGCCGGCGATCAGCGCGCCGAGGTGCCCGAACAGCAGCGGGCGCAGCGCCGCGAGGTCGGCGGTCACCGGCGCGCGCCCGCCGCGCCGTACAACCAGAATCCGCTCGGCGGCGGCGGCGCGGACCTCGCGCAGGGAGTGGAACACCCGCTCGGCGGTGTCGCTGACGGTCAGGCACGCCCGGGCGACGGCCGCGCCGGCCTCGTCCTCAACCGTCGTCGCCATGATCCCGTCACGTTTCGAGGAGCCGGAGCTCGATGAGGTGCTCGACGGCGTCGAGCACGTGCCGCTCGGCCAGGTCGCGGGCCTCGCCCGCGTCGCCCCGCTGGACGGCCGCGGCGATGGCGCGGTGCTCTGCCATCACCTCATCGTGCCTGGTCGCGCCCGCCCGGGGAAGCCAGAGCAAGGGTCCGATGTCAGCCTGTAACCGGATCTCCTCCTGGGTGAGCCGCGCCGACTGCGATGCCGCCGCCACCTCGATGTGGAAGCGCCCCTCGACCCGTCTGAGCCGGGCGCCGGACGCGGTGGCCATCTCCTCGACGGACCGCCACAGGGGCGCGAGGTCCTCCGGCAGCGACCGCTGCGCCGCGAGCCGTGCCGCGGCGCCCGCGATGGCGGCGTAGTGGTCGCCGAGGTCGCGCAGCTCCCCCACGGAGTACGCGCGCAGCCGTACCTCGAACTCGGCGCCGGACGGGTCGGGCGGGACGCGGACGAAGCTGCCGCCGCCGCGGCCCCGGCGGGTCTCGACCAGATCGCGCTGCCGCAGGGCCATGAGCGCCTCGCGCAGGGTCACGGTGGACACCCCGAGCCGTCCGGCGAGCTCGGCCTCGCTCGGGAGTTGCTCGCCGTCGGCCAGCAGCCCGAGGGCGATCGCGTCGGCGAGGCGGCGCACGACGGCGTCCACCCGGGCGGTGCTGTCGAGCGGGGAGAAGACGGCCACGTGAGCGGTGTTCATGCCCGTGTCCGCCCCTCTGCCGCCTTAACCACAGTGATACCGGATCGTGCATCACCGCGAAACATTTAACCCCATAGGTTTTCCTTCATGCCAGATCACAACGTGGCGGTACGGTTGCGCGGCCTGAGCAAGAGCTTCGGGCCGGTGGAGGCCGTCGCCGGGGTCGACCTTGAGGTCGCCGACGGCGAGTTCTTCGCGATGCTGGGCCCGTCCGGGTCCGGCAAGACCACCGTGCTCCGCATGATCGCGGGCTTCGAGACCCCCACCGCCGGCGCGGTCGAGCTCGGCGGCCACGACGTCACCCGCCTCGCCCCCTTCGAGCGGGACGTCAACACGGTGTTCCAGGACTACGCGCTCTTCCCGCACATGAGCGTGCTGGACAACGTGGAGTACGGCCTGCGGGTCAAGAAGGTCGGCAGGGCCGAGCGGCGCGAGCGGGCGGTGGCGGCCCTGCGCTCCGTCCGGCTGGAGGGGTTCGACAGGCGGCGGCCGGCCCAGCTGTCCGGTGGGCAGCGCCAGCGCGTCGCCCTCGCGAGGGCCCTGGTCAACCGGCCCCGTGTCCTGTTGCTCGACGAGCCGCTCGGGGCCCTCGACCTCAAGCTCCGCGAACAGATGCAGGTCGAGCTGAAGGAGATCCAGCGCGAGGTCGGCATCACGTTCCTGTTCGTCACCCACGACCAGGAGGAGGCCCTGACCATGAGCGACCGGATCGCGGTGTTCGACCGGGGACGCATCGAGCAGGTCGGCACCCCCGCCGAGGTCTACGAGCGGCCCTCGACGCCGTTCGTGGCCGGGTTCGTCGGCACCTCCAACCTGATCTCGGGCGAGGCGGCCAAGGCCGTGCTCGGCAGGGACGGCACGTTCAGCGTGCGGCCGGAGAAGCTCCGCCTCGTGCTCGACGTGGACGCCCCCGTCGGCGCGGACGACCACAGCGCGACCGGCACCATTGCCGAGGTGGTGTACGCCGGGGCGGCGACCCGGTTCGTCGTCGACCTTGACGCGGGCGGGCGGCTGATCGTCCTGCAGCAGAACCTGGAGGTCTCGTCCATGGAGGTGACGGGCCTGCGCGGCAGCCGTGCCCGGCTCGTCTGGAACCGCCGCCACGAGTTCGCCATCGCCTCCTGACGGCGGGCCACCCCTCATCCCGTACAGCACCGCGCTCCATCTCTCAAGGAGAACCATCATGCGGCCCACTCGACTCGTGATCGCCACCGCCGCGCTCGCGCTGGCCGCCGCCGCCTGCGGTGGCGGCTCGACCGGCACTTCCGCCGGCGGCGGCTCGGCCGCCCCCGGCCAGAGCGGGTTCACCCCTCCCAAGCTGGAGGCGCCGAAGAGCCTCGGCGCCGGCGAGGGCCAGGTCAACCTGGTCGCCTGGGCCGGCTACGCCGAGGACGGCTCCAACGACCCGAAGGTCGACTGGGTCCATCCCTTCGAGCAGGCCAGCGGGTGCAAGGTCAACACCAAGACCGCGGGCACCTCCGACGAGATGGTGAACCTGATGAAGACCGGCGAGTACGACGCCGTGTCCGCCTCGGGCGACGCGTCGCTGCGCCTGATCGCCTCCGGCACCGTCGCCCCGGTCAACACCGACCTGGTCCCCAACTACAAGAACGTGTTCGAGGGGCTGAAGCTCAAGCCCTGGAACTCGGTCAACGGGGTGGCCTACGGTGTGCCGCACGGCCGGGGCGCCAACCTGCTCATGTGGCGCACCGACAAGGTCACCCCGGCTCCGGACTCCTGGGGCGTGGTCTTCGACCCGGCCTCGCCGTACAAGGGCAAGCTGACGGCCTACGACTCCCCCATCTACATCGCCGACGCCGCGCTGTACCTGATGGCCACCAAGCCCGATCTCGGCATCAAGGACCCCTACGCCCTGGACGACAAGCAGTTCCAGGCGGCGGTCGACCTGCTGAAGCAGCAGAAGCAGAACATCGGCGAATACTGGTCGGACTACACCAAGGCGGTGCAGTCGTTCAAGAGCGGCGACACCGTGGCGGGCACGACATGGCAGGTCATCGCCAACCTGGTCGAAGCCGACAAGGCGCCCGTCAAGGCGACGCTGCCCAAGGAGGGCTCCACCGGCTGGTCGGACACCTGGATGGTCGCCGCCGAGGCCAAGCACCCCAACTGCGCCTACAAGTGGCTCGACTGGATCATCTCGCCCACGGCCAACGCCCAGGTGGCCGAGTGGTTCGGTGAGGCGCCCTCGAACTCCGAGGCGTGCGCGCGGACAGCCGACAAGGGCTTCTGCGACACCTACCACGCCACCGACGAGTCCTACTTCTCCAAGGTGCACTTCTGGACCACCCCGATCGCCCAGTGCCTGGACGGCCGCACGGACGTGACGTGCAAGGACTACTCGGAGTGGACCCGGGCGTGGACGGAGATCAAGGGGTGATCGGTTCCGCATCGGGGAGGCCGGAGGCCCCGGCGTCCCCGTCCGGCGGGGCGGCGCCCGCGCGTCCGGGCCCCCGCCGCCGGCTCGCCGCCGCGCTCCACCGGCACGCCGGGGTACGGCTGTCGCTGCTGCTGTCGGCGCCGCTGGCCTGGCTGGGGGTCGCCTACCTGGGCGCGCTCGCCGCCCTGTTCGTCACGGCCTTCTGGACCACCGACTCCTTCACCGGCGACCTCGTCAGGACGTTCACGTGGGCCAACTTCCACGACGTGCTCACCGTCGAGGTGTACCGGACGGTCGCGCTGCGCTCGCTCGGCGTCGCGGTCGCGGTGACGCTGATCGACATGGTGATCGCGTTCCCGATGGCGTTCGCGATGGCCAAGCTGGCCTCGCCGCGCACCCAGCGCTGGCTGGTCATCGCCGTGCTGACCCCGCTGTGGGCGTCCTACCTGGTCAAGGCGTACGCCTGGCGGGTGATGCTCTCGTCGGACGGCCTGCTCGGCTGGGGGTACGGGCTCACGGCGACCATCCTGACGCTGTCGTACCTGTGGCTGCCGTACATGATCCTTCCGATCTACGCGGGGCTGGAGCGCCTGCCGAACTCCCTGCTGGACGCGGCCGGCGACCTCGGCGCGCGGGGCTGGCGGACCTTCCGCACGGTGGTGTGGCCGCTGACGTTCCCCGCGATCGTGGCGGGCTCGGTCTTCACCTTCTCGCTCTCGCTGGGCGACTACATCGCCGTGAAGATCGTCGGAGGCAGGAGCCAGCTCATCGGGAACGTCGTCTACGACAACATCGGCGCCGCCAACAACCTGCCGTTCGCCGCCGCCGTGGCGACGATCCCGGTCGTGATCATGCTGGTGTACCTCGCCGCGGTGCGCCGCACCGGAGCGCTGGAGAACCTGTGACCCGCTTCCCCCGCACCTCTCCCGACCCGGTGGACCGGAGGCCCTCGTGAACCTGTCCCGCACGGCACGGCTGGCGCTGCGCCTGGCACTGGTCCTCGGCCTGGCGGTGATCTACGTGCCCCTGGGGATCGTGCTGCTGAACTCCTTCAACGCCGACCGGACCTTCGCCTGGCCGCCGACGGGGTTCACCACCCGGTGGTGGGGCATCGCCTGGAACTCCTCCGGCGTGCGCGACGCCCTGTGGACCTCGGTGCGGGCGGGACTGGGCGCGACGGCGATCGCGCTGGTCCTCGGCACGATGGCGGCCTTCGCCGTGCAGCGCTACCGGTTCTTCGGCCGCGACACCGTCTCGCTGCTCATCGTGCTGCCGATCGCGCTGCCCGGCATCGTGACCGGCATCGCGCTCAACAACGCCTTCCGCACGATCCTCGAACCCTTCGGCGTCGGCCTCGGCCTGTTCACCGTGATCGTGGGTCACGCGACGTTCTGCGTGGTCACCGTGCACAACAACGTGCTGGCGCGGCTGCGCCGCATGGGGGTGAACGTCGAGGAGGCGTCGGCGGACCTGGGCGCGGACACCTTCACCACCTTCCGCCTGGTGACGTTCCCGATGATGCGCTCGGCGCTGCTGGCGGGCGGGCTGCTGGCGTTCGCCCTGTCGTTCGACGAGATCATCGTGACGACGTTCACGGCCGGGGCGGGGGTGAGGACGCTGCCGATCTGGATCTTCGAGAACCTCTTCCGCCCGAACCAGGCGCCGGTCGTCAACGTGGTCGCCGCCGCGCTCATCGTCTTCTCGGTGGTCCCGATCTACTTCGCGCAGCGCCTCTCGGGCACCACCAGCACCCACTGACCCGGGATCGCCAAGCAACATCGCGCAATATACGGGTACAGGGAGAAATCTAAGGGCTACGGTCGGGATGTCACGACATCACGTAACCGAAGAGGTGGCCCCCCATGCCCCCGACCCGTATCAACGAAGCGAAGGGAATCCTGGCCGCACGGCTCCGCGAGATCCGCAGCGAGGCCAGCCTGACGGGGCGGACCCTCGCCTCCGAGGCCGGCTGGCACTACTCGAAGGTCTCCAAGATCGAGCACGCGGCGCAGATGCCCAACGAGAACGACATCAGGGTCTGGTGCCGGGTCTGCGACGCCGAGGAGTACGTCGTCGACCTGATCGCCGCCGTGCGCAACATCGACTCGATGTACACCGAGTGGCGGCGGCTGGAGACCACCGGGCTGCGGCATGTCCAGGAGTCGTTCCAGCCGCTCTACCGGGAGACCCAGCAGTTCAGGGTCTACCAGCACTCGGCCGTCCCCGGGCTGCTCCAGACGCCCGAATACGCCCGCGCGCACCTGCGCGCCATCATCGACTTCCGGGGCATCCCCGACGACCTCGACGCGGCGGTGGCGGCCAGGATCGCCCAGCAGGAGGTGCTCGGGACCGGCGGCAAGCGGTTCATGTTCGTCGTGGGCGAGCAGGCGCTGCGCACCCCGGTGTGCGACGCCGAGGGGATGGTGGCCCAGCTCGACCGGCTGCTCCGGATCACGACCAACATGCCGCAACTCAGCTTCGGCGTGATTCCCACCGCGACCCGGTCGGCGATCATGCCACCCGAAAATTTCTGGATATATGACGATAATCAGGTCAGAGTGGATACGGTGCCCGGCCAGTTCCGCATCAAGGCCCCCACCGACGTGGCGCTCTACGAGAGGGCGTTCACCAAACTCGCCGAGGCCGCGGTCTATGGTCAGGCGGCCCGCGACCTCATCGCCGAGACGTCGAGCAGATTGCGAGGAACATGAAGCAACTTCGTTGATGAGGAGATCGGCCGCCACCTAGCCTCAGGGGCGACCCCCTCCGTGGCGACGCGGCCCGTGGCCCGTCTCGCACGGCCCACGACGAGCCAGGCGAACCCAGTCGCCGTGCCGGTGAGGAGCCACCTCGTGCCCGCCCTCCACGTTGAAGCCGCCGCACTCGCCGGCCGCCGCCCCGCGGCGGCCGTACGGCAGATCGCCGACGACCTGCAGACCTGCCTCGCGCGCCGGAACATCCCCTCGTACGTCTACTTCCTCGAAGACGGCCAGGCCGCCGTGTCGCTGTGGCAGGGCCTGCTGGCCCGGGTCGACGGCCGCATCATCTGGTGGACCAGCCCGCACCCGAGCCGCCGGGGCCGCACCCTGCGGACGTTCGCCTTCGCCCCCGCCACCGCCGCCGCACGGCTGGCCGAGCACTACGCGACCCTGCGCGCGCGGCCGCTCCCCGAGCTCTTCGCCCACCCCGAATAGACGACCCCGAAACCCGAAGAGACGACGGCTCCCCTGACACCCGGCCGCGTTCATCGGTGTCCATCCGCGAAGTCCCCAGCAGACCGGAGCCGACCATGACGACCACCGACAAGGTCGCGAGCGCGACCACGGCCAGCACCCACCTGACCGCGACCGCCCATCTGCACGCGCTGGGCGAGGCGCTCCAGGGGCGCGGCCTGTACGTGCGCGTCGGAGCGACCGACGGAGGGCTCCCGCAGCTCATCGTCGTCAGCACCGGGGTGCCCACCCTCTCTGAAGTGATCTTCGCGGCTCAGCGGCAGGGGACCTGGTGGTTCTGGTGGTCGTGGGCCGAGCGCATCGCCCCCGTCGATGACCTGTCCACCACCGAGGCGCGGATCCGCCAGGCGCTCACCCCCGCCGACCGTCAGAACCGGTAGGCGCGGGGCACCATGACGAGGCCGCCTCCCGGCGAGCGGGCCGGGAGGGCGGACGGTGAGCACGGCGAGGTGAGGCGGTCAGCCCCCCTGTCGGCCTAAAACCTACTAAACAAGTAGGTCTTGACGGAAATGCTCGTCTGTGTTGGAGTGGGATCCCATCGCCGGCGCGCTCCGGCGCTCACCCCCTGACCCGTGAACGCCCCTCTCCGGCACCACGGGCCCACGGCAGTTGAGTGAGAAAGGCTTCAGCCATGCCCGTCGAGTCCCTCGGCATCGGTGGCACGCACAACGGATCCGAGACCGCCTCCCCCGGGGCTTCGGTCGCCGATCCACCGCCCGGCGGGGACCCACCGCTCACGGTCGTCACCGCCCGGCATCCGGGGCGCTGGGCGGCGGCGGCCGTGGTGCTCGTCCTGCTGCTGATGGCGGCGAACGCCCTGGTCACCAACCCCGCGTGGGAATGGCCGGTCGTGGGCGAGTACCTGTTCTACCCCTCGATCCTCCGCGCGGTCGCGTTCACGCTGGAGCTCACCGCGCTCGGCATCGTGCTCGGCTTCCTGCTCGGCACGGTGCTGGCCCTGATGAGGCTGTCGGCGAACCCGCTGCTCAGCTCGGTGGCCTGGGGGTACACCTGGCTGTTCCGATCGGTGCCGCTGATCCTCCAGCTGCTCTTCTGGTACAACCTGGCCCTGCTTTACAAGCAGATCTCGTTCGGCGTGCCGTTCGGCCCGTCGTTCTTCTCCGTCGGCACGATGGACCTGATCGGCCCGGTGACCGCCGCCGCGCTCGGCCTCGCGCTCCACCAGGGCGCCTACGCCGCCGAGATCGTGCGGGCCGGGTTCCTTTCGGTGGACCAGGGCCAGCTTGAGGCCGCCGCCGCCCTCGGCATCCCCCGCGCCCGCCAGATCTTCAGGATCGTGCTCCCCCAGGCGATGCGGACGATCGTGCCGACGGCGGGGAACGAGATCATCGGCCTGGTCAAGGGCACCTCGGTGGTGTACATCATGGCGCTGCCCGAGCTGTTCTACCAGGCGCAGGTGATCTACAACCGCAGCGGGCGGGTCATCGCGCTGCTGCTGGTCGCGGCGATCTGGTACCTGGCCCTGACCACGGTGCTCTCGGTCTTCCAGTACTACCTGGAACGCCACTACGCCAAGGGGGCCACCAGGCACCTGCCCGAGACCCCGCTGGGACGCCTGCGCCGCGCGGTCGCCGCACGCGGCCTCGCCGGCCGGAGCGCGCTGTGACGCGGCCCATGGTCGAGCTGCGCGGCGTGCACAAGAGCTTCGGCGCGCTCGCGGTCCTGCGCGGGGTGGACCTGCGCGTGGAGGCGGGAGAGGTGACCGTGATCCTCGGCCCCTCCGGATCGGGCAAGTCCACCCTGCTCCGCAGCGTCAACCACCTGGAGAAGGTGGACCGGGGCTCGGTGCTCGTCGACGGGGAGCTGGCCGGCTACCGCCGCGCCGGCGACCGCCTGCACGAGCTGCGCGAACGCGACATCCTCCGCCAGCGCACGCACATCGGGTTCGTGTTCCAGAACTTCAACCTCTTCCCCCACCTGACCGTCCGCCAGAACGTCACCGAGGCCCCGTTGTCGGCCCAGCGCCGGCCGAGGGCCGAGGTGGAGGAGCTGGCGACGCGGCTGCTCGACCGCGTGGGCCTCGCCGACAAGGCCGGCGAGTATCCCCGGCGCCTGTCCGGCGGCCAGCAGCAGCGCGTCGCCATCGCCCGGGCGCTGGCCCTGGAACCGAAGGTCCTGCTGTTCGACGAGCCGACCTCCGCCCTCGACCCCGAGCTGGTCGGCGAGGTGCTGGACGTGATGAAGGACCTCGCGCGCAGCGGCACCACCATGATCGTCGTCACCCACGAGATCGGATTCGCCCGCGAGGTCGCCGACACCGTGGTCTTCATGGACGCCGGGCGCGTCGTCGAGCAGGGGCCGCCCGGCCAGGTGCTGGACGCCCCCCGGCACGAACGCACCCGCGCCTTCCTCAGCAAAGTCCTCTGACCCGAAAAGGATCACCAAGATGCCCTCCCTATACCGTCGTGCCGCCGTAGTCGGCCTCCTTCCCCTGTTCCTGCTGACCGCCTGCGGCGCCGGAGCGGGCACCGGCAAGGGGAGCGGCGCGGTGACCGCCGACGCCGTGGCGGCCGACGGCGCCCCCCTGAAGATCGACACCAGCCCGGACCAGAAGCGCGTGCGCGCGGAGAAGGTCGACGCGATCGCGGCGCGGGTCCCCGAGGCGATCCGGAGCGGCGGCGAGCTGTCGGCCGGGATCACCGGTGACGGGATCCCGCCGCTGTCGTTCCTCGCCGACGACGACAGCACCGTGATCGGCGTCGAGTCCGACGTCGCCCAGCTCGTCGCCGACGTGCTCGGCCTGCGGCTCCGGCTCGACCGCACCTCCTGGGAGAACCTCTTCCTCGCGGTGAAGTCGGGCAAGGACCACGTGGGCTTCTCCAACATCACCGTGACCGAGGAGCGCAAGGACATCTACGACTTCGCGACCTACCGCGTCGACCAGCTCGCCTGGGAGACCGGCAAGGACAGCAAGCTGACGCAGATCAAGCAGGCGTCGGACATCGCGGGGCTCAAGGTGGCGGTCGGCGCGGGCACCAACCAGGAGAAGATCCTCCTGGACTGGGACGAGCGGAACAAGAAGGCGGGCCTGAAGCCCATCGAGGTCCAGTACTACCAGCGCCCGGCGGACTACTACCTGGCCCTGAAGTCCGGCCGCATCGACGTCTACTTCGGCCCGAACCCCACCTCGGCCTACCACGCGGCCGTCAGCGGCGACACGAAGATCGTCGGAACGCTGTCCGGCGGCGGCGAGAGCATCCAGGGGCTCATCGCGGCCATGACCCAGAAGGGGAACGGGCTGGTCCAGCCGGTGAGCGACGCCCTGAACACGGTCATCGAGAACGGGAAGTACGCCGAGGTGCTCAAGCGTTGGGGCCTGTCGAACGAGGCCATCCCGGCGTCGCAGGTCAACCCCCCGGGCCTGCCGCGGCCGAAGAAGTGAGCACCGGAAGAAGTGAGCAAGGAACACATGACCGTCGAGTCCATCGAAGTGCGCCACGTGAAGGTCCGCGATCCGGCGGCCGAGCCGCTGCTGCGCGACCTCGACCTTGAGTACCACAGCAGGTACGGGCCGAACCAGGAGCTCAGCCGCTACGCCGACGAGGAGTTCTCACCGCCCGGCGGCGCCTTCCTGATCCTCGTGGAGGACGGGCGGACGGTCGCCGGGGGCGCGTTCCGACGCTACGACGACACGACGGCCGAGCTGAAGCGGATCTGGACCCACCCCGAGCACCGCAGGCGGGGCCTCGGGCTGATCGTCGTCCGCGAGCTGGAGCGCGAGGCCGTACGCCGGGGGTACCGGCGGATCCACCTCACCACCGGTCCCCGCCAGCCGGAGGCCGCCCGGCTGTACCTCGCCGCCGGCTACCGGCCGCTGTTCGACCTCGCCGCCGATCCGGAGACGATCGGGCCGCTGCCCTTCGAGAAGCTCTACGACGACCTGGCCGCCGAGGTCCAGGAGGCGTAGAGGTCGGCGTACACGCCCTGCTGCCGCACCAGCTCGGCGTGCGGCCCGCGCTGGACGACACGGCCGTGCTCGAACACCAGCACCTCGTCCGCCGCCTCGGCGGTGGACAGGCGGTGGGCGATCGACACGGCCGTACGTCCGCGGGTGACCCCGTCGAGGGCGCGCGCGATGCGCACCTCGGTGGCGGGGTCCACGGCGGAGGTCGCCTCGTCGAGCAGCAGCAGGTCGGGGTCGGCGAGATAGGCCCTGGCCAGCGCGACGAGCTGCCGCTCCCCCGCCGACAGCGACTCGCCGCGCTGGCCCACCGGGGTGGACAGGCCGGCGGGAAGGCCCTCCAGCCAGTCGGTCAGCCCCAGCTCGGTCATGGCCAGGGCGATGTCGTCGTCGGTGGCCGAGGGGCGGCCGTAGCGGATGTTGTCCGCGAGGGAGCCGCTGAACAGGAACCCGTCCTGCGGCACCATGACGATGCGCTCCCGCAGCGAGGAGAACCGCACCTTGCGCAGGTCCACGCCGTCGACCAGAACACGCCCCGAGGTCGGGTCCATGAGGCGGGTGAGCAGCTTGGCGAAGGTCGTCTTGCCCGAACCGGTCTCGCCGACGACCGCGACCCGGGTCCTCGGCGCGATGTCCACCGAGACCTCGTGCAGGACGGGCGGCCCGTCCGGGTAGGCGAAGCCCACGTCCTGGAACGAGACCGTGATGGAGCCGCGCGGCAGGCTCACCCCGCGCACCGGGTCGGCCACGTCCGCCGGCGTGTCCAGCACGCCGAGCACCCGCCGCCACCCGGCCACGGCGTTCTGGGCGTCGTTGAGCACCTCGGTCGCGGTCTGCAGGGGGCTGATGAACAGCGTGATGAGGAACAGGAACGCGACCAGGCGCCCGGCGGAGATCGTGCCGCCGATGCCGAGCTCGACCCCCAGCAGCACCACCCCGGCGACCGCCACCGCCCCCACCAGCTCGGTGATCGGGAAGGTGAACGCGACGATCTTCTGGGCGCGGGTCTGCGCGTTGCGCTGGGCGTCGACGGCCTCGTCGATGCGCCGCGCGGTGCGCTCCTCCGAGCCGTACGCGCGGATCACCGCGCTGCCGACCACGGACTCGCTGACCGCGGCCAGCATGTCGCCGGTGCGCTCGCGCACGTGGGTGTAGGCACGGGCCACCCAGCGCTGGAACCTCGGCAGCACGATGACCAGCGGCAGGAAGCAGCCCCACACGACCAGCGCGAGCTGCCAGGAGTAGATCGCCATCAGCACGCTCGCGATGAGTAGCTGACCCATCGAGATGATGACCATCAGGCCACCCCACTGCATGAACGTGCTGATCTGGTCCACGTCGCTGGTGACCCGGGAGACCAGCGCGCCGCGCCGCTCGGTGTTCTGCGTGAGCACCGACAAGTCGTGGACGTGCCGGAATCCCTTGCCGCGCAGGGAGGCGAGCCCCGACTCGGTGGAGCGGTAGAGACGGACGTTCATGAGGTAGCCGCACAGCGCGGTCAGCGTCACCGCGACGGCGCACAGGATGACGGCGTCCCTGATGAACGCGACATCCGGCGTCGCATCCTTCAGCCCACGGTCGATGACCTGCTGAACAGCGATGGGGACGATCACCTTGCCGAGCGTCGCGAGCACCGCCAGCACCAGCGTCACCGGGAGGCCGACGCGGAACTCCGGCGACAGCGCGAGGCCACGCCGCAACGTCCCGAGAGCCGAGCGCCCCTCCACGCTCAGCGACGTCGTCATGGCACGTTCTTCGACCCGCGACGTCATGCCACGATCCCCTCGTCGGCGTCGAGCGCCGCGCGCTCGGATTCGGCACGTTCGTAGGCGGTGACGAGGTTGCGGTAGCCCTCGCACCGGGCGAGCAGCACGTCGTGCGGGCCCCGGTCGGCGACCCGGCCGTGCTCCAGGTAGACGACCTCGTCCGCCAGCGCGATCGTCGCCATCCGGTAGGCGACGACGATCACCGTGGAGTCCGGCGAGCCCTCCCGCAGGCCGGAAAGGATCCGGCTCTCCACCTGCGCGTCCACACTGGAGGTGGCGTCGTCCAGGATGAGCAGGCGAGGGGTCCTGACCAGCGCCCTGGCCAGCGCCAGCCGCTGCCGCTGCCCGCCCGACAGCGTCGCGCCGCGCTCGCCGACCCGCGTGTCCAGGTTGTTCGGCAGGGCGCTCACGAACCCCTCCGCCTGGGCGAGGCGCAGCGCCGCCCAGATCCTCTCGTCCGGTACGGGCTCACCTCCGCCGGTCCCGAGGGTCAGGTTGCCGCGCACGGTGTCGTCGAACAGGAAGGTCTGCTGCGGGACCAGGGAGGCGGCCGTGCTCACCTCGCCCTTCGCGACCTCGCGCAGGTCGACGCCGTCGAGGAGCACCTGGCCCCGGTCGGGGTCGATCAGGCGGACGAGGAGCTGGGTCAGCGTGGACTTGCCCGAGCCGGTGGGGCCGACGATCGCGACGGTGCGGCCGGGCCTGACCTGGAAGTCGACCCCGGACAGCACGGGCGCGTCCGCCGAGTAGCCGTAGGCGAGGCCGCGCACCTCCAGCCGGGCGGGGCCGCCCGCGTTCAGGCGGGCCGGGCCGTACTCCATCGAGCCGGACGCGTTCAGCACGTCCTGCACCCGCGTCCAGCCGACGACGCTGCGCGGCATCTCGGCGAGCACCCAGCCGAGCGCGCGTATCGGGAACGCCAGCAGCGTGAACAGGTAGGACACCTGGATCAGGTCGCCCGGCGAGACGTCCCCCGCGGCGAGCCGGATGGAGCCGAACAGCAGCACCGCGAGCACCCCCAGCGTCGGGAGCGCCTCCAGCAACGGGTCGAACAGGCCGCGGATGCGGCCCACGGCGATGTTGGCGTCGCGGAGCTCGTCCGCCTTGGCCTGGAAGCGGACGGCCTCGGCGTCCTCTCTGCCGAGGGTCTTGACGACCAGCGCCCCGTCGAAGCTCTCGTGCGCGATCTCGCTGACCTCGGCGCGGAGCTGCTGCGCGCGCATGGCGAGGGGGGACAGCCGGCGCTGGTAGACGAGGTTCAGCACCGCGATGGCCGGAAATATCAGGAAACCGACGAGGGCGAGCATCGGGTCCACGAGCACGATCGCGACGGCGGCGGTGACCAGCATCACCACCACGCCGACGGCCATCGGGAGCGGGGCGAGCGGAGCCCAGGCCGCCTCGGCGTCGGAGCTGGCGTTCGACAGCAGCTGACCGGTCGGGTGGCGGTGGTGCCAGGCGAGGGGCAGCCGCAGGTACTGCCGGGTGACCTCGCGGCGCGACCGGGCCTGCATGCGGTACTGCATGATGCCCGCGAGCACCCTGCGGCCGATCACGCCCGCCGCCTTGAGCACCGCGACGCCGACGATCAGCAGGACCGCGGTCACGAGCGTTCCGGTGGTCGCGCGCCCGTCGCGGAAGGCGGGCAGGACGGCGTTCTCGGTGGCCCAGCCCAGCGCCCACGAGGAGCCGACGGTCATGATCCCGTAGACCGAACTCGCCAGGACCGCGCCGGTGAAGATCCGGGGCTCGGTACGGATGGCGTGCCCGACGACACGCAGTCCCTGACGCATGACGGTGGGACCGTGCTGGCTCTCGCTCGGCACGCGGGGGATCCTCTCGACGGGGGCCATGCCTGGTGAGGGCCGGTCTGTTCTGCTGGACGGGGGAACGTCTGCCTCAATCCCTATCATCCGGCGCAAGCCGTTTATTCCCACCCCTATGGCGGACGATCGGCCCCAGGACCCCCCTTGTAAGGTGATCAGGGTGACGCACGCACGCGCCGAGCGCGAAGCACTGAGTGACCTTCTCGACCGTCTGGGCCCCGACGCCCCGACGCTGTGCGAGGGGTGGACGACCGCCGACCTCGCCGCCCACCTCGTCCTCCGCGAGCGCCGGCCGGACGCCGTCGGCGGCATCGCCATCAAGCCTCTGGCGGGCTACACCGCGTCCGTGCAGAACAAGGTCAAGACCGGCAAGCCCTACCGCGAACTGGTCGACGACGTGCGCCAGGGCCCGCCGCGGTGGTCGCCGTACGGCCTGGTGCCCGGCCTCGACGCGGTGGTCAACACGCTGGAGTTCCTCGTCCACCACGAGGACGTCCGGCGGGCCCAGCCCGGCTGGGAACCGCGCGAGCTGCCCGCCGACCTGGTGGAGGCCATCTGGAAGAGGGTGGCGGGAGGCGCGCGGCTGATGCTCCGCCGGTCGCCGGTCGGCGTGGTGCTGCGCGGTGCCGACGGGCGGAAGGCCGGGGGCAAGAAGGCCGAGCCGCACGTGATCGTGACCGGCGAGCCGGCCGAGCTCCTGCTGTTCTGCTTCGGCCGCCAGGACCACGCCCGGGTGACCTACGAGGGCGACGAGGTCTCGATCGAGCGGCTGCGCGGCGCCAAGCTGGGCCTCTAATCCCGGCGGCGTGCCCGCGCGCCGTTCTCAGTGGGACGGGCGCGTCCGAGTGACGGGCGCGCCGCTTGGTCATCGCCACGCCGTTGCCCGCGGGGACGGCGTCCAGGCCCCGCGCGGAGGGACACGCGTCCGCGCGGCGTGGAACCCCCTCGGTCCCGTGTCCGTTGTGGCGCGTGTGACGGGTATTACGGACATCCGTTGCATAGCGGATGGGACATCCATGCCCTGACCATGATCGGCACGGGGGCACCACGTGACCGATTCCGGAGATCGGCCACTCCGCGCTTCGGGTAGGACCACGTCACTGGAACCACGGGAGAGGCCATCCGATGAAGACCAAGAAGGTACTGCTGTACCTCGTCATCGCCTTCACGGTCTTCTACATGTACTCACGGCCGGCCGAGGCGGCGACCGCGGTCAAGGGCATGTTCACCGGGATCAGCTCGGGCGCGGGGCAACTCGCCATGTTCTTCTCCAAGCTGCTCCACTGACGACGCTGTCCCACTGACGACGCTTTCCCACTGACGACGCTGCCACTGACGGCGCTTCCTCACTGGTGGCGCTGGTCGGGGCGCGGTGGGTCACGTGCCGGCTGACGGCACCGCTGTCGCGGCGGCGGCCCCACCGCCGCGACCCCGGCGGCGCCTATCTGACGGGATGCCCGGCCCTGCGCAGCGTGTCCTTGACGTCGGAGATCTTGAGCTGGCCGAAGTGGAAGACGCTGGCGGCGAGCACCGCGTCGGCTCCCGCGTCCACGGCCGGAGGGAAGTCGTCGAGCGCGCCCGCCCCTCCGCTCGCGATGACCGGCACGGTCACGGCCTCGCGCACGGCCCGGATCATCGCGAGGTCGTACCCGCCCTTCGTGCCGTCGCCGTCCATCGAGTTCAGCAGGATCTCGCCCACGCCCAGCTCCTGACCCCGGCGCGCCCACTCGACGGCGTCGATGCCCGTGCCCCTGCGCCCTCCGTGCGTCGTCACCTCGAAGCCCGAGGGGGTCGGCGGGCCGTCCACGACGCGCCGCGCGTCGACCGACAGCACCACGCACTGCGCCCCGAACCGGCGGGACGCCTCGGTCAGCAGCTCCGGGCGCGTGATGGCGGCGGTGTTCAGCGACACCTTGTCCGCGCCCGCGCGGAGCAGGCGGTTGACGTCGTCGGCCGACCGCACTCCCCCGCCGACGGTCAGCGGGATGAACACCTGCTCGGCCGTGCGGCGGACCACGTCGAACATCGTCTCGCGGTCACCGGAGGACGCGGTGATGTCGAGGAACGTCAGCTCGTCGGCGCCCTCGGCGTCGTAGCGCCGGGCCAGCTCGACGGGGTCGCCGGCGTCCCTCAGGTTCTCGAAGTTGACGCCCTTGACCACCCGCCCGGCGTCGACGTCCAGGCAGGGGATCACGCGTACCGCGACGGTCATGCCCTCACCGCCGCGAGAGCCTCCTCCAGCGTGAACGCCTGCGCGTACAGGGCCTTGCCGACGATGGCGCCCTCGACCCCGTGCGGGACCAGCGTGGACAGCGCGCGCAGGTCGTCGAGAGAGGAGACGCCCCCGCTGGCGATCACGGGCTTGTCGGTGCGGGAGCACACCTGGCGGAGCAGGTCGAGGTTCGGCCCGCGCAGCGTGCCGTCCTTGGTGACGTCGGTGAGGACGTACCGGGGGCAGCCGTCGGACTCCAGCCGGTCGAGCACCTCCCACAGGTCGCCGCCCTCCTTGGTCCAGCCACGGGCGGCGAGCGTGGTGCCCCGCACGTCGAGGCCGACCGCGATGCGGTCGCCGTGCTCGGCGATGATCTTCGAGCACCAGGCGGGGTCCTCAAGGGCGGCGGTGCCGATGTTGACCCGCCTGCACCCCGTGGCCAGGGCCGCCGCAAGGGACGCGTCGTCACGGATGCCGCCCGACAGCTCGACGTCGACGTCCAGCGCGCCCACCACCGAGTCCAGCAGCTCACGGTTGGAGCCCCTGCCGAAGGCGGCGTCCAGGTCGACCAGATGGACCCACTCGGCACCCGCCTGCTGCCACGCGAGAGCCGCGGCGAGCGGGTCGCCGTACGAGGTCTCCGTACCCGCCTCACCCTGGACGAGGCGCACGGCCTGGCCATCGGCGACGTCCACTGCGGGCAACAGAACCAGCGACATTGTTACGACCTCCGGTCGAATATGACGGTGACGAGCACCGGAAAGAGCAGAAGGGACAACACAAGGACGCCCACCCGGGCGGCCCACCCGCTCAGCAGCAGCCAGGAGGCCGCCTGCACGAGCACGAACAGGACGGCGACGACGGAGTTCTGCGCCCGCCGTCGCCTGGCGATCAGGCCGCCCTGGCGCGCGACCCGGATCGGCTTCGGCACCACCGAGGCCAGCCTGCCGCGCAGCCTTCGCCACCTGGCCCTGCGCTCCTCGCGCCTGGCGCGCGTGGCGGCCTGACGCGCCTGCTCGGCCTCACGCTCGGCGCGCCGGCGCGCGCGCTCCTTGCTCACGCGGACCCCTAGCCGGCAAGACGGGTAACGGCGTGCCGGGCCGGGGCGTGCCGGACCCGCCCGGATAAGACCACGGCGCGGCGGGCCGTCCTGCGGGGGCTCACAGCGTGCCCAGCCAGTTCGTCAGCAGCGCCGCGCCCGCGTCGCCGGACTTCTCGGGGTGGAACTGGGTCGCCATGAGCGGGCCGTTCTCCACCGCCGCGACGAACGGAACGCCGTGCTCGGCCCAGGTGACCAGCGGCTGGGCGAAGCCGGGGCCGGCCTCAAGCTCGAACTTGCGCACGCCGAACGAGTGGACGAAGTAGAACCGCGTGGCGTCGTCGAGCCCGGCGAACAGCACCGACCCCTCGGGCGCCTGGACGGTGTTCCACCCCATGTGCGGAAGGATCGGCGCGTCGAGCCGCTCGACGACGCCGGGCCACTCGCCGCAGCCCTCGTCGCGCTCATGGCCCTCCTCGGTGTACTCGGCCCCCTCGGCGAACAGGATCTGCATGCCGACGCAGATGCCGAGCACGGGACGCCCGCCGGCGAGGCGGCGGCCGATGACCTGCTCACCGCGCACGGCCTTCAGCCCGGTCATGCAGGACTTGAAGGCTCCGACCCCGGGGACGACGAGCCCGTCGGCCGAAAGCGCCGCGTCGAAGTCGGCGGTCACCGTGACGTCGGCGCCGACGCGGGCGAGCGCCCGTTCGGCCGACCGCAGGTTGCCGGAGCCGTAGTCGAGGACGACGACCTTGGTCATGACCTCACCCCCAGGGTGCGCGTTTCAAAGCCGGAGAAGGCGGCGCTCACCACCAGAGCACCCCCGCGGTGATCGCGAGCACGGCGCCGACTCCGAGGACGACGGCGCCGATCTTCAGCCCCTGCTTGAGGAACGAGTAGATGCCGCCGAGCATGAAGAGCCCGATGAAGACCATGGCGACCGCGGTCCAGTTCGAGCTCATAGGACGCCCTTGGTGCTGGGCACGCCCGTGGCGCGCGGGTCGCGCTCGGTGGCCTCGCGCAGCGCGCGGGCGAGGGCCTTGAACTGCGCCTCGACGATGTGGTGGGCGTTGCGCCCGTACGGCACGCGCACGTGCAGGCAGATCGCGGCCTGCGCGACGAAGGACTCCAGGATGTGCCGGGTGAGGGTGGTGTCGTACTCGGGGCCGATCATCGGGGCCATGCCCTCGGGCTCGGAGTGCACCAGGTAGGGGCGCCCGGACAGGTCGACCGTCACCTCGGCCAGCGACTCGTCCAGCGGGCAGGACGCGTTCCCGAACCTACGGATGCCCGACTTGTCGCCCAGGGCCTCACGGAAGGCGGCCCCCAGCGCGAGGGCGGTGTCCTCGATCGTGTGGTGGGAGTCGATGTGCAGGTCGCCGTTCGTCTTCACGGTGAGGTCGAACAGGCCGTGCTTGCCGAGCTGGGCCAGCATGTGGTCGAAGAACCCGACCCCGGTGGACACCTCGACCCTGCCGGTGCCGTCCAGGTCGACCTCCACCAGCACCGAGGTCTCCTTGGTCGTACGCTCGACGCGGCCGGTCCTCGGCCTCGGCTCGCCCACGGCGGGACTGGTCACAGGATTTCCTCCAGGTCGTCGCGCGCGGGCCTTCCGGGCGCGGGGATCACTCGGGACTCGGCCAGGACACCGGTCATGGCCTCGCGGAAGGCGGCCATCTCGCCGGCCGTGCCGACGGAGACGCGCAGCCACTCGGGCGGGCCGACCTCGCGGATCAGCACTCCGCGCTCCAGCAGCGCCTCCCAGACCGCGTGGCGGTCGGCGAACCGGCCGAACAGCACGAAGTTGGCGTCGGAGTCGGCCACGGACAGGCCCCGCTCCCGCAGCCACCCCACGCAGGCGTCGCGCTCGGCGCGCAGCCGGTCGACGGTGCCGAGCAGCTCGTCGCGGTGCGCGACCGCCACCCGGGCCGCGGCCTGGGTCAGCGTCGACAGATGATACGGCAGGCGCACCAGAAGCAGTGCCTCGATCACGGCGGGGTCGGCCGCCAGGTAGCCGAGGCGCGTGCCGGCCATGGCGAACGCCTTGGACATGGTGCGGGTGACGATCAGCCGGGGGTTGCCGGGAAGCAGGCTCAGCGCGCTCGGCGTGCCGGTGCGGGCGAACTCGAAGTAGGCCTCGTCGACCACGACCATGCCCGGCGCCGCCTCGACCACCCGCTCGATGACCGGAAGCGGCAGAGCCGTACCCGTGGGGTTGTTGGGGCTGGTCAGGAACACGATGTCGGGGCGGTGCTCCTCGATCGCGGCCACGGCCTTACCCGGGTCGACGCCGAAGTCGTCCTCACGGGAGCCGGCGATCCATCGCGTGGAGACGCCGGTCGTGATGATCGGATGCATGGAGTACGACGGCTCAAAGCCCAGCGCCGACCTCCCGTGGCCCCCGAACGCCTGGAGGATCTGCTGGAGCACCTCGTTGGAGCCGTTGGCGGCCCACACCTGGCCGGCCGTGAGCCCGTGGCCGAGGTAGGCCGCCAGGTCCTCGCGCAGGGCCACGGCGTCCCTGTCGGGATAGCGGTTCAGCTCCGAGGCGTCACGCCGCACGGCCTCGGCCAGGTCGGCGACCAGGCCGGGAGAGGGCGGGTAGGGGTTCTCGTTGGTGTTCAGCCGGACCGGCACGTCGATCTGGGGCGCCCCGTACGGCGAGCGCCCGCGCAGGTCGTCGCGGATCGGCAGGTCGTCGAGGCTCACGGCCCCTCGCGGGCTCACGGACGTCACCGGGACCCCCCGCCGAACCTCGCGCGGACGGCGGCGCCGTGCGCGGGCAGGTCCTCGGCCTCCGACAGCGCGTAGACGTGCGGCGCGGCCTCCTCAAGGGCCTCACGGGTGTAGTCGACCACGTGAACGCCCCGCAGGAATGTCTGCACGGAAAGGCCCGAGGAATGGCAGGCGCAGCCGCCCGTCGGCAGCACGTGGTTGGAGCCGGCGAGGTAGTCGCCGAGGGACACCGGGGCGTACGGGCCGATGAAGACCGCGCCGGCGTTACGGACCCGGGCGGCGACCTCGTGGGGGTCGGCCGTCTGGATCTCCAGGTGCTCGGCGGCGTAGGCGTCGACGACCCGGAGCCCGTCGTCGAGGCTGGACACCAGCACGATGCCCGACTGGGGCCCGGCCAGCGCCTCGGCGATGCGCCCCGCGTGCCGCGTGGCGGCGACCTGCCCGGGAAGCTCCTTCTCGACCGCCTCCGCGAGCTTCTCGCTGGTGGTGACCAGCACGGCGGCGGCGATCACGTCGTGCTCGGCCTGGCTGATCAGGTCGGCGGCGACGTGGGCGGGATCGGCGGTGTCGTCGGCGAGGACGGCGATCTCGGTCGGGCCCGCCTCGGAGTCGATGCCGATGCGCCCCTTGAGCAGGCGCTTGGCTGCGGCGACCCAGATGTTGCCGGGGCCGGTGACCATGCGGACCGGGGCGCACTCCTCGGTGCCGTAGGCGAACATCGCCACGGCCTGGGCGCCGCCGACGGCGTACACCTCCTCGACGCCGAGCAGCGCGCACGCCGCGAGGATGGTCGGGTGGGGCAGCCCGCCGAAGTCGGCCTGCGGCGGTGAGGTGACCGCCAGGGACGCCACCCCCGCCTCCTGGGCGGGCACGACGTTCATCACGACGCTCGACGGATAGACCGCGCGCCCTCCGGGGACGTAGAGGCCGACCCGGTCGACCGGCACCCACCGCTCGGTGACAGTGCCGCCGGGGACGACCTTCGTGGTGGTGTCGGTCCTGCGCTGGTCGCGATGGACCAGGCGCGCCCTGCGGATCGACTCCTCCAGCGCGGCGCGCACGGCCGGGTCGAGCCCCGCGAGGGCCTCGGCGAGGGCTTCGGCGGGCACGCGGGTGGAGCCGAGCTCCACGCCGTCGAACCGGGCGGTCAGCTCCCGCACGGCCGCCACTCCCCTATGGCGCACGTCGTCGCAGATGGGCCGCACCTTCGAAAGGGCGGCCTCGACGTCGAGCTCGGCGCGGGGCAGCACGTCGCGCAGGTCGTCCGGAAGGGACCCGCGCAGGTCGATACGGGATATCACCGGTCCAGTCTACGGAGGGTGGCACCCCGATCCGGTTCCAGTCCGCCATTCGGACGGCGCCTTTACATTGTAGATTTTAACTTGCCGTTAAGCTGGGGGCCGTGAGCAAGACGAAGAACAAGGGAGGCCAGGGCACTCCCGCCACCGTGGCGCTGGCCAGGGCAGAGATCGGCTTCACCCTCCATCCCTATGACCACGACCCGAACGCCCAGGCGTACGGCGAGGAGGCCGCCGACGCGCTCGGCCTGCCGTACGAGCGGATCTTCAAGACCCTGGTGGCCGAGGTCGAGACCGGGCTCGCGGTCGCGGTCGTGCCCGTCTCCGGCAAGCTCGACCTGAAGGCGTTCGCCTCCGCCCTGGGCGGCAAGCGCGCGGCCATGGCCGACGCGGCCAAGGTCGAGCGGGTCACCGGCTACGTCGTCGGCGGCATCAGCCCGCTCGGGCAGCGCAGGGCCCTGCCCACGGTGGTCGACTCCTCCGCGCTGGAGTTCGAGACGATCTACTTCTCGGCCGGGCGGCGAGGGCTGCAGATCGAGACCGCCCCCGCCGAGCTGGTGCGCCTCACCCAGGCGGTCACCGCTCCCATCGGCAAGGCGCCCTGACCACGCTTGGCAACCCTTGCCGTCGCCTTCCGGCGTTTCGGGTGACCAGACTGGCGTCACCTGCCATGACACCAGGCCCCGCGTGCCCGAAGGAGCGAGAGTGACCGAGCTGTTCTATCTGTCCGCCACCGAGATGCTGGGCCTCCTGCGCGACAGGCAGATCAGCGCGGCCGAGCTGACCGAGGCGCACCTCCGGCGGATCGACGAGGTGAACGGCGAGGTCAACGCGGTGGTCACGCTGGTCGCCGACCAGGCGCTCGCGCAGGCGCGCAAGCTCGACGACGAACTCGTCCGCGGGCACTGGCGGGGGCCGCTGCACGGCCTGCCCATCGCCTACAAGGACCTCACCGACACGGCCGGCATCCGCACGACGTACGGCTCGCCGATCTTCGCCGGTCACGTGCCCGAGGCCGACGCGCTGGTGGTGCGGCGCGCGCGGGCGGCGGGGGCGATCACGGTGGGCAAGACCAACACGCCGGAGTTCGGCACCGGCTCGCACACCGTCAACGAGGTGTTCGGCGCCACCCGCAACCCCTACGACCTCACCCGCAGCGCGGGCGGCAGCAGCGGCGGGGCCGCCGCCGCGCTGGCCTCCGGCATGGTGCCGCTGGCCGACGGATCCGACATGGGCGGGTCCCTGCGCAACCCCGCGTCGTTCTGCAACGTGGTCGGGCTGCGGCCGACCCCGGGCCGGGTGCCCGACGCCTCGGCGACCTCGGCCTGGTTCAGCCTCGGCGTCTCCGGCCCCCTGGCGAGGACCGTCAGCGACGCGGCGCTGCTGATGAGCGTCATCTCCGGCTTCGCGCCCACCTCGCCGTTCGCCGTCAGGGAGGACGGCTCGGCCTTCGCCGGGCCCCTGGAGTGCGACCTGGCGGGCCTGCGGGTGGCCTGGAGCCCCGACCTCGGCGGGCTGCCCGTGGACCCGGAGACGGCCGCGGTGACGGCGCGGGCGCCGGGCGTGCTCGCCGGCCTCGGGGCCAAGGTCGAGCAGGTCGATCTCGACCTCGCGGACGCCGAGGACGCGTTCCGCACCTACCGCGCCTGGTACTACGCGAGCGCCTTCGGCGACCTGCCCGCGGGCGAGGTCGGCCCGAACGTCGCCTGGAACATCGAGCGGGGGCGCGAGGTCACCGGCGCCGACCTGGCACGCGCCGAACGCCTGCGCAGCGGCCTGTTCCAGCGCATGAACGCCTTCTTCGACGACCACGACATCCTGATCGCCCCGGTCAGCCAGGTGCCGCCCTTCCCTGTCGACCAGCCGTACGTCACCGAGGTGGCGGGCACGCCGATGCCCGACTACCTGGCGTGGATGCGCTCGGCGTACTGGATCAGCGTCCTGCACGCCCCCGCGGCCTCGGTGCCGTGCGGGTTCACCCCGGGCGGGCTGCCCGTCGGCGTGCAGATCATCGGGCGGCCGTGGGACGACCTCACGGTGCTCAGGGCCGCCCACGCCTTCGAGCGGGCGACCGGCCACGGGGCGAGGCGCCCCGCGCTCGGCCGCTAACGGGGCTGGTGGCCCCCGTCGCGGCCGTCGCCGGGGTCGGGCACGGGCGGCACGGGCACGGGTGACACGGGCGCGGGCTCCGGCTCGGGCGTGTCGCGGCCGTCGACGGACTCAAGGATGCCGAAGATCGCGACGCCGACCAGCGCCCAGCTCAGCAGCACGCCGCGCGCGGTGACGCCGAGCACGTCGACCGTGGACCCGAGCCCGGCCGAACGCGGCGCCGCCGCCTGGACCATCGAGCCCCCCAGCGACGTGCCGACGCTGAGGGCGAGGAAGCCGGCGAGCAGGCCGCCCACCGCGAGCCCCGCCAGCAGGGCGATCGCGCGCCCCTTGCGCGCGATCAGGTAGGCGACGACCCCGCAGGCGAGCCCCGCGACGCCCGTCACGACGGCGAACCAGCCATCGGCCGCGATCAGGGACTGGGTGGTGGGGTCGGTCAGCTCGGGGCCCGTCTTGGTGATGACGTACGGCGTGCGGGGGGCGAGGGCCGACCACAGGAAACCCGCCGCCACGCCCAAGAGGGCGAGCACGACCACGGTCGCCACGAAGTCCCGCAGATGCCGCACCCGATCACCTCGCCTGTCACGCGTCCCTGTACCAGCGTACGGATCCGCACATGGTACCGATGTAAGCCCCGCCGCCGCGCCTCCTGGTTCGCCCCCGCCCCCGTTAGGCTGTCCCCCGTGAGCGAAGAGGTATGGCTGATCGAGTCGTCCGGACCTCTGCGGGGGGACGTCGAAGTACGCGGTTCGAAGAACGCGGTGTCCAAGCACATGGTCGCCGCGATGCTCGGCATCGGCCCGAGCACGCTCCACAACGCTCCAGAGGTGGGCGAGGTGGGCATCACCGCCGCGATGCTGGAGGCGCTCGGCATCGAGGTCGACATCAGCGGGGGCGAGATCACCCTGGAGCGCGGCCCCGAGATCAGGCCCCGGGTGCCGGAGGCCTTCACCGGGCTCAACCGCATCCCGATCCTGATGCTCGGCCCGCTGTTGCACCTGGCCGGTGAGGCGTACGTCCCGCTCGTCGGCGGCGACCCCATCGGGCGGCGGCCGGTCAACTTCCACGTCGAGGCGCTCCGCGCGATGGGCGCCGAGGTCGAGGTGCGCGACACCGGCATCTTCGCCAAGGCCACCCGGCTGCGCGGCACCCGCATCGAGCTGCCCTATCCCAGCGTCGGCGCCACCGAGACGATCCTTCTGTCCGCCGTGCTCGCCGAGGGCAAGACCGTCATCAAGGGCGCCGCCACCGAGCCCGAGGTGGTCGAGCTGGCGCTGTTCCTGCAGCGCATGGGCGCCCGCATCGAGCTCAGCCCCGACCGCCGCATCGTCATCGAGGGCGTCGAGCGCCTGCGCGGGGCCTCCACCTGGCTCGCGGGCGACCGCATCGAGGCCTTCTCCTACCTGGTGGCCGGGCTCATCACCGGCGGCGAGGTCCGCGTGCACGGCTGCCCGCAGGACCGGCTCGTCACCGCCATCACGACCCTCGCCCGCATGGGCGCCACATTCGACATCACCGACGACTGGCTGACCGCCTCCGCGCCGAACGGCCTGCGGGCCGCCGCCGTGCAGACCGACACCCACCCCGGCTTCATGACCGACTGGCAGACGCCGCTGATGGTCCTGTTCACGCAGGCCGACGGCATGTCGGTCCTGCACGAGACCGTCTTCGAGAACCGGCTCGTCTACGTGCCCGCCCTGCAGAAGATGGGCTGCGAGATCGAGATCTTCGACGTGTGCCTAGGCGGGCCCGCATGCCGCTACCACGACACCAACGCCCGGCACTCCGCGGTCGTCAGGGGCGTCTCCAAGCTCCGGGGGGCCGACGTCACCCTGCCCGACATCCGCGCCGGGTTCTCCGGAGTGCTCGCCGCGGCCGTCGCCGAGGGCACCTCGACGCTGCGGGGCGTCCACCACATCGAACGTGGATACCACCGCGTTTTCGACCAGTTCACCTCACTTGGGTTGAAGATCAACCGGGAAGCGTAAAGATTCCTCGGTAGGGCGTTTGCCGACGTTCCCTGGGTCGCACTTCTATCCCCGTGACCTCGGGATCCGACGGCCGCCGGACACCCGGCGGCGAGTCAGCGCAGCGCCGCCCAAGGGAGCGTCCGGTGCCGGTGAGCATCGCGGCGCTCGGCGTCGCGGGCGTGGTCGGCGGCCTGCTGGCGGCGGCCGTCGCGCTCCCGGCGGTCGGCGGGGCGGGCATCCTGACGCGGAGCGCCGCGCACGACTTCTTCGAGGTGCCGACCATGCTGCGCGAGGCCCCGCTGCCCGAGCGCACCCGGCTGCTCGACAAGGACGGCAAGCAGTTCGCCCAGTTCTACGTCCAGAACCGGCAGTCGGTCGACATCGGCAAGATCGCGCCCGTCATGCTCAAGGCGATGGTCGCCATCGAGGACTCCCGGTTCTACGAGCACGCGGGGCTCGACCTCAAGGGCACCCTGCGGGCGATCATCGCCAACACCAAGGCGGGCGGCATCCGGCAGGGCGGGTCCTCGCTGACGCAGCAGCTCGTGAAGAACATCCTGCTGCAGAACGCCCACTCGGAGGCCGAGCGGGACATGGCGCGCGCCCCCAGCATCCGCAGGAAGCTCCAGGAGCTGCGGTACGCCATGGGGCTGGAGAAGAAGTACACCAAGGACCAGATCCTCGTGCGCTACCTCAACATCGCCTACTTCGGCGGGGGCGCGTTCGGCGTGCAGGCCGCGGCGCAGCGGTTCTTCGGCACCTCCGCCGCCGCGCTGACCCCGGCCCAGGCCGCCACCCTGGCGGGGGCCGTGCGCACGCCGTACTTCACCGACCCCACCCTCGGCGAGGTCCACCAGAGGCGGCTGCTGGAACGCCGCGACCTCGTGCTCGACCGCATGGCGCAGCTCGGGATGATCCCGCAGGTGCGGGCCGACGCCGCGAAGGCCACGCCGCTGGCCCTGAACCTGCGGCCCGAGCCCGGCGGGTGCTCCGAGAGCGAGTTCCCGTTCTTCTGCCTGTACGTGCAGAAGGAGATCGCGACCAACCGCGCCTTCGGGCAGACCCGCGCCGAGCGCGAGCGACGCCTGTACCGCGACGGCCTGGTGATCAGGACCACCCTCGACCGAAACGCGCAGCGCGCCGCCGAGAAGGCGATCTCCGCGCACGTCCACGCCAAGGACAACGACGTGGCCGCCGAGGCGATGGTGGAGCCCGGCACGGGACGCATCCGCGCCCTGGCCGCGAGCAAGCAGTACGGGATCAACCCCGGCGACAGGAACGACGGCCCGAAGACGACGTACAACCTGCCGGCCGACACCGCGCACGGCGGCGGGCAGGGGTTCCAGGCGGGGTCGACGTTCAAGGCGTTCACGCTCGCCACGGCCCTGGCGAAGGGCTGGCGGTTCGACCAGGGCTTCGACACCCCCGGACGCTTCGTCCCCTCCTCGGGGTACAAGAACTGCGCGGGGAAGAAGGTCAACGACCCCGACTCGGTCGTCTACAACGCCGGCGGCGAGGGGAAGGGCGGCCCGCACAGCCTGTCCACCGGCACCTGGCAGTCGGTCAACATCTTCTACATGATGCTGGAGCGCGACGTCGGACTGTGTGACGTGGTCCGCACGGCCAGGTCGCTGGGCATCGTCAGGGCGGACGGCGAGCCGCTCAAGGAGGTGCCGACCTTCACCCTCGGGGTGAACGAGATGGACCCGGTGACGGTGGCGAGCGCCTTCGCGGCGTTCGGGGCCCGCGGCCGCTACTGCCGCCCGATGGCCATCCTGGAGATCTCCGAGCGGCGCGGCAGGCGTACGGCGATCTCGCCGAGTTGCACGGACGCCATCGAGCAGGACGTCGCCGACGCCGTCAACCACATCCTTTCCGGGGTCTTCACCAAAGGCACGATGAGGGGGCAGGGCATCGGCAGGCCCGCCGCGGGCAAGACGGGTACCAACAACGGCTACACCTCGGCCTGGTTCGCCGGCTACACCCCGGACCTGGCGGCGGCCGTCAGCGTCGGCGACATCAGGGGCGCCTACAAGTACCCGCTGACCAACGTGGAGATCGGCGGCCAGTCCTACGGCGGCGTCCAGGGGGCGTCCCTGCCGGGCCCGATCTGGGTCCAGTCCATGGAGGCGGCGCTGAGCTACCTGCCGCCGACCTCGTTCACCGCGCCCGACATGGGGCGGTTCGGGGGCGGGTCGACTCCTGGCCTGAAGCCCGAGGACCAGTTCCTCGAACCCCGGCTGGAGGCCGGGGAGGAGGGCGAGAGACGGGAAGGCCGGCTCCGCCACCACTCGCGCCGGCACGCGGACGACGGATGGGACCCCTTCTGGATCAGCCCGGAGGAGGATCCGTGGGCCCCGCCACGCGAGCGACGCCGATACCGGGAGCCTTCACCGGGCGGCGTCGAGGAACGCTGGGTCCCCGACCGTCCCACCCGGACCCGGGAGGCCTGGTGACCCCGCCCACGAGCGCCGGCCGGCCCGTGGCTCTCAGGGCGTGACCCGGCCCGCGGCCTCAGTCGTGGTCCGGGTGCCGGCCGGCGAGGGCCTGGTCGCGTCGCCGGCTCTCGTCCGCCGGCTCCCGTGAGTCGCCTCTGAGCTCCTCGGCGAGGTGCAGCCCGCTCTCGATGACGGCGTTCATGATGGGCGCGAGCCGCGCCTCTCCGAGGAGGGGCGCCCGGCGGGCCATCGCGGCGACCAGTTGGCGCTCGCGTTCCATGTCCCGCCCGGCGAACCCGCCGACGGGCTTGAGCCTCTGCACGGTGCCCGCGAGGCCCGCCCTGCGCTCCAGCAGCACGGCGAGCGCCGCGTCGACCCGGTCGATGGCGCCCCGCGCCTCCGCCAGCGTCGCCGGGGCCTCGCGGCGTACGAGCGCGCCGATCAGGGTCACGGCCTCGCGTGCCGCCGCGACCGTCTCGGCGGGGGCCTCGGGGGCGAGCCACAGGCCGTCCGCTCCGGCGGCCACCGCCGCGCCCGCCAGCCCCGCGTCCTCTCCGGGCGCCGCCAGGACCGGGCGCCCCGACCTCTCGCGCGCGGCCCGCAGGAGCGCCAGGTCGGCCGGGCGCGTACGGCCGCCCTCGCACAGGACCACGGCCGCGCCGCCCTCGGCCGCGCAGCGGCCCGCGAGGTCCAGCCAGTCGTCCAGGGAGGTCTCGGGGTCCCTCCGCAGGACGACCGGGAGGCCGAGGCCCGCCGCCGCCCGTACGAGCGCGAGGTCGCCCGTCCACGCGGCCCCGAGCACCACCCCGTCGGCGTGCGCGGCGATCTCGGGAAGGTCTACCGGCGAGCCGGGCTCCACCAGCAGCGGCCCGTCCCACCCGTCCCTCGCCCCGGCGACGGACCCGGCGGCGGACCCGGCGGCGGGGGCGGCTTCATGGCGGTGCCGCCGGTCCGCGGGGGCTTGCCGGTCGTCGCGCAGGCTCAGCCACCGCACGTCGACGTACGCCGCGTCCGTCGTGGGCGCCGTCGCGCCTCCCACGACGACCGCGGGGCCGTCTCCCACGGTGAGGCTCCCGATCCGTACCGTGTGCGTGCCCGGCTGGCCGGTGGATGACATGTCGGCTCCCTCTGTGGGCGCCGGCCGCGACGGCCGCGAGCCGGCGGGGGTCTGGAACGACGAAAAGGCAGAGACACCCTCGTCTCCGCCCTCTGCCGGCTGAGGATGGCCGCTAGATCATGTGACAGGGACCGGCCCCGCGGGAACCGGGCAGATGAACATGAAATAGCAAGTCATGGCACCGAGGTTATCAGGCGCGCTCCACCTGGTGGACGCCCCATCTCAGATGCCGGACGGCACGCGGGAAGCCGCGTTTGCACCTGCGCACCTCTATGGGACGATTCAGTGGCCTGGAAGGGGGTAGCGGCGGGTGATGTCGGAAGCACGGCCGAGTGGACCGCAACAGGGGCGCCGCGTGGCCAACCGCTACCAGCTGCTTGAGGCCATAGGCCGTGGTGGCATGGGCATCGTGTGGCGCGCCCACGATGAGCTGCTTGATCGCGCCGTGGCGGTCAAGGAGGTCCGCTATCCCGGTGACCCGCAGGACGACGAGGTCGCCGAGCTGAACCGCCGCACCCTGCGCGAGGCGCGGGCGGCGGGGCGGCTGTCGCACCCGAACGTCGTCGTGGTCCACGACGTCATCGAGGAGAACGGCCGGCCGTGGATCGTCATGCAGCTCGTCGACTCCCGGTCCCTCGGCCAGGTGCTGCGCGACGATGGGCCGCTGCCGATGCGCATGGCCGCCGAGATCGGGCTCCAGATCCTGGAGGCGCTGCGCCACGCCCACGCCTCCGGTGTGCTGCACCGTGACGTCAAGCCCGAGAACGTCCTCCTCACCGATGACGGCCGGGTGGTGCTGACCGACTTCGGCATCGCGCGCATGGAGACCGACACGACGATGACCCGCACGGGGCTCGTCGGCACGCCGGCCTTCATCGCCCCCGAGCGGCTCCGTGGGCACTCCGCCCAGCGCGAGTCCGACCTGTGGTCGCTCGGCGCCACGCTGTACGCCGCCGTCGAGGGCCGGCCGCCGCACGACAAGGGCATGGCGATGGCCACGATGCACGCCGTGCTGAACGACGAGCCGGAGCCCGCCACACGCGCCGGGCGCCTCGGCGCCGTCCTGTCGGGGCTGCTGGAGAAGCACCCCGCCGAGCGGCTGACCGCCGACCAGGCCGAGCGCATGCTGCGCAGCATCGCCGAGGACCGTTCCTCGGCGCCCATGACCAGCCAGCGCACCCTGCCGGCGACCCCACTTCCCATGCCCGCCACCAGCCCTTCGCGCATGCAGCCGAAGGAGCCGAGGCAGCCCCGTGAGAGCGCCAGGCCGCAGCGTCGGCCCGAGGCTCCCCGGCCCGACGCCGCACTGCCGGGCGAGGCGGACGTCGCGGCGGCGGAGGTCCCCGCCCCGAGGACCCCGGACGGCCGCGTCGAGACCGGCGGGCGGGCCCCGGCCCCCGCGGACGTACGCGGGCGGGCCGAGGCGCTCGGGCAGATGCAGTCGTTCAAGCAGGCCCCGGCCGCCAAGCAGCCTCCGTCGTCCAAGCGGACGCCCGCGTCCGAGGAGGCTCCCGCGTCCGAGGAGGTTCCCGTGACCACGGGGGATCCCGTGACCACGGGGGCCGGCTCCGGCGAGGCTCCCGCGCGTCCCGCGTCCGAGGAGCCCCACGAGGCCGAGGAGGCGGAGAGGGCCGCGTCCCCGGCGCGGGGGACCGACGCGTCCGAGACGCCCTCCGCGCCCGTACGGCCCGTCAAGCCGCCCACGTCCGCGCGGCCGGTCAGGCCTTCGGCGCCCGTACAGCCCGTGAAGCCCGCGGCCGCGAGGAAGCCCGTCAAAGCTCCCACCACGGGGCGGGCGGCCACGCCCAAGGCGGCGCCCGTGCAGCCGGTGAAGCCGCCCGAGGAGCGTTCCCTGCCGGCCGCCGCCTCGGTGGCGGCCCCCGACGGGTACGAGGCACACCCGCCGACGCGCGTCCCGAGGCCGTCGAGAAGCAGCGAGGTGGAGACGCGGCCCGAGTCGCGGAAGCGGCCCTACGCCGCGTCCGCCGCGTCCGCCGCGTCAGAGGATCCCGGGCCCCTCACCGCGGCGTCCACCTCGGTGGGGCCCGCCACCTCGGTCGAGCACGCCGCGACCTCGATCGAACCGGCGCTGTTCCCCATGTCGCCCGGCGACGACGAGGACGGCGGCTTCGGACGCCGCCAGGTGCCGATGCTGCGCGTCGTGCTGCTGGCCGTTCCCGTGGTCCTGGTCGTGGCGGGCATCGCCCTGTGGCTGGGCGCGCGGAACGCCGGCACGCCCTCGGGCGAGGCGTCCGCGACCGGCGGTCACTCCTCGACGCAGGCCGATCCCCCCGCGACCGGCGGCTCCGCGGCGCCGTCCTCGGCCGCCTCCCCCGCGCCGTCCTCGCCCCCCGCCTCGCCGACCGCCTCGCCGACCGAGACCGCGAAGCCGTCGCCCAGCCCCAAGCCGACCGCCATCGGCCCAGGGGACGTCCCGGAGGGCTGGCACAAGTACAAGCACTCAAGCGGGTTCTCCGTCGCGCTGCCGAAGGGGTGGAGCGTCGACGGGAGGGGCAACGGCGAGGTCCGCTTCCGCGGCGACTCCCACACCTACCTGGAGGTCCACCACACCTCCAGCCCGGAGTCCGACGCCCTGAAGGTCTGGCGGCGCGACGCGCCGGGCATGAGCAGGAACTTCCCCGGCTACAACCTGATCGCCATCAGGGAGGTCAAGGACTACTGGAAGACCGCGGCCGACTGGGAGTTCACCTTCGGCGACGGCCGGTTCCGCTCGCGCGTCATCGACCGCGGCTTCGTCACCGACAAGAACAACGGCTACGCGCTGCTCTTCAAGACCCAGGACGAGGGCTGGAAGAAGAAGAAAAAGCTCTTCGAGACCCTCGCCGCGACCTTCAAGCCCGCCAAATAAAGGTCACGCTCCAGCCAAGGCCCGGCTATGGGACGATGCAAGCACGGGCGAAGGAGGGTCGGGGCGACGTGACCGCGGAGGCGCAGCGCCGGGTCGCCGGCAGGTACCACCTGCTGGAGGCGATCGGCCGTGGCGGCATGGGCGTGGTCTGGCTGGCCCACGACGAGCTCCTCGACCGGCCCGTCGCGGTCAAGGAGGTCCTCTACCACGCGATCAACGAGGACGACCGCGTGGCCTTCAACCGGCGCACGATCCGCGAGGCGCGGGCCGCCGGGCGCCTCGACCATCCCTCGGTGGTCGTCGTCCACGACGTCATCGAGGAGGACGGCCGTCCCTGGATCGTCATGCAGCTGGTCAGGTCCCGTTCCCTGGGCGAGGTCCTGCGCGCGGACGGCCCCCTCGACCCCCGCTCGGTGGCCGACATCGGCACCCAGATCCTCGGCGCGCTCCGCGCGGCGCACGCCGCCGGGGTGCTCCACCGTGACGTCAAGCCCGAGAACGTTTTGCTGACCGACGACGGCCGGGTCGTCCTGACCGACTTCGGCATCGCCACGATGCCCGAGGAGACGGCTCTCACCACGACCGGCAACCTCTCGGGCACCCCGGCGTTCATGCCGCCCGAACGCCTGCGCGGCCGTCCCGCCGTCCCCCAGTCCGACCTGTGGTCCCTCGGCGCGACGCTGTACGCCGCCGTGGAGGGCCGGCCGCCCTTCGACAGGGGCGCGCCCGTGCCCACGATGGCGGCCGTGCTCAACGACCAGCCCGAGCCCATGCGACTCGCCGGGCCGCTCGCTCCGGTGATCCAGGGGCTGCTGCGCAAGGAGCCCGAAGGCCGCGTGGCCGCCGCCGACGCGGCCGAGGCGTTACGCCGGGTGGCGGCCGGGCCCCCCGGGCGGGCGCGGCGCCCTCGCTCGCCGGGCTTACGGCTGGCGCTGGTCGCCGGCCTGCCGCTGCTGCTCCTGGCCGTGATCGGCCTGGCCGGCTGGTACGGCTACCGCGAGTTCGCGGGCACCGCCGCCGGGACCTCCACGCCGGTCTCGCCTCCCCCGGTCACCTCGTCGGCCTCCGTGCCGGCGAGCTCCCCACCCTCCCCGTCCCGCAGCCCCGTCCCCTCGCTTCCGGGCGGCTGGGGCACCCATGTCGACCCGCTGGGCTTCTCCCTGGCCCTGCCGGACGACTGGGTGGCGTACAACCGGCAGAAGGCCCGCGTGTGGTTCCGGCCCCCCGGCTCGCGCAGCTACCTGCTGGTCGACCTGACCCCCTGGACCGACGGCGATCCGCTCACCGCGCTGCGTGACGTCGAGATGCAGGCCCTGGCCAAGGGGAACCTCCCCGGGTACGCGCTCCTGGCCCTGCGGTCGGTGACCTTCAAGGGGCGGCCGGCCGCCGACTGGGAGTTCACCTGGGCGCAGGGGGCCGGCCGTTTCCACGTCTTCGACCGGCTCCTCACCACGGCGGACGGGCGGCAGGTCGCGATCTATCTGCACACCACCGAGGACGACTGGAAAGAAGAATCTGCCTATTTCGATAGGTTTGCGAAGAGTTTACGCCTGTCGTGATTTTAGGCGCATGTGACCTGGCAATCGGGGTAGCTGGCGTGACATGCCGGATTCCTCCCAGGTCACAGACCGAGTCGTGGCAGGCCGTTACCGTCTGCTTGAACTGATCGGCCGCGGTGGGATGGGCACCGTCTGGCGGGCCCATGACGAGATACTCGGCCGCGAGATCGCCGTCAAGGAGCTGATCGCGCCTCCGGAGCTCACCGGACCAGAACGTGAGATCTTCTCGTTACGTACGTTCCGGGAGGCCCGGGCCGCGGGACGGGTGAGCCACCCCGGTGTCGCCACCGTCTACGACGTGTTCGAGGAGGGCGGCCACCCCTGGATCGTCATGCAACTCGTGCCGTCCGACACGCTGGGAGCCGTGGTCCGCGACCAGGGACCGCTTCCGCCCGACCGCGTGGCGCAGATCGGGCTCCAGGTGCTCTCCGCCCTGCGCGCCGCGCATCGGGCCGGAGTGCTGCACCGGGACGTCAAGCCCGACAACGTCCTGCTCGCCCAGGAGGGCGGCCGGGCCGTGCTCACCGACTTCGGCATCGCCACCCTGGACGACGACTCCCCCGTCACCCGTACGGGCACGCTCATCGGCACCCCGGCGTTCATCGCGCCGGAGCGGGCCGAGGGCGGCCAGGCGACGCGGGCCTCGGACCTGTGGTCGCTCGGGGTGACGCTGTACGTCGCGGCGGAGGGACGCTCGCCGTTCGCGCGCGGCAACCCGCTGGCGACGCTGGGCGCGGTCATGCACGACCCGCCCGCGCCTCTGCGCCTTGCGGGGCCGATGGGCCCCGTCCTCATGGGCCTGCTCCACAAGGACCCCGCCGAGCGGTTCACCGCCGCGGAGGCGGAGGGCTACCTGCGCATGGTGGCGGCCGGCATCCAGCCCGAGCCGACGGCTCCCGCCTCCTCCCTGCCCGCGCCGGTCCCCATGCGGGCCTCCGGGCCGATCGCCGGGCGCGCCACCGGCCCCACGCCCGTACCCGCCCTCACCGTGCCCGGGGCGGTGCCCCCGCAGGCGCGGCCGGGCGCCGGGGGGCGTGGCATCGCGCTGGCGGGACTCACGGCGCTGATCGTCTCCGTCGGCCTGGTGGCCGGAGGCCTGGCATGGGTGACCGCGCGGTCGGCGGGCACCGGGCAGACCCCGGCGACCTCCCCGACCGTCCGGGTGACGGTGTCGGTGACGCCCACCACCGAGCCGGTGACCCGGCAGTCGCCGCAGGAGACCTACCAGCGGCGGAGCCAGGACCCGCCCTCCCGGGCACCGGCCTCCTCGGCCCCGGCGCCCACGCGCGAGAACCCGAAGCCGGAGAAGACCAAGGACAAGCCCTCGTCCGAACCGGCTCCCAAGCCCACGAAGACCCAGAAGACCCAGAAGACCGAGAAGCCCAGCGACAACGTCATACCGCCCGGTGAGGGCGAGGCCGACCAGCACGGCGACCAGGGCGGCGACAGCCAGGGCAGCCAGAACGACGGCCGCGCCGTCGTCGACCACGGCCCCCCCGTGCCGGAGGTGTAGGACCCCGGGGCCCTCAGGATTCGGCGCGGACGCGGTCGAGGGCCCTGGCGAGCTCCTCGGGGTAGTCGCTGGTGAACGTCACCCACTCGCCGCTCGCCGGGTGGTCGAACGCCAGCGAGACCGCGTGCAGCCACTGGCGGGTCACGCCCAGCCGGGCCGCGAGCGTGGGGTCGGCGCCGTAGGCCAGGTCTCCGACGCAGGGGTGCCGCAGGGCCGACATGTGGACCCGGATCTGGTGGGTGCGGCCCGTCTCCAGCTTGATGTCGAGCAGCGACGCCGCCCGGAACGCCTCGATGGTGTCGTAGTGCGTGATCGACGGCTTGCCCCCCGCCACGACCGCGAACCTGCCGTCGCCGGCCGGGTGCCGGTCGATGGGGGCGTCCACGGTGCCGCGCAGCGGATCGGGATGCCCCTGGACCATCGCGTGGTAGTGCTTCTCGACCGTGCGCTCCTTGAAGGCCCGCTTGAGCCGGGAGTAGGCCATCTCGCTCTTGGCGACCGCCATCACCCCGGTGGTGTTGGCGTCGAGGCGGTGGACGATGCCCTGGCGCTCGGCCGCGCCGCTGGTCGCCACCCGGTGCCCGGCGCCCAGCAGGCCGCCGAGGACGGTCGGGCCCGTCCAGCCCACGGTGGGATGCGCCGCCACGCCGATCGGCTTGTCGATCACGATGATGTCGTCGTCCTCGTACAGGACGCGCATGCCCGGGACGGGCTCCGCCACCGGCGCGGGCATGGTGGGCGGCGGGGGGATCACGACGTCGAGCCACGCGCCCGCGCGCACCCGGTCGGACTTGGCCGCGGCCGCGCCGTCGACCTGGACGTCACCCGCGGAGATCAGCTCGGCGGCGAGGGTGCGGGAGAAGCCGAACAGCCGCGCCAGCGCGGCGTCCAGGCGCTCCCCCTCCAGCCCGTCGGGAACCGGGAGGCTGCGCTGTTCACCCATGACGCTCATCTCCACGCTCCCCCTGCTCGTCCTTGCCGCTCTGCGTCGTGGTGTGCTCGTCCCCCACGCGGGACCCGTCGATCTGGTAGCCCCGCCAGGCGAGGAAGACCGCGAGGACGCCGCCGCAGACGATCGCCGAGTCGGCGATGTTGAACACCGGGAAGTGCGTGACGGGGAAGGCCTCGATCCAGTCGACGACGTGTCCCTGGAACGGGGCGGGAGAGCGGAAGACGCGGTCGGTGAGGTTGCCGATGGCGCCGCCGAGCAGCAGCCCGAGCGTGATCGCCCAGGGGACGCTGCGGAGCTGGCGCGCCGTGCGCAGGATGGCGATGACCACACCGGCCGCGATCACCGTGAAGATGATCGTCATGCCGGTGCCGATGCTGAAGGCGGCGCCCGAGTTGCGGATCACCCGCAACCGGAGCAGGTCGCCGGCCACGCGGACCGGCTCCCCGCCCTCCAGGAGCCTCACCACAAGGGTCTTGGTGACGAGGTCGAGCACGTAGATGAGCACCGCCACCACCGCGAGGGAGCCGATGCGCTTGCCGCGGAGCGGCTCCGTCCCGTCGGTGGTCTCCGGCGATGCGTTCAGCGACGCTCCTCCCGCTGCTTGCACGACACGCATAGCGTCGCCCTCGGGAACGCCTGGAGGCGTTCCTTGCCGATCGGCTTGTGGCACGATTCGCACACTCCGTATGTTCCTGCGTCGATGCGGGCGAGCGCCCGCTCGTTCTGCGCGACCAGATCTCGCGCATTCAGGGTAAGGGCGATCTCGCGTTCCCGCTCATAGGTCTTGGCCCCGGCATCGGCCTGGTCGTCTCCCGCGCTGTCGCTGATGTCCCCCGAGGCGATCTGCGACTCGGAGCGGGCGACCTCGGCGTTGAGCTCCTCGATCTCACCCTGGAGGCGTTTGCGGACCTCGGAGATCTCCCCGTTGGTCCAGCCGGCGGCGCCGTCCGTTTCGGTGACGGTCTTCGCCGCACGCGTCATACCGGCCATGAAGGCCTCCTCGCCGATCGCCATGAGCCATGAGCAGTGCGGGAAGCATAGGTCGGCCATATCGGAAGAACAAACGACGCGCCGACCGTTTACGTCATCAGTAACAGCGCAGCCCTTTCGGTCAATTCCTGCTCATTACCGATGATCTCCAGGATCTTATCCGTGCTTGTCGCTCCACTTACCAGGCGTACCTCCGCGAGCCGCACGTCCGAGGAGGCCACGGCCACGCGCGCCTCCTCCGCCGCCTGCCTTTCCGCCCGCCGCGCGGGCGTCCGCGTTCACCCCGTTCGCGACGCCCCGGTAAGCGGCGGCCGGCCGTACCCCGGCGTCACCGCATAAACGGGTCGGCGCTCGGCCCGGGGTGGGATATCGTTTTAGATTGCAAGGCGTTGATGGGGACGAGTACCTCCGTGCCCTACTCGCACGAGCGACCCGGGGACGGTGCGAGCCCGGGGCGAGAGCCGGAGGGAAGATCACCCCGGAGCCGCCGGAGGAACGGCAGCGATCAGCTCGACGGCTGCGCGCGGCCCGGTAGAACCGGCAGCGATGACAAGAGTGGGCCTCTTTTCGGGAAAGTTCTCCGGAGGGGGTCAAGGAGGGTGGTACCGCGGGGCCGTCGGCCTCGTCCCTCCACGCCATGGAGAAACGCTCGCGTGGAGGTATGCCCCTACGATGTCCGCACCCTACTTCCGCCCGCTCCCCGCGCAGGTCGACCTGCCCGCCTTCGAGGCGGAGGTGCTCGACCGCTGGCGCGACGGCAAGGTATTCGAACGCTCGCTCGAACAGAACGCGGACGGCCCGTCCTGGATCTTCTTCGAAGGGCCTCCCACCGCCAACGGCATGCCCGGCGTGCACCACATCGAGGCGCGTGTCTTCAAGGACGTCTTCCCCCGCTACAAGTCGATGCGCGGGTTCAACGTCCCCCGCAAGGCCGGGTGGGACTGCCACGGCCTGCCCGTCGAGGTCGCCGTCGAGCGCGAGCTGGGCCTGTCCGGCAAGCCCGAGATCGAGGCGTACGGCATCGCCGAGTTCAACGAGCGCTGCCGCGAGTCGGTGCGGCGCCACGTGGACGCCTTCGAGGAGATGACCGAGCGGATGGGCTACTGGGTCGACATGTCCCAGGCCTACCGCACGATGGACCCCTCCTACGTCGAGGCCGTCTGGTGGTCGCTGAAGGTCATCTGGGACAAGGACCTGCTGTTCCGCGACTTCCGCATCACCCCGTACTGCCCGCGCTGCGGCACCGGCCTGTCCGACCACGAGCTCGGCCAGCCCGGCGGGTACGAGAACGTCTCCAGCCCGTCGGTCTACGTGCGGATGCCGGTGACCTCCGGCCGCTTCGAGGGCGCCGACCTGCTCATCTGGACCACCACGCCGTGGACGCTCGTGTCCAACACCGCCGTGGCCGTCCACCCCGACGTGACGTACGTCGTCGCGGCCAAGGACGGCGAGCGGCCGGTCGTCGTGGCCGAGCCGCTGGTTTCGAGCGCGCTCGGCGAGGACTGGACGGTCACCGAGCGCGTCCAGGGCTCCGAGCTGGAGCACACGCCGTACGCGCGGCCGTTCGAGCTGGTCGACATCCCCGGCGCCCACTACGTGGTGCTGGCCGACTACGTCACCGTCGAGGACGGCACCGGCCTGGTCCACCAGGCTCCGGCGTTCGGCGCCGACGACATGACGACCTGCAAGCGGTACGGCCTGCCGGTGGTCAACCCGATCGGCCCCGACGGGCGCTTCCTGGCCAGCGTGCCGCAGGTCGGCGGCCGGTTCTTCAAGGACGCCGACGAGGGGCTCACCGAGGACCTGCGGGCCCGCGGCCTGCTGTTCCGCGGCAGCCACTTCGAGCACAGCTACCCGCACTGCTGGCGGTGCCACACGCCGCTGCTCTACTACGCGCTCCCCTCCTGGTACATCCGCACCACCCGGATCAAGGACCGGCTGCTCGCCGAGAACGAGCGCACCAACTGGTTCCCGGCCACGATCAAGGAGGGCCGCTACGGCGAGTGGCTCCGCAACAACGTCGACTGGGCCCTGTCCCGGTCGCGTTACTGGGGCACTCCGCTGCCGCTGTGGGTGTGCTCGGCCGACGAGTCCCACGTGACCTGCGTCGGGTCGCTGAAGGAGCTGGGCGAGCACGCCGGGCTCGACCTGTCGGCCCTCGACCCGCACCGGCCGTTCGTCGACGACGTCACCTTCGCCTGCCCGACCTGCGGGGCCGAGGCCCGCCGCGTCCCCGACGTCATCGACGCCTGGTACGACTCCGGCGCCATGCCGTTCGCCCAGTGGGGCGCCCCGCACGTGAACAACGACGTCTTCGAGAAGTCCTACCCCGGCCAGTTCATCTGCGAGGCGCTCGACCAGACCCGCGGCTGGTTCTACTCGATGATGACCGTCGGCACGCTGGTGTTCGACCGGTCGGCGTACGAGAACGTGCTGTGCCTCGGCCTGATCCTCGCCGAGGACGGCCGCAAGATGAGCAAGCACCTCGGCAACGTGCTCCAGCCGATCCCGCTGATGAACGAGCACGGCGCCGACGCGCTGCGCTGGTTCATGGCGACCTCCGGCTCCCCGTGGGCGCCGCGCCGGGTGGGCCACGGCACCCTGGAGGAGATCGTCAGGAAGGTCCTGCTGACCTACTGGAACACGACCTCCTTCTTCACGCTGTACGCCAACGCCGAGTCGTGGTCGCCTGGGCGGCTGGCGGAGGCCCCCGCGTACGCCGACCGCCCGCTGATCGACCGCTGGGCCCTGGCGGAGCTCAACCGGACCGTCTCCGACGTAACCGACGCGCTGGAGACGTTCGACACCACGCGGGCCGGGCGGCGGCTGACCGAGTTCCTCGACGACCTGTCCAACTGGTACGTCCGCAGGTCCCGGCGCCGGTTCTGGTCGGGCGACGTCTCGGCGTTCGCCACGCTGTACGAGTCCCTGGAGACCGTGACGCGGCTGATGGCGCCCCTGGTGCCGTTCCTCACCGACTACCTGTGGGACGTGCTGCGCGCCCCCGAGGCGCCCTCCTCGGTCCACCTGACCACGTGGCCGGAGGTGAACCAGGACCTGCTCGACTCCGGCCTGTCGGAGCAGATGGCCCTGGTACGCCGCCTGGTGGAGCTCGGCAGGTCGGCGCGCGCGTCCAGCGGCGTCAAGACCCGCCAGCCTCTCGGGCGCGCGCTCGTCGGCGCCTCACGCTGGGCGTCCCTGCCCGGCTCGCTGCGCGAGCTGATCGCCGAGGAGCTGAACGTGCAGGCGCTGGAGGACCTGTCGTCGTTCTCCGCCGACCTGGTCTCCTTCACCGTCAAGCCGAACTTCCGCACGCTCGGCAAGCGCTTCGGCAGCGGCACCAAGGAGGTCGCGGCCGCCATCACGGCCGCCGACCCGGCGGCGCTGGCCGCGAAGGTCCGCGCGGGCGAGGCGGCCACGGTGGTCGTCGACGGGTCCGAGGTCGCCCTCGGGCCGGACGAGCTGATCGTCACCGAGCAGCCGCGGGCGGGCTGGGCCGTCGAGACGGGCGCAGTCGGCACGGGCACCGGCGAGACCGTCGCCCTCGACCTGACGGTCACGCCCGAGCTCTCGCGTGCCGGCCTCATCCGCGAGGTCATCCGCCTGGTGCAGGACGCCCGCAAGTCGAGCGGCCTTTCGATCACCGACCGCATCTCCCTGTGGTGGTCGGCCTCGGGCGACCTCGCCGAGGCCCTGCGGGCGGACGGCCAGAGGGTCGCCGACGAGGTCCTGGCGACCACGATGACCGAGGGGGCACCCGCCACCGACCTGCCCGGACACCGCGACGAGGACCTGGGCCTCACCTTCCACCTCACCCGAGCGGAAGCCTGACCGACCCGGCGGGCCACGGGACCACTCCCCTGGCCCGCCACAGGCGTCACGTCATGGCTCCCGTGGCCCGCCACAGGCGACAGGTCATGGCCGGATCTCCACCGAGGCGATCCGGCCGGTCGTGCCGTCATCCCATCTCGGCCACTTCATCGGGGGATCCGGTCACTTCTGACGTCATTTCATCTCGGCCACCGAGCGGACCTCCACCGGGGGGATCCGGCGCAGGCACGTACGGTCGCCGACGCGCCCCCTGCGGATGAACTGGGTCTCCAGGGAGATCACGCAGGAAGAAGCCCTGTCCTGCTTCTCGGCGACATGGCCGGTGCTCGGGACCTCGATCACCTGGGCGTCGCGGTACTGCTCGGCGGCGAGCAGGCCCTCCTCGGTGGGGGTGCTCAGGTCCAGCTCCCCCGACAGGACCAGCACGGGCACGTCGGGCAGCCGCCCGTACCCGTACCGGGCCGGCGCCGCCCGGTCGGGCCAGCGGACGCAGAAGTCTCCGAGGTCCACGATCCCGGCGATCCACGCCTGCGGCCTGAACGGCCGGTACTCGGACGGATCCAGCCGCGCCACGTGCGCGGCGTACTGCCTGAACCGCTCCCGCACCGGGGCGCGCCTGTCCCACAACGCCGGGTAGTCGTTGCACGTCACCGTCACGTACATCGGCAGGCTGAACGTCCTGCCGCGCGCGGCGGATCCGCTGATCGGCCGTACCCGTTCCGCCAGCTCCACAAGGGGCTCGACATCCCGCTGGACCGCCAGGCGCAGGGCCTCGGGCAGCCTTCCGTACAGTTCCACATGGCTGGAGGCGAGCTTGTACACGGTGCTCGCGAGCGCCGTGTCGTCCAGGACACCGCCGGAGTAGCGGATCGGCCTGTCCTCCAGGCGCCGCGCCATGGTCTTCAGGTCGTCCAGCACCGCGTCCCCGTCGCACCCGCCCCCGGACCGGCGGCACAGCAGGTGGACGGACCTGCGCATCGCCCGCGCCGCGGGCCCGCCCAGCATGTCGAAGTCCAGCGGGTACGCCGAGGACATGACGATCGAGCGCACATGCTCGGGATGCCGCTCGGCGTAGACGGTCATCAGGTACGTGCCGTACGACTGGCCGAGCAGGTCGAGCCTGCCGATGCCCAGGTGCGCCCGTACGGCGTCGATGTCGTCGGCGGCGGCGGCCGTGGTGTAGTAGCGGCGCCGGGCGCCGATCTCGGTCCCGCAGGCGTGGACCGCCTCCAGCGCCAGCAGGCGCGACCCGGACAGGTCGCTCCACCGCGCCGAGTCACACCGCAACGGCCCCGACCCGCCGACCCCGCGAGGGTCGACCAGCAGCAGATCGTAACTGTCCAGCAGGTGGCGGTACGCCCCGGCGTAGTCCCGGTGCCCGATCACCGGCACCCCGGGCCCGCCCGGGTTCGGCACGATGGTCCCCTCGGCGGGCCGCGAGGTGTCGTGTCTGCGCACCAGCGCGTAGGCGACGGTCGTAGTGCCGGCCGAGGGATCGTCCCTGTCCAGCGGCACCCGCAGGCTCCCGCAGGTCGCCCCCACCGGACACCCCGACACCACACTCGCCGCCCCCGCCGCGTCCGCCACACCCACTGCGCTCGCCGCACCCACTGCGCTCGCGGCACCCTCGGCGCTCGCGGCGTCGCGAGCGAGACCCGCACGGGCGGACGCGGACGCGCACGGGAGCGACAAGAGCAAGGCGGCGGCCGCGACGCTCGCGGCGACGGATCTCATTATGTTCATGATCCGATCCTCCGCCGCGCGGGATCCCCCGCTCCGCTCCCCCGACCTCGGCGATTCCGGTACACACAGCCCTTAGCCCGGCGATCGCGCCGCACTGGAGAGGGGCCGTACACGACGCGGCTCCGGCACACGGCAGGCTTCACGGGAGCGGCCGGGACGGTCGCGGAACACGCGTTATTCAGCCTGCGTGTCCGCCGACTTCAGCCAGGTCCAGGAGGGCCCGTTCAGCGGCATCACGCAATCCGGCGTCATCGAGACCGCCCACCTGTTCCAGGATCTCCTGATCCGCGCAGTAGTCATCCACCGAGGCGAACAAACCGTCGAGAACATCGAACAGCCTCCCCTGCCATGCTGGTCCCCTTTGTAACACCACCGACCTGCGGATCGGCACGGAGACCGTGCTCGCTGCCGTCGCCCAACTCAGTTTCTGCTAACCGCGGGAGAGGCTGGGGCCGGTAGATCGCCTTAGGCTCCTTAGTCTCGACCGGAGCCCCGAATGCTGGGCGCGGCGGCTTTAAGCCCAGTGGAAAGCCGCCGTGGGCCTAGAGATGGCCCCCGGCGGCACGCCGACTTATGAAGAGATGCCCTTAACCCATTCCCATCTTTCTCCGCGTGCTTGCAGCAAAGTAAGACTGTTGCGAATACAGTCTTCTAGGCTGGCACCATCAAATCGGATCGGACCCTCTTCACCTAGGGGCGAGCCGCTCATTACGATTGTCCAGTAGTCCTCACCTTCTTCCAGCCTCTCTCCGTCAGTCTTTAGGATTACGTTAAGACCTGCTTCTGAAAGCTTCGTCATCATCTGTTCTATATTCACACGTGCTCCGTCTAGTAGCCACGTAACGCGGCCGCGATGTCTCGTACGTTCGTAAGTTTACCAGTAGCGACCTGCTGAATGATCTTTCTTAGTTGCGCAGCGTTAGGTCCAGTCGAAATATGATTGCGTTTCATAAGTGCTTGGACTACCGCCTGCGCGGTTCTCTTGTTTCCGTTGTCGAACATGTGAGCGCCGGCGATATCCCGAATAACAACACCCAATTTCTCCCAGAAGCTGCTATAGCGATCCATGTTCGCGTACATGCTTTCCAGGGAGCCGTTAATGGTTGTGGAACCGCCAAAATTTCTATTAAGGCCGGTGATCTCGTTACTGTCGAGGCTGTTCTTGATACCTCCGCACCCGCTTGCATTATGAACTAGGGCGTCAGTGGTTCCAACAGCCACGTGGTAGGTGCGGAGCCCTTGGATCGTGAGGTTGTGGACGCGCTGGTTGGCTCGCTGGTAAGCGCGGAGATGCAGCACCTTAACGGAAAGCCCTGTTGCCGTCCGAAGATGCATCCCAGCCTGAAGGGTTGATGCGTTGAACCAGTGCCCCTGATCATCGACCCAGAATGGGTGTTTGTCGGTTGCGGTAACTGTCCCGACGGCATTTCCCTTGTCACCATCGGAATCCACGGTAATTTCTACCAGATCTTTCTGGCCCTGACTCTCAATTAGTGCGACAACGGGCTTGGACTCGTTCTGGCCCGTTAAGGGATCGGTGGCCAGAACCTCATCTCCAAGTTTGATGTCTTCGATCGGCTTTAGGGTTCCGTCTGCCATAAGAACCCTAGTGCCAGGAGCGAAGCTATTGCATAGTGCCTCGCCTTTGGCTATTTTTCGAGCGATGGAGGCAAACTTTGGCAGCTTCCCCAGGATGGTTGCGGCCGCTTGAGCTCCAAGCTTTGCGACCACCGTTCCTGCGATCTCTTCCGGCCCGAAACCGGCAATCAGGAGCGCATCAACGACCAATTTGATGTTTGCTGCGTGAGCTTTGGCGTGTGCGGTTACAGGGTCACCGTCGCCGCTCAAGATCCATTCGGCGCAGGTCTGGCTAATCCGCTTGATATCATTGGCGTCAGAGCCGCATCTCTTAACGTACTCGACATATGCAAGCTCGATCGCCTTTGACAGCTCGACTTCTTGGGCTTTCTTCCATTTAGCCTTACAGCTGCTCTCGCCATACTTATCTACGCAAGAATTCCATTTAGCGACTTCCTTGCAATGTTGCGTAGATTTCTCGATAGGTGACTGGCATCCATCGTCGCGGGACAAGCCGGACGGGTCGGAGAAGCCAATGGGATTGTCACCAGCATAACTGTATGGATTCGCTGCCTGTGGTTTGGTGAGATCGAGAACAGGGTCGGTGGAGATGAATCGAGCTATGTTGGGGTCGTAATAACGAGCGGACAGATAATCGAGGCCGGTAGTATCGTCTTCAACCTTGCCCAAGAAACCGTGATCGGTAAAGGGCAGGTCGTCGATGCCTCGGCGTTTGCCGTAGGGCAAGTAGCGTTCGCGGCTGACCTGCCCGGTGCCGTCGTCGATTCCTAGCTGCTGGCTGCCGTGGAGTCCAGACGTCATCCATTTCAGGCTTCCGCTGCCGATGCGGATAGCAACCGTCGATCCGTCAGGGGCGGAGTAGTACCGCTTGCCCATCAGCTGGCCATCAGCCAGTTCGACTTCCATATCGCCGAGGTAGAGCGTGATCCTACCTCCTGGATCCCGGCGGATCAGGCGCTCGCCGTCGGCGTCGTAGACCATGGAAGTGTCCTGGCCGTCGACGGTGGCTTTTGAGAGTTCCCCGAGCTCGTTCCATTCGAATGTGGCCGGCTTGCTTGCTACCGTGCGCGTTTTTAGTCGACCCGTGTTGTCGTAGGCGTAGGAGTCGGTGCTGCCACCAGGCCGGTCGATGGAGGTTACTGTGTTGGGGCGGATCGACGAGGCGCCGGGTGTTGGGTAGTGGTAGGTGGAGGTTTGGTCGTTGTCGGTAAATGAGGTGAGGTTACCGACGAGGTCATAGTTGTACTCCTGCTTGTACGGATCAATGCCTAGGCCGTCAGCGCCAGATATGCCCGCCGTACATGAGGAAGCCGTCGTAGTCCAAGCGGCCGATAACCTGCGCAGCCCGTCATACGAGAAGCATTCTGACTGGCCTGTCGTACTACCCGAGACGGCCGAGGCCGCGTCCAAAATCCGAGTGATATCACCCGCCGCGCCGTAGAAGTACTGGTCGTCTTGGGCCAGCTGAGGAGTAGAGGTGTCGGCTTTCACCGTGGTGCTGACCCGGGAGAGCCATCCAGTGGAGTTGTCCCAGGTGACAGTTCGCTTGATTTTTCCGGTCGCCCCGTAATACCGCTCGGCCAGACGGGACGTCGCGGTGTACCTAGTGTCATTGACGTAAGTGAACCCCCCACCGAAGTCGGAGGTCAGCCCCTTGGCCAGTCCAAGGTCCGTCAATGTGGAGGTGACCTTCTCGGCCGGCAATCCTCCCGCTGCGGGCATGCCCACCTGAGTTAGATTCCCGGCAACGTTATAAGCAGCGGTGAAAGTGTAATCACCTGCCAGTAGGTCTTCTGACGAGGGAATGGTAAGGGTTGAGCCGGTCGGGCGGCCCATGCTGTCATAATCAGTGACCTGGCTGGTGTAGGCGTAGCCGTTAACGTAGCGGGATGAGGAGGTCAGCTTGCCCTTGGCAAGGGTGTCATAGGACCAAGAGCTCAGCTTCGTCCCGGTACCAGACTCACCGGCCCACACCGCAGTCTTACGCCCCAGATCATCGTAGCTGTAGGAGAGCTTTTGTCCGTTGCCGTCCTTGGTCCAGCTCAACCGCCCAGCCGAGTCGTAATGCTCCTCGCCGACTCCAGCGTCGGGGTCCTGGGAGGTGATTCGGCGGCCTAGGAGATCATAGGTGAAGCTTCGGATATTGCCGTTAGCGTCCACCATCTTGGTGAGGTGGCCTTCGGGGTCATAGGTGTAAGAGGTGTCTTTGTGCGTGGTGGCGTCGGGCCACTCTTCGATCTTCACGACCTTGTCGCTGGTGTCGGTCCAGTAGACGGACTTGCCGCCTACGGGTGGCTGTGACGCTGCCTCGTAGTGGTCACCGAAGTGAGTCGTCATTGTGCGGCGCAACTCGGATGCGCCGGTGTACTCGATTTGCGCTGTCGCCCTTTCGGCGCCGTCGTAGACGGTCTTGGACCACTGGGGCAGGCTAGTGAAGGCGGGGTTCAGCAGTCCGGTGCCCGCGTCGGCGGCGTTGTGCACCGGCTGAGAAACGGCAGCGGTAAGACCGCGTGCGTCATAAGCCGTGGCGGTGGTGATGCGTCCGCTTGCTGGCGAGGTCGACTGCTGTTCTCTTAGTCGGCCAAGGCCGTCTATGTAGGTGTGCTGTGTCACCCATATAGCCGTGCTGCCTGAGCCGGACTGTAGCTTGCTAAGCCTGGTTTTAGCCGCCGAGGTGGGCTGACCGAGGTTTCCGTCATAGGGGATGGTGTAACTCACGGTTGCTGCGGCTGTGCCGCCACTCTTGGGCTGCTGGGGTGTCCACAGGGTCGTGGTGCGGCCAAGCGCGTCGTACTCGAGTTGCGTGACCTTGGCGTTAGCGTCTCGTACCTCGGCGAGCTGGCCATAGTAAGGCGACCGCCGACTGGTCGTGATGTGGTCGAGCGGGTTGGTGGTCACCATGCCGTTCGACGGCCATCCAGTCGCAGGAATGTAGTCGATCCTTGTGGTCTTGCTGGCGGCGTCGATGGCAGACGTGGTCCGGCCATAGCTGTCGTAGCGAGCCCCAGTGGTTTGATACTCGGAATCGCTGCTGTAAACACGAGTCTGCGTGGCGTTGCCCACTGTCGGAGTATTGCTTGTGGGGCTGGTGGCGCCGTCGTAGAGAGTGACGGTGCGGCCGAGCAGGGCACCGGTGGTGCAGGTATCGCCTGCGCGGCGTTCGACCGTGGCCGGGTAGCTCAGCAGCCATTTGGTGGTGTTGCGAGCATAAGTAGTGGTGGTGCAGGTGTTGTCGGTGGCGTCGCCGGTCTGGCCGTAGTTGTTGACCTTGGTGGGCAGGCCGTAGGTGTCGTAGGTGGTGCGCTGGTCGGTGTAGCGGAAGCCGGTGGTGATGGCTTCGCGGGTGGCCTGGCGGGTGGTGTTGATCAGCCGGGGGTCGTAGATTCCGGGGCCGTCGCCGGTGGGGACGGTGGTGTACTCGTACCGGGTGGAGCCGACCTCGATGTAGCCGCCCAGGGTGGGGCCGCTTGGGGGTGTGGTGGGTGTCGGGGTGGGGGTCTGGGTGATCGTGGGTGTGGGGGTGGGGGCGGCGGTGCAGTCGCCGAGGTCCTTCCAGGCGTTGGTGATTTTGCCGGGTTCGGAGCCGACGCTGGCCTGCAGGGCTTCCCAGTGGTGGTTGGCCCAGGTGACCTTGTTGCCCGTGGTGTAGGAGCCGAATTTCTGCCAGGTGGGGTAGGTGCAGGCGAATACGGTGGTGCCGAACATGCCGCGCAGGCCGTTGACCAGGGCGCGGGCGGGGGCGAGGGCGGCGGTGATCATGCGGGCGCCGGTGGGGGCGGCCGCCGCTCGGTGGTGTTGGGCGGCGGCGTCGGGCTGTGGTTGTGTTCCGGAGGTTCGCGGGGGGATGGGTGGGCCCGTCGGGCCGGACCGGGCCGCTACGGGCTCCGCCGCGGCGGGTGCTACGGGTGCGGGTGTGGTGAGGGTTTGGCCGTTGATGGTGGTGGCGCGCCAGGTCTGTTCTTGCAGGGTGCGGCCGGCCAGGACCCGGGTGTCGTTGTAGGTGTTGCCCTCGAAGTCGGTGACCGTGGTGCGTTTGGGAGTGCCGTTGGTCAGCGGGTCGTCGTACATGCCGCGGTAGAACGCGGTGGTGGTGACGCTGTAGTCGTCGGGGCTGGTGCCGGCGCCCTTGATGGTGCGCACCTGCTGGTAGCCGCGGAACTCTTCCCAGTCTTCGGTCAGCATCTTGCAGTAGCCGCTGACCGGTGGGGTGCACAGGACCCCGTCCAGGGTGGTGGCGCGCATGTAGTTGAAGGCGCGGGCCCAGGCGGGGGTGCCGAGGTATTCGTACCGGGTGGGCATGTCGGGTGAGCCGCCGACCAGGTCTTTGTCGACGGTCTGGGTGACCAGCCACTTCAGGTACACCGCCCGGCTGGTGCGGGGGATGCCGTTGGTGTCGTAGTAGGAGCCGAGGGTGGCCTGGTAGCAGTCACGGGCGCCTGTGTCCCACCCGGTGGTGGGGTACCCCGACGGGTAGGGGCAGGGGTTGGGCTGGCCGTAGGTGATGTCGGTGCGCCCGCCGAGCCCGTTGTAGACGGTGGAGATGCGGGGGAACCGCAGCCGGGGCTTGCCCTGGGAGTCGTTGTAGTCGGCCCGGTTGTCCAGCAGGGTGGCTTCGAAGTCCACCGGAGGCAGGGCGATGTCGGGGCCGTCCCCGGCCAGGCCGACCGGGCGCAAGGTGTCCAGCCACAGCACCGGCCCGGCCGGGGGCAGGCCTTGCGGGATTTGGGTGTACACCCACTTGTACCCGGCCTCCAGCCGGTACACCTGGTCCCAGCCGCTGGTGGCCGGGTTGTGCACCGAGGTGACGACGTTGTCCAGGCGCTTGGAGATGTAGAACGCCGGACCCGGGGTGTCACAGGCGGTGATCACGTCGGACGGCCCGGACGGGCAGTTCAGATCGGTCGGGGTGTCGTTGTCCCACGGCACCCCCGAGGCCGGCGGGGTCCCCCGGTCCACGGCGTTGAACACCACCTTGGCGGTGTGCGCCGACCCGGTCACGTTGGTGTTACGCCCGTAGGCGACCTGCGCCAGGTAACCGCCCCGGTCATAAGCCACCCGGAACGCGCGCCCGTCCCCCAGCGGGCCGGGCTGGCACAACGCGCCGACCGTCTTGCAGTACCAGTTCTCCTCACGGGTGAAGGTGTAGTCGACCACGTTGCCGTTCGGGTCGATCTCCTGGTCCAGGTTCCACCGCCACGGCGCGAAACACAGCCCCGGCGCACCGGTCTTGGAATACTGGTCCCGGCACGGCTCCCCGGTGTCATCCCCCACATACGGGGTCTGCCACATCGAATCGCGGTGGTAGCCGAACCGGTACACCGTCCCATCGACCGTGGTCACCACCCAGAACGACTGCCCGGTCTGGGAGGAGGTGGAATAGTCGATCTTCCACCCGTAGTCCTCGACCGTCTTCCACCCGCCGCTGGTCCGATCCTTCACGATCGCCGACGACTTCCCCTCCACCGACAGCGTCAAATGCGAGGTGGTGTAGTCGGTGGTCGCCGCATCCCCGTCGTTCTCATCCGGCGACTCCCAGCATTGGTGCTTCCAATTACGCTGGTCAGGATTCTTGCTCGACTCCACCACATCATCGGCACACCCCCGAAACCGGCGCTCGATGAACCCCGTCGAGACATCCCACCCCATCCCCGCGACCGACGCCTGATTGTTGGTGTAGTTCGTCAGCCCATCGATCGACGACGACGAATACGACAACGCCAACTGCGGAGCCTCACCGGCCACCGGAGGCGGCACCGGGATCGGATAGTTGTACGAGAACCCGCCACCCGACAAACCGACCTGCCAGGAACCGGCCGCCTTCAGATCCGTCGCCGCGAAGTTCCCCGTCCCCGAATCCGGAGTCCCCGCCGCCGCGACTGAGGCCATCACGTACACCTTGCCGTCCGACGGCGAAGCGCCCGGAGCGGCCTCCACATCCGCCACGAGATGGCGAGATGCCTGATCATTGGACGACGGCACCACCCGCGCGCTCTCAGCCGCCTTGGCACACCCCGCGTCAGGCCGAGCGGCCAGCACACACGCAGGCATCTCGATCAACCCGAGCCGCGCGGCAGACCCCGCAGGAAAAGCGTTGGCGAAGCCGGAGTAGTCCACACTCACCCGCACCCGGGCCGCCTTGAGGCCACCATCGGCCCGCGCGACACGCACCCCCAAAGCCGTACCACCCAGGCGTTTGGCAACGCCCGCGCTCAAGGTCTCCACCCGCACCTTGCCTGGCGAGGCCTCAGCGCCCGCCTGCGCCACCGACACCGGTGAATCCGACGCCTTCGCAAAACCGGCGCCCACGGCCACCTCGGCCGACCCGGCACTCGGCAGCACCGGTGCGGCGGCCTTGGTCACCGGAGGCGGCGAATCCTCCACACCATGGACATCGGCGACCTTCCTGATCGCCCGCCCCTCCACCGACCGCTCCTGGGAGGAAGAGGACCCCGGCGCCGACGGCGACACCAGATCAGTGATCACCCCGACGCTGGACGCCAGCAACGCGATCGAAAGCACGGCTAACAGCCACATTTGGACACGCTGAAGGCGCACGCCTCAACCTCCGAAATACCCCGTCGACCCGCGACACTGTGCCCGGCGGGCCGTATAAAGCACCTATAAGTGACAAAAACGCTCTCATCTTGATCAGTGTCAGCAACCCTGTCAATGCGCTGTCAGCCAAACGGCGACTACGGAGAGTCATGAAGCTGCCGAAGTGGCCGGTCATGACCACTCCCGATTGCCAGGAAACACTTAGATAACTGTCAGAGAGCATGGCCATCAGTAGCGGAACCACTCGGCTCAGCCGACATACGGCCGGGAGCGGGAGCTATCGGAAAGCGCACCGGTGGTGATTGTCGGTACTCATTTCCAGGCTTGCCAGCGGCGGAGAGGTAGCGGTGATGAGTCCTCATGCCCGTTTGGACGGCCTGGTGTATGAGAGGAGCAGCCTGCTCGGTGTGACCCCTCCTGTCGCTTGCCAGCCTGATGGGACCACCCAGTTGCCACGAGGAAGGGACCACCTGGTCGTGTAGTCGATCATAATGATCTCCCTCAGTTCGTCCC